>NZ_JBHWUW010000019.1:0-143852 GCF_042737245.1 Streptomyces sp. NPDC060002
AAACGCTCGACTGGGAAACCCCAGCCGAGCGCCTCGCTAAGCTCCTCACGACAGCCGCATGATCAGCGGTGTTGCCACGACCCCTTGAATTCGCCACAGCCGGGGGGTTCTTTGTCGTCTGGGGGCAGCGGCCGAGGCGCGCACTACATCCGCAGGATGTGACCGGTCTGGCTGCCCCTTGTGGCGCGCGTGGTCCAGCCCGCGGGCGATGAAGTTCTTCGTGGACGTGCACATCGACCAGAAGATCTTCCGTGTAGCCGGCAGGAGCATCCGCAGCGAGTAGCGGAGCCGCGCCGGCCGGGCCCAGGCGTGATTATCCGCAAGCGTCGTGAGGGCATGGGGAGTTCGCGACAGCAGCCTACGTCTTCCCCGGCTACGCTGCTGCCTTGTCATGCCCGCCGCCACTCGCGGGCAGACTCGAACAATTGATCGAGTTTTTGGAGGTTTGATGAAGTCCGCCATCCGGAAGGTTGCAAGCT
The DNA here is from genome assembly GCF_042737245.1 of Streptomyces sp. NPDC060002. NCBI lineage: Bacteria > Bacillati > Actinomycetota > Actinomycetes > Kitasatosporales > Streptomycetaceae > Streptomyces > Streptomyces sp. NPDC060002. The sequence continues at coordinate 480 of NZ_JBHWUW010000019.1, forward strand.
TCGCGGGGGTGAGCGTGGCCGTCGCAGCAATCTCCGTGACCGGCGCATCCGCAGCCCATGCGGAGGCCCCCACCCACGGCTGTCCGTACCCCTACGTCTGCTTCTACGTGGACAACAACGCCCTGCTCGCGGGCACGCCGATCTCAAAGTACAAGGACGTCACCAGTAGTTATCAGGCCGTCACGCCCCGGCCGCACTACGGGGTCGTGAACACCCGGAACGACGACGTGGTGTACCTGCGGCTCCAGGACGGCACCTCGATCTGTCTTCCGCCGAACAACTCAACCGTGTTCGCCAACGCCTACAGCGTCACCGGAATAAAGATCTCCAGCAGATCCACCTGCTGAATCCGCTGGAACGGTCAGCAGGCGCGCCTGATCGCGCCCGCTGGCCGGACGACGGGCAGGCCTGCGTCGTTCTCACGATTCCACCCGGTTTGATCACGTGATGTCTGGAGTGGTGAGCAAGTAATCGGGGTTGCGGGCGCGGTAGCGAAGTCCTCCAGCGATGTCGGTGCGGCCGGCGAGCCGGAGTGCGCCGATGGCCAGGCGCCTCAGGGCAGCCATCACCCGGGACGGGGCGCCGGTTCTCACGCGGGAGACAACCTTCTCCGTAGTTGACGACTCTGGTGTGACGGAGACCTGGGGTACTGCGGCCGACCCTGCAAACCTCATTGCACCACCCATAACAGTGGCGCCATCCGGTCTCTGTTCCGGCCGTGGCCTATCCGTGGACTCGTCCCGCTCGATCTGGCGCACGCAGGGCCGCGACCTGCCACGTTGCCCGGTTACCAACAGGCCTCCGGAGCCGTGTGTCAACCGTTCTGCGTCGGCACGGCATCCCGCCAGATAGTGATGTCCAGAGTGACGTACTGGCTGGCACTCGTGCTGGGCGACTGGCTCTCGAACGTCACGAGGGCGATGAGGCCATCCTGCGTGGTTGCGCAGAGCTGCCTGCCCTGGGAGAGCCGGCTTAGGGAGACGGACTGGGGCAGATAGCGGGTGTCTTGCTTGCAGGTGTCCAGAGAGCCCTGTTCGCCCTGGTCGAGCAGCACGAGCTTGGTGTTGTAGTGGCCGAAGTCGCAGTCGGCGGTGCTGCCACACGACAAGTACAGGTCGTCGAAATTGGAATCGTGTGGCACCAGTGGCTGATCGCTAAATTTCAGGTAATAGCCGTCGGGCAGGTGGACGTTCTTGTGGATCTCCGGCTTGAGGGCGCTGCCCGTGGACGACCCCTCCGAGGAAGGCGCTGAGGCGGTCGCCCCGCCGGACACGGTGGCAACGGGGCCCGTCTGCTTCGCGTCCCCGCCTGTTTCGGCTCCGCCGTCCCGCCCGAGATGACCCACGAGAGCGGCGACGAGGAGCACGATGGCTCCCGCAGCACAGCCGATGACGATGCCGATCTTCCGACGTCGGACGGGAGGGGTGCCGGGTGCGCCCGGTGCGATGGGCTGAGCAGACCAAGCGGACCGTACCGTCTGCGTCGGCCCATACGCCCCTGCCGCTGGCGTCGGCGCATACGCCGGGCTCGCCTGTGCCGGTGCTTGCCGAGGAAGGGCCGACGCAGTCGGAGGGGACTGAGGTATCGACACTTGCTGGGCCGGTTCTCCGGCTGACACCGCCGTCGGAGGGTGTTGCATCCCGCCAGGCTCGGTCGCCGCGGACGCCTGCGGTACGGCAGAACCAAACCCCGCAGGCCACACAGGTGCCGTCGATCGCGGCGACAGTGCGGCGTACCGCTGGGCTATGGCCGTGGTCAGGGTGCCGGGCAGCCAGTCCTCAGGACGGCGCAGCTGAGTGGCGTCGGACGCTGCATTGCAGAGGGCGAGTACCTCGCTGAGCGACGGACGTGCGCCCGGATCCTTCGCCAGACAGCGGCGGACAATTTCGTCCAGTTCGGTGGGCAGTCCGGCGAGGTCCGGATCCTCGTGGACGATCCGATAGAGGACCGCGTGGGACGGCCCGTCCCCGTGCGCGGACCTGCCCAGCGCGGCAAAGGCGGTCACTTGCCCAAGGGCGAACACGTCGGACTGCGGCCCCACAGTACGTCCCGACGCCTGCTCCGGAGACATGAAGGCAGGAGTACCGATGAGAACGCCGCTGCCGGTCAGCGCGGTGGTGTCGGCGGCGCGGGCGATACCAAAGTCGATGACGCGAGGGCCGTCGGCGGCGAGCAGCACGTTGGACGGCTTCAGGTCACGGTGCACGATGCCGGCACCGTGCACCACTTGCAGTGCCTCGGCGACCCCGGCCGTGAGTAGTAACACGGTGGGGGCGGGCAGTGGCCCGTGCTCGGCAACGGCGGAAGCCAGCGTGGGCCCGGACACGTAGGCGGTCGCCAGCCAGGGCTGCGGACCCTCTGTGTCCCTGTCGATCACCGGTGCCGTGTACAAGCCCTGCACCCGCTCGGCCGCTTGCACTTCCTGCGCGAACCGCCGCCGGAATTCCGGGTCCTCGGCGAGCTCGGGCCGGATCACCTTGAGCGCCACGGGTCGTCCGCCTGGGGTGTGCGAGAGATACACCTTGCCCATGCCACCCGCACCGAGCCGGGCTGCCATCCGATAGCCGCCGACACTCAGCGGATCGTCAGCCCCCAGCGCCTGAAAGACCCCTTGAGTAGATCCGTCTGCACCGTACATCAATCCCCCGAAACGCCCGTCCTCGGCAGCGCAAGAAGCTTAACGCGGAGCAGGAGCCAGACCGGGGGCATCGAACGAGGGAACATCCGTAACTCCCGGCGCTGCTCGCAGTCTTCGACTAAGCCATCCACAAGGGCTTCGGCGCCCGACGTGGACAGTCCCGAGGTGCGGCACCTGACCCGTGGCGCGGTGACACGCCGCGCACCAAGCATGTAGGACCGCTGCTGAGACCAGAGGGTTGCGGCCGTGGCGAGCGTGTCGTGGCCGCACGACAAGGGCATCAGATCGAGCGGGGAACAGCGGGGATTCACGGTGACAGCAGCCCTGGCGAACGAGGGCGCTGCGAAGACGTTCGCCCTCGGCTGGCGTGCAAGACGGTCACGCGTTCCGAGTGTGCCTTCTCGTCAGGCCAGACCGACGAAACACACAACGGGGAGAGTGACCCGGATCTTGTCCAAGTCCCTCTCCCAGCGCGGGTTGAACGGGAAGCAGCCCCGGTACCCGCCTTGCCGACCGTCCTCCTCAGATGCGCTGAGGTTCGCTCACCGCCAGGAGGTGACCGCGGCTGGTGGCTACGCGGAGTACGTCTCGTAGGGCTCCGGTCAGTTCCTTCGCCAGGAGCTGCATGTCCTCCGGGCCGGCGTGCTCGTCACCGAGGGTTTCCGCGGCCTGCTTCAGCAATTCGGTTGCTGTCTCGAGTTGCTCCGATTCGATGTTGTCGGCCAGGCGGGACATGTAGCCATTCCTGTCGTCGGTGCTCAAGTAGCAGGGCTTGTCCTCCGGCCCCGACCACGGGAGGAGCCGCAGCTCGTTCTGCGCCGTCATCCTTGCGTCTGCCTCTCATTGGTCACGTGGTGTGTGGTGAAAACCGCGTCGACGCGGTCCCCCGGCAACACCAGAAGCGCGGCCTCGACTACGCGGCCGGCCGTGTCGGCGGCAACTCGGTTGATGGCGAGCACCGCTGTGGTGGGGTTGATCCGGAGGGTGGACGCCTCATCTGGTGTCGGGGGGCGGGCGGAGACCGTCTCCCGGACCTCCGCCGACAGCGGGCTCAGCACAGCAAAACTTTCTTCTGTCCGCATGTATGAGGGGCCGTCACTGAGAGCTTCCGTGGGCTCCAGGTCGCGCGGGACGTAGATGCGGGCCAGGCTGTGCGGGGACTCTCCCTGGTAGCTGATGCTGAGAAGCTCCGTCAGTGGGCTGCCGTTCGGAACTCGCAACAGGGTTGCCAAGTGCCCATGCGCCTCGATCGTGGTGGCGCGGTCCGTGATGCGCAGGGCTGCCTCAGCGGCTGTCCATGGGTCCAGCGTTCCCCAACCACCGACGTACATGATCTTGCGGAGGCGATGGCGGACGAAGTTCCCCTTACCGTGGATCTTCTCGACGAGGCCTTCCCCTTGAAGCACCGCGAGAGCGCTCCGCAGGGTCGCCGTGCTGACTTTGTATTGGCCGGCCAGTCCGACTTCGGACGGCAGGCGTTCGCCGGGCTTGATGCGACCGCTCGCGATCTGAGCCTTGAGGTCATCGGCGATGTCGTGATGGCGAGAACGCATGGGCTGGATCACCGCCTTCTCTGCATCCGCACGGCGACGAGTCGGGTTCGCGTGTGCATGGTCAGCAGCTCGCCCGACTCGAAGAGCAGTTGCCTGGAGCCTTGGGGCAACTGGAAGAGGTTGCTCACCCGGCACGCCCGGCCGCCGACTTGGATGATGTCGCCGCGCTGCACAGTGGTCGAGGTGATCTCGACTGGCTGGGATACCTGTACGCCGCCGAACGCCCGTTGCCTCACTTCTGCACCTCCGCCTCGCGGAGCACGTGTGGGAGCCGGGAGACCGCCTGCCATCCCGCGCCCAGATCGGCCAGGAGTGCGGCGTGGGCGAGAACGTGGTTCGCCGGGCACAGGAGTTGCTGATCTCCCAGCGCGTCCTGGAGGGTCGCGCCGGGTCAGGCACGTACGTCGCCGAGCCGCGGCAGCGCGTGCGGGTGGTCCGGTCCTCGGCGCGCGAACAGCCCAACGGGTCACCCTTCCGAGCGGACATGAAGGCTGTCGGCAGGCAAGGGGACTGGGAGAGCCGGACCGACGCCAAGGTGCCGGCACCGGCGGAGATCGCGGCGCGGCTGGGCATCGCCGAGGGCGAGCTGTGCGTCCGTACGACGTACGAGTTCCTGGCGGACGGCAAGCCTGTGCAGCTGTCGACGAGTTGGGAGCCGTACGACCTCACGGCCGGCACTCTCGTGGTCCTGCCCGAGGGAGGGCCGCACGCCGGGGCGGGTGTCGTGAACCGCATGGCCGCGATCGGCATCACCGTCGGCCACGCCGTGGAGCAGCCGGAGCCGAGGCAGGCGACCGCCGAGGAGGCATCGCTTCTCGGGATCCAGAAGGCCGCGCTCGTTACGCACATCCGGCGGACGTACTACAGCGACGAAGGGCGGCCCGTGGAGACGGCGGACATCGTGGTGCCAGCCGCTCACTGCGAGATCGTCTATGAGGTCCCGATCAACCGGTAGCGCTGTGAGCGCGTAGGTTCGCCGGCTGGTGGTCGTGGCGGTCGGAGGTCTACTTGTCGCGCAAGGTCTCGATTTCGGCCGCCAGCACGGCCATGTCGCGCACGTGTGTGTAGTACTTGGCCCCGTACTCGTCGCCGATCGCGGGAAGAACCTTTTCGAACGCCGCTGTGAGCCTGCTCAAGCCAGCGCGACGCTGCTCATCGAGCGGGCCTTCGAGGACGTTGGCCGCGTAGGCGTAGGAGTCCGCATCGAGCAGCACCATGTCCCGGCCTTCGATGTCCAGGCCTCGGAAGCCCGGAGGGAACGGCGCGGCCATATGCTCGGCCATCATCTGTGCCAGCGCGTCCAGCTTCTCTTCGAACATGCGGGAGATCCTGCCAGGCACGGTTGCGTCGAGGCGCGACTCCACCTCCACCCGGTGAACCCATGCGGTCACCAGCACTAGTGTGCGCCGCATGACCAACGACGCCCCGGCCTGCCCCGATTGCAGCCAGCCCATGGAGTTCGGTGGCCTCCTACTGTCCAGGCGGGAGGACGACGGCCGACGGGTCTGCCGGTCGATGTGGAGATGTGCCGGTCGGCATGTCTGGTGGAATTGGGCCGACCGGCCGGAGGAACCATTGGAGGCCTGCCCAGTGCCGCAGCTGTTCCGCTGACATCCAAGTGCGCCCGGGATGCGTGGACGTAGCCGAAGCGCATTCGTATCCTCGTCGGTCGAATGCGTGTCGAAGTCGCCGAACGTCACGAGTCGATGCCCGGAAAGAACCAGGTCAGACCCGCTCACCCGGTGGTCCGCTCAAGCGCCTTCTGAGCGCTTGGCCGCAGGTTCGATTCCTGCCGGGGGCGCAAGTCTCCGCCCTCCCTTTGGGAGGGCATTTTTGCTGGCGTTCCGCGCTGGCGTTCCGCGCTGGCGTTGCGCGCGAGAAGTCTGGCCGATTCCCGGCCATGCCGAAGGACGCCGAAGGACGCCGAAGGCACCGAACGAAGCCGCAGGAAGCCGAGGGAAGCCGCGGGCGAGCGGTCACCGGGCGTACCCGGCCAGCAGCTCCGAGCCGTCGTGCAGGGTGACCCGCACCCCGCCGGCCTTCCCCTCTCCCGCCCCGGCCTCGGCGCTTCCCTCCTCCTCGACCCCTACCTCGCCGCCTCCGCCCTCTCCCGCCCCGGCCTCGCCGTCCTCTCCCGCCCCGGCCTCGACGTCCTCCCCCGCCCTGACCCCGCCGGTCACCCCCTGCCCCGCCCCGATCCCACCGGCCTCCGCCACCCTGACTCCCGTCACCGCCAGCGCCGCGGGGTGCACCCCGTTGACGAGCAGGTCCGTCATGCTCATGTGGGGGCGGGTGGCTAGTCGGCCGGGCCAGGTCAGGATGGTCGGCGGCTTGTCGGGCGCGGACACCTCCAGTTCGCGCGGCGGCACGCCCAGCCCCACGCCCAGCGCTTTGAGCACGGCTTCCTTGCGCGTCCAGGTGCGCAGGAAGGCGGGCTGCCGTTCGGCTGCCGGGCGGGCGTACAGCGCGGCGAGTTCCGGGGCGGACAGGGCGACACGGGCAGCGGAGTCGACGTCCATGTCGCCGTGGGACTCCTCGACGTCGAGGCCCACCTCCCCGCCCCGGCGGACGGCGACGCCGACGAGCGCGCCGCTGTGGGTGATGGAGAAGCCGTAGGCCGGACGGGTGCACGAAGGGCCGTCCGGCGGTAGTGCCAGGTGGACCTTGCCGTGCGGCCCGCCGCAGCGCGGACACACGCGGCGCAGGGGGACGTCCGCCGGGGGCAGGCCGAGCAGTTCGCCGAGGATCAGGCGGCTGAGGGCGCAGCCGACCAGGAACCGTCCCCTGCCCGCGGGGTCGACGGTCGCCTCGTACCGGGCGTGTTCCACGGGATCGAGAAGTGCTCGTAGACCCGCCCGGGCGTCCTCCAGACGGGCCCACCACACCTGCACCGGGTGTCCTGTCACAGTGCCTCGTCCTGGTTCGATGATCAGCCCGCGCCCTAGACTCCTGCTCACACCACACCACACGAGGGGCAGCCGCATGCGACTGCACACACAGGAGTGGGGGACGGGCGAGCGCGTCGCCGTCCTCGTCCACGGCATCATGTCCGACCACCGCACGTGGCACGAGCTGGTCCCGGTCCTGACCGGACGGGGCTACCGCGTCCTCGCCGTGGACCTGCGCGGGCACGGCGACAGCGCTCGTGGCAAGTACGAGCCCCGGCTCTTCGCCGAGGATCTCCTCGAGACGCTGCCGCACGCCCCGGAGGTGGCGCTGGGCCATTCACTGGGCGCGCTGGCCCTGGCGCTCGCGGTGGCGGAGTTGCAACCGGCCCGCGCCGTCTACTCGGAACCGGCCTGGCAACTCGCCGGGGCCCACGGATCCCTGGACCCGGCCCTCTTCACCCTCTTCAAGCGCTCTTCCCGCGCCCTCGCCGCGCTCTCCCGACCCCCGCACAACGGAGAACCGGACGCCCGATTCGAGAAGCGGGCCGCGGCCGAGCGGCAGGCCCTCGACCGCTGGGACGAGAAAACGGCTCTCGCGCTCTCCTCCCACCGGCACATCGACCACACGCCGGAGAAGGCTCAGGTGCCCTCGCTCGTCCAGACCTCGGACCCGAGCATGCTCGTCAGCGCGGAGATGCGGGCGGAACTGGTGCGGCGCGGTTTCGAGGTGCGCACGGTGCCCGACGCACCGCACGCGATCCACCGGGACCGGTTCGACGCTTTCGTCGAGTCGCTGTCGGGGTGGTTGTGAACGGTGCGGGTCAGTGCACCGCGCGCAGCATGCGCGTCACGTTGATCCGCGTGGGCGAAAGGCCCAGCTCGACGCTCTGCATCATCCGCTCGCCGTTCAGTCGGCCATAGGCGAGCAGGTCGACATTGGCCAGGCTGAATTCGGGCCAGGTGTGAATGCTCAGGTGCGACGCGGAAAGCAGGAGAATCGCGGTGACGGCACCGTTCGGGAAAACGTGTGACGCCTCACCGAGTACCGTGGCGTTTCCCTTTTCGGCGGCCGTGCGCAGCACCTGGAGGAGGCGCTCCTCGTCGGTCAGGATGCTGTGGTCGCTCACCCATACATCGACGGCATAAGAGCACAGATCGTCGACGTTTATGCCCTCGGTGGCGAGGTTGGCGGAGTTGGTCATGGGGAACCGGGGGTGACGAACCGCTGCCCCCGTCTCCTTTCACATAGATCTGCGCTGGTCCGCGCGGCCAAAGGGGAAGGTTGCGAGGCCGGTAAGCGGCGCTCGATGGTGCCCAGCGTAGCATCCGGGGCGCTCTGGGGCTCGCGCGCGCTTCGCGTCAAGGGGGGAGCAGGGAGTCCGGGGGATTCACTCGAAAACCCACCGCACCCCTTCCGGGATTCCTTTTCCGAACCTCCTCGCAGACATCACACAGAACACGGAACGGGACATCATACAAAACAGCGGATGAAACAGCGGCTGAAACAGCACATTAAAGAGCGGATGAAACAGCGTACGGAACAGCAGACAGAGCAGCCGGCGGAACAGGAATCGGAATCCCCTACAGGACGTCACGGGGTTCCCCTTCGGCCGCTCGAATTCCGTGTCGATTCCCGGCCGTTTCCCCGCCGTCCGAGCGGGTCCGGAGGTCTGCGTACCTGCCCGTATACTCGATAGGCCCGGAATCCACCAATCAGCTTGCCCGGAGTTGCCTTGTGAAAGACGCGCCTCGACACCGCCGGCGTGCCACCGCGGATTCCGTGCTCACGGAGGTCGCGGAAGCCGTCCGACTCCAGGAGGGACCGCCCGGGGTGCGTTCCGTCCTGCGCGCGCTGCGCCGGCTGGCGCCCGCCTCCACCAAGGACCTCAGCCGCGCGACCGGCCTGCCCGTCCCGATCGTGGCCGCGCTGGGGAACGAGCTGCGCCGCCGGGGATTCGTCACCACGCAGCGTCCGTCGCGGCTGACCGAGGCCGGTCTGGACCTCGTCGCCCAGCTCGGCATGGACCTGTCCCTCGACGCCACCTGCACCACGTGTGACGGGCGCGAGCTGGTGATCCCCGACGTCCTGGACCAGGCCGTACGGCGGCTGCGCGCCCTCATGGAGTCGGGTCCCGCCGCCGACATGGCGATCGACCAGTCGCACTGCACGGCCGAGACCAAGGTGCGCCGGGTGCTCGCGCTGCTCACGGCGGGCGCACTGCCGGGCGGCTCCCTGCTCCTGATCGGCGACGACGACCTGGTGTCCCTCGCCGTCGCCGTGGTGGGCGACGTGCTCGGCGCTCCGATCGTCGAGCGGGTGACCGTCGTGGACATCTCCCCCGAGATCCTCGACTACATCCAGAAGGTGTCGGCCGGCCTCGGCACCCGCGTCGAGACCGTCCAGCACGACCTGCGTCTGCCGCTGCCCGCCGAACTCCACGGGCAGCACGACGTGGCCATGACCGACCCGCCCTACACCGCCGAGGGCGCCCGCCTCTTCCTCTCCCGTGCCGTGGAGGGGCTGCGGCCCGGCCCCGCGCACAGCGTCTTCTTCTCCTTCGGCGGCAAGAGCCCGGACGAGATGCTGGAGGTGCAGCGGGAGATCATGGGGCTCGGCCTGGTCACCAACGGTTTCATCCGCAACTTCAACGAGTACGAGGGCAGCGGCATCCTCGGCGGTGTCGGCTTCTTCCAGCACCTGCTCACGACCACCTCGACGGCCCCCACCCACGAGGGCGAGTTCAGCGGCCCCCTCTACACCGGCGACAAGCGGACCCGGCAGCGCGAGTACACCTGCGTGGCCTGCGACGCCCGGCTCCGCGTCGGACCCGGCGCCCGCTGGACCTCGGTGGCCGCCCTGCGCGACGAAGGCTGCCCGAACTGCGGCAAGGGCCCCTTCCGCCCCGGCCGCCTGGTTCCGGCGGAGGACCCGGCAACCCCGGCCGGACAACCCCCCGCCGCCCCGGCCCAGCGGGCGACCCCGCCCCAGCAGGCAGTCCCGGCTCAGCAGGCTCCGGCTGCCGCCGAGACCCCGGCCACGGTCCCGAACCCCGCGGCCCCCGCCCCCGCCCCGGCGCCGACCCCGGCCGCTCCCGCCGGACGCACCATCGGCTGGCGCCCGCCGACCGGCGAGGACCGTGCCGCCCTCGCCGGTCGGGCGCGGCCGTACGCCACCCGCCAGGCCGCCGAGCGCGATCTGCCGGCCATCGGACGGTTCGAGGCCGAGATCGCCCGTGTCTCCTTCGGCGAGGACGCCATCGACGACCCCGCGCGTTGGGCGACCCGCCTCGGCCGCGCCATGGAGAAGTCGAAGGAGGGCATGATCGTCGCCGACGGTCCGGGCGAGGAGCCCGTCGGCTGGTGCTGGGTGAGCATCAACCAGAACGCGATGACCGGCGACCGCTACGCCAACTTCCGCTCCCTGGCGGTGTCCCCGGTGGACAACCGCAGCGACGTCGCCGAACTCCTCCTCACCGCCGGTCTGGAGTTCTGCCTGGCCAACGGCATCACCGAGGTCGTCGGCCGGGTGCACGTGGGCAACGTCCCGATGCGCACGGTGTACCGCAAGTTCGGCTTCGACCCCACCAGCCTGTCGATGAAGCTGTTCCTCCCGGAGGGGGACGGAGTCCGATGAGCGTCACGGACGGCTTCGATCCCGTCGGCGTCAAGTGCGTCGTATGGGACCTCGACGGCACCCTGTGGGACGAGATCGCCGTCGAGTCGGCCACCGACGACCTGCCCACGCCCCGCCCCTCGGCGCTCGCCGCGATCGACGCCCTGGCGGCCCGCGGTGTGCTCAGCAGCATCGCGAGCCGCAGCGCCCCCTCGGTGCTCGACCGGCTGGACGCCGTGCCGCAGGTGCGGGCGCGCTTCCTGGCCCCGCAGGTGTCCTGGCAGGACAAGAGCGAGTCGCTGCGCAGGATCGCGCAGGACCTCGGCATCGCCGTGGACGCCCTCGTCCTGGTCGACGACTCCCCGTACGAGCGCGCCGAGGTCGAGGCCCTCCTACCGGGCGTACGCACCCTCGCGCCCGAGGACGTGCCCGCGCTGCTGGCCGCGTTCGAGGGCCGGGGGGTCACCGCCGAGTCCCGCGAACGCGTACACCGGTACCGCACGGAGGAGACCCGCAGGGCCGAGGGCGAACGCTTCGAGGGCTCGCGCGAGGAGTTCCTGCGCTGGTGCGACATGCGCCTCACCGTCGGCGCGGCCACGGCCGACGAGGTCCCGCGCGCGCTGGAGCTCGCCGCCCGCACCCACCGGCTGAACTCCTCCGGGCTCACCCCCGACCGCCTGCGCGAGCTGGCCTCCTCGGACGGACACGAGCTGTACACCGCCCGTATGACGGACCGTTTCGGCGCGTACGGCATCATCGGCGCCGCCCTGGTCGACCGCACACACCGCACGCACCGCACCGACCACACCGACCGCTCCGCGCCCGTCACCTGGTCCGTCCCGCTGCTCGCGCTCTCCTGCCGGGTGGCCGGCCGGGGCGCGGCGGCGGCCTTCCTCTTCCGGCTGATGGAGCGGGCCCGGAAGGCCGGCGCCGAGGAGTTCCGGGTGACCCTGCGCCCGACGGACGCCAACCTGGAGATGCGCATCCTGCTCCGCCAGGCGGGCCTCCGCCGTACGGATGACACCGCCACCGTCACCGGTGCTGCCACCGCCGCGGATTCGGCGGTGCTGGGCAGGACACTTCAGGGCGATCTGCCCGGGTCACCCGCCTGGCTGCACGTATCCGACCGAGAGGACGCCGAAGCGTGACGGACATCCAAGAGCGGGCCGCCGTGGAACGCGAGCTCCGTTCACTGATCGCCGAGGCGGCCCGTCTGGACGAGGCGGTGGTCGCGGAACTCCCCGCCGACACCGACCTGTTCGGCCCGGAGATCGGCCTCACCTCGCTGGCCGGCGTGACCCTGCTGGGCACGATCGACAAGCGGTACGGCGTCGACGTGGCCGCGCTGGACCTGAGCCTGGACAGCCTCCAGTCCATCGCCACCCTGAGCGACTTCGTCGCGACACACCTCCAGTCGCACTAGCCACTCGGTTGTACGGCCGTCCTGTTCAAAAAGGGTGATCCGTCCGAACGCACCGTGACCCGCTCACGGTGTCGGCGTTGAACGGGGAGTGCGGCGGCGCCCCCTGCCACCGTACGAACCGATTCCCTAAGGAGAACGTGATGTCTCGCATCGCGAAGGTGGCCGCTGTTGCCCTCGGCACCAGCGCCGTGGTGGTCAGCGGAGCCGGCCTGGCCATGGCGGACGCGGGTGCGCAGGGCGCGGCCGTGGGTTCGCCGGGTGTCCTGTCGGGCAACGTCGTCCAGGTTCCGGTCAACATCCCGGTCAACGTCTGCGGCAACAGCATCAGCATCATCGGCCTGCTGAACCCGGCTTTCGGCAACACCTGCGCCAACGTCAGCGACCACGACAAGGGTGGCGACAAGCACCACGACAAGCACCACGACAAGCACGAGGACAAGCACGGCGGCGGCTACGGCGGCTGAGTTTCGTCCGTACGTCCCGTACGTACACCCCGGTCGTACCCCGCGTACGTACCACCAGGAGAGCCCCGGCACCTCGAGCGCCGGGGCTCTCCCCTTGTCCGCGAGCGGTTCACCGCGTCGGGCTCACCGCGTCGGGTTCACCGCGACCCGTTCACGCGTACCGGTAGATCCGGGACGCGTCCTCCAACTGGTCCGGGGTCACGTCCCACGGGGGCAACTTCTCCTGCCGGGCGACGACCCGGCGGTACTGGCGGCTGGTCGGCCCCGGCGGTTCGGCGGGCAGGTAGCGGTGTTCGCGGTGCCTGCTCTGCCAGCGGGTCCACAACAGGTCGACGAAGGCGTGGTGCAGCCAGAAGACGGGGTCGTTGACCGAGGCGCCGCCGAGCATGACCCCGCCGACCCACCGGTGCACCCGGTTGTGGTTGCGCCAGGCGGCGCTGCCCGAGCCGGTGCCCCACCCCTCCAGTTTGTTGCGGAAGCCCCGGGTGACCGTCGAGTCCCAGGGCTCGGTGTCGTAGACGGGGTCCTGAAGCGCCAGGTCCAGCTCGCTCCCGGTGGGCAGGCCGATCGGGGCGGCGGCGCGGCCGAGGTCCCGGGTGAGGAACTCCCCGTCGGTCACGTTCTCCTTGATGGTCCAGTCGCCGGTGGCGTAGGCGAACGGCCCGGTCGTCACCTGGTGGTCGGAGCGCCGTCCGTTGCCGCCGAGGAGGTCCTCGGTCCAGGGCACGGCGGTCGCGGTGCGGTCGCGCGTCCAGTCCCAGTAGGGCACCGTCACCGAGGAGTCGACCCGGCGCAGCGCCTGCTCGAGGTCCAGCAGGAACCTGCGGTGCCAGGGCAGGAAGGAGGGCGCCATGTGCGCCGTCCGCAGTCCGCCGTCGCCGTCGGACACGTAGTAGTCGATGTGCATGCGGACGAACTCGTCGTACTCGCCCCTCCGTTTGATCTCCAGCAGCGCTCTCACGAAGCGCCGCCGTTCGGCGCCGGTGAGTGTGCTGACGTCCTTACGCGTGTAGGCCATGGTGTCCCCCCATGTGCGGGTGATGGTGTGCTGGATGCGCCTCGCGCAGCCGCTCCCCCGGACCGAGTCCGTCCACGGCGGCACGGACCGCCTCCAGGGGGGTGGCGTACGAGCTGTAGTGGTCGACCATGCTCAGCCAGGTGCCGTCGGCGCGGCGCATGAGGTGCAGGGGTCGGCCGTCGACCGTGATGTCCCACCGGACGTCCGTCGCGACCGCGTGTCCCGTCGAGGCGAGGACGCCGTGGATGTGCCGGCCCCGGTAGGTCTCGTCGAAGGAGTCCGTGGGGCCGCCGTCCGCCGGCCGCGAGGGCCGGGAGCCGGTGACGACGGGGACGATCGCGAGGGCCGCGGCGGCGCCGAGCAGCCCGCGCAGCAGGTCCCGTCGCCGTGCGCGGTGCGCCGCGCCGGGTCTGCCCGGGCCCACCGGTACTGCGGTCACGGGTACTCCGTCGACGCTGACGACCATGGTGTGCTCCTCGTCCGGTGCGCCGGCCCGGTTCGCTGATCCGGGCCGGTTGTCCCTAGCGGGTTTCTGTAGCGGGTTTCTGTAGCGGGTTGTTGTCGCGGTTTCTGTAGCGGGTTCCTGTAACGCGTTGCTGTAGCGGGTTTCCACGGGGGTAACCGCCCGGTGGCCCTCCTGGTCACCGCCCAGAACCCGAACGGTCCGCCGGGGGAAGCGGATCCGGACACGGCGACGGGCCCGGACGACGGCGTCCGGGCCCGTGGTTCGTGGCGGTCGGTCCGCCGGGGGAGCTAGAGCCCCTCGCCCACGCCGAGGGCCGCGCCGGGTACCGCCTGGAGCATCGGGGTGAGCACTCCCGCCTGGGGCAGCTGGAGGCCCGGCAGTCCGAAGCGGTCGGGGTTGGGCGCGGTCAGCGGGGCGTCCACGCTCAGGCCCGGGCTCAGCGTGCGCAGGTCGGAGGCGGGGGCGTCGAGGCCGAGGTGGTTGAAGTCGTTCCCCAGGATCTCCGGCAGCGGCGCGCGCAGCCCCACACCGGGCAGCCCCGCGGCGACCGGCAGCTGCGGAACGACCCGATCCGGGATGAGCCGGCCCTCGACGAATCGCGGCCCCTCGGGCGCACCCGGCGTCGGCAGGGGGATCTCCCCGCCGATCGTGGGCAGTTCCACGTTGAGGGACTTCTCGACGCCGTCGAGCGGTACGGGAACGGGCACCGTGCCGATCGCGGCGGCGGGGGTCACGGCGGCGGCGGCCGCCACACACGTGATGACTGCGGCGAGGGTTCCTCGGGTGGTCGACTTCATCTGAGGTACGGGCCCTTTCGGAAAGGTTCGGGGGGCGTTGCGTCCGTACCGGGTAACGAGCCGGAAATCGGCTTCAGTTCACAATTCCCCCGAGTGTCGCAATAGTGCTAATTCCATACAGTGCTAAGGGCCTACAGTGCTGACGCCATATCGGCACGACGGCACGACGGCACGACGGTCAGCTCGTCCAGAAGTCCCACCATCGGGTCAGGATCAGCATGCCGATCACCCCGATGTGCAGCAGCGGCAGCACCCAGGTGAATTCGGTGAGGAAGTCGCGCACCCCGGCCGGGGCGGGCAGGAACGCGTGACGTACGTCGAACGAGACGGCGTACCAGAACATGAGGATCGTGGCGACCCACGCCAGACAGCACCACAGACACAGCGCGTTGATCCGGTACAGGGACTCGAACTGCAACCAGGACACGAAACCGACGCCGAAGAGACAACCGCCGGTGAAGGTCAGCCAGTACCAGCGCGGGAAGGCGGCACCGGCCAGCAGGCTCACGCCGACGCACACGACGATCCCGTAGGCCACCAGACCCAGCATCGGATTGGGGAACCCGAACGCCGAGGCCTGGTCGCTCGTCATGACACTGCCGCAGGAGACGACCGGGTTCAGGCTGCACCCGGGCGTGAAGCCGGGGTCCTCCAGCAGCTTGAACTTGTCGAGGGTGATGACCCAGGCGGCCAGCAGCCCGGCCGCACCGGTGAGGACGAGGAGCAGGGCGTACGCGCGGCCGCCGCCCGCGGGCGCCGGGTGCGGCCGCCGCATCAGCCGCGCAGCCGGCGAGCGGGCAGGACGATGTGCGCCGCGGCCGTCAGGGTCTCGTGGGCGCCCGCGAACGCGGCCAGCGCCTCGGGCGTGACGGCCCGGCCGGGTGTGGCCTCCGGCCAGGCGCGGGTGGTGAGGACGAGGTAGGCGTAGCCGCGCTGTTCGACGGCCGCGAGCCACTCCGGCGGCGGCAGGCACTGGGCGTTCAGGTTCGGCATGTTCAGGACGGCCGCGCCCGACTCGACGAGCAGGGTGAACGGCAGGCTGGGCCGCTCGGTGCCGTCCACGACGTCCCCGCCGACGGGCATGCCGTTGTCGGTGAGCAGGCGCGCGACGGCGACGGCGGTCCCCTCGGGGCCTTCCTCGGTGTCACCGAGGGAGTAGGCGAGGAGGTAGGGCATGTCGCTGCCGTCGGGGGCCTCGCCGCTCCACGGCATCACGACGAGGGTGCCCAGGTCGGCCACGCGGAAGGGGCGGGTTGCGCTTGGGGTTGAGGTCACCGCGCGACCTTATCGGCGGGTCGGGGGGCGTTCGGGCGTGTTCTCACTCGACCGGACGACGCAGGTCCATTGCTCCACACGAACGAGGGACGCGCCGCTCGACTCGCCTCGAACAGCACCGAGGGCCGGTCTCGTCGGTGACGGGACCGGCCCTTCGGGAAAGGCGTCTCAGCCCTGGAGCGGCAGCCCGCCGAGGAGGGCGTTGTGGGAGTTGAGGGCACCCGTCGCGCCCTTGACGGTGCTGAGCACGGAGTCCTTGTTCTCGGTGTCGAGCGCGTCCGACTGGTGCTGGACCGGCAGCGCGTCCTCCAGGTTGACGGGCCCCCTGGCGAGGGTGTCCACGGCACCGTTGAGGCTGGTGGGCGTGAGGTCGGCGGGGGTCGCGAACGCGGGCGCGGCGGCACCGGCGAGGACCATGGATCCGGCAACGACAGCGGCAGCCTTCAGGGACTTCATCGGATTCCTTTCTTCGGTGACTCGGCGACTCGACCACTCGGCGAATCGGCGAATCGGCGACTCAAGCCACCAGGGAAATTCTGACGTCGTGCCTAACGAGCCCTGCCGAATGCGGAAACCGTGTGCGCAGAAAATTTCCGCACCCCGGCGGAATGCCGGGGCGCGGGAATCGGGGAGCGACCGTCAGCTGGTCGGCAGGGCGGGCAGGGCCGGTGCCGGTGCCTCGGCGGGCTGGGTGGGCAGGGTCAGGCCGGCCCCGGCCAGCGTCGCCCTGATCAGGTCGAGCAGGCCGGACACCACGCCGGTCACCGCCGGGGCGACCTGGCTGGCGTCGAGGGACGTCGCGGCCGCGAGAAGGGCGGCAACCGCCTTGTCCAGCGCGGCGACGGCGTCGGACACCGGGTCGGCGGCCTTCGCCTTGGCGTCGTCACGGCCCTTGCTGAGCACGGGCTTGACCGGCAACGCGGCAGCCGGGTCGGCGGGCTTGGCCGGGAGCACGACGGCCGGGTCGGCGGGCACCGCGGGCTTCTCCGGGAGCACCACGGCCGGGTCGGCGGGCACCGCGGGCTTCTCCGGGAGCACCACGGCCGGGTCGGCGGGCACCGCGGGCTTCTCCGGGAGCACGACAGCCGGGTCGGCGGGCTTGGCGGGCAGCTCTGCCTCGGGGTCGGCCGGGGTCGCCGGGGTCGCCGTCGTGATCTTGGCGACGGCGGTCCTGACGGCGTCGCCGAGCTCGGTGGCCTGGTCGGCGGTGAGTTGACCGTCGTCGGCCTTGAGGACGGTGTTGAGCAGGTTGGCCACCGGGGTGAGGACAGTGCCGAGCTCGCCGAGGCCCTGCGCCTGGGCGAGCAGCGCGTCGGTGCCGGCCACGGGCGCCTTCGACGCCGCGGCGTTGCGCTCACGGGCGGCCGTTCCGTCGGCCGCCATGGCGGCGGGGGCGGTGATGCCGAGGACGAGGGTGGCGCAGAGCGCGGTGGAAGCGATATGCCGTACGGGCAGGCCACGCATGGGAAATCCTTTCGATTGCGTCGGGTCTTGTGTCCACCGTGCAAACGGCCGTCGCTCTCCGCAACAGCTTGATTCCTCTGCGTGATGTCCGGTCGACCGCCCCACTCGCATCACCCCAGGTGGGGAGGCCTGTCAAGGTCCGTCGAGCGTGTCGGGGCCACATCCCCCCATTCGGGGCAGCACCTCCGGCGACACCCGCGGCAACGCGAACGGCCGCCCTCCTGGCGGGAGGGCGGCCGTTCGGCGAATGACGTGTCGCAACCTCGAAAGGAGGAGACGTCAGTCGTTGATGCAGGTGTTGCCGAACGCCGGGTTCAGCAGGCCGACCACGTTGATCGTGTTGCCGCAGATGTTGACCGGGATGTGCACGGGAACCTGGACGATGTTGCCCGACAGCACGCCCGGGGAGTGCGCGGCGACGGCGTTCGCGCCACTGTCGGCGGCGGCGATGCCGGAGGCGCCGGCGACGGCCGCGGCGGCAACGGAGGTAAGGACCAGGCCCTTCGCGATACGCGACATGGAGAGGTGCTCCTAGGGGTTTTGACACAAACACCCGGGCGGGGATGCCCGGCGCTGAAGTCAACGCGCGGGACCCGCAGGGGTTGTGCCGCCAAATGAGTGATGTCACCGAAGTCCGGCTTCACCATTCCGACACACTTGTCCGGTTTCGACGGATTAATCCGGACAGCGGCTAGAGTTGCGCCCCATCCGACGCACGCCTATAGCAAGCAAATCGCACGAAAGGGCACCGCCGGTCATGCGTATTTCCCTGGGTCCGCTGCTACGCCGCGCGACAGTCGGCGTTCTCGCCCTCACCGCCCTCTGGGCACCCGGCGGCGCCCGGGCGGCCGGCGCGCCGCCCGCCGCGGAGGCACAGCAACTCGCCTTCGCACAGCGCTACCACGCGACACAGCACGGCGGAATCGTCCGCGCGGCCAACGCGGCCATCAGCTGCCGCACCACCACCACGCCCACGGGCAAGGCGGCGCCCGCCTGCCCCGCGGTGCGCCAGGGCGGGGCGGCCGTCAACAACGCCTTCAACATGTTCTACGTCGACGTGGACCGTGACCCGAACACCTACAACTCCTCCCGCGCCGAGGTCCGGCTCCCGAAGGGCGCGCGGGTGTCGTACGCGCGGCTGTACTGGGGCGGCAACCTGCGCGTCGGCGAGCAGAAGCCGCCGAAGGACAACGGGCGGGTGCTGATCGCCGAGCCCGGCGGGGAGTACAAGGCGGTGCTCGCGGACACGGTCGTCGGCCACCGGGTGGCCCAGGGCGCCGATGCCTTCCAGGCCTCCGCTGACGTCACCAAGCTGGTGCGCGCGAGCGGTCAGGGCCTGTACACGGTCGCCCAGATCAACGTGGCCATGGGCCGTTCGGCGGCCGGCGCGTGGGGCGGCTGGACGCTGGTCGTGGCGTATGAGAACCCGAAGGAGCCGCTGCGCGACCTGTCCCTCTGGGACGGCTTCGACACCCTCGGCTCCCCCGCCGGCAAGGAGATCCGGCTGCGCGGGCTCGCCGTTCCGCGGGGCGCGGGCGGCCGGGCCGGGCTGGTGGCGTACGACGGCGACCGCGGCCGAACGGGTGATTCGCTCATGTTCTCGACCGGTGGCCGAACCGCCGCCGCGCTCACGGACGCGGTCAACCCATCTGACGATGTGTTGAACTCCACGATCAGCGAGCCGGGGGCGGCTCCGGCGGCGCGTGTACCGGCGTACGTCAACACCCTCGGCTACGACTCCGATGTGTTCGATCTGAGCGGCGGTTTGCGGAGCGGCGGTGACCAGCTGGCCGTTCGGCTCGTTTCCCACCGGGACGCGGCGTGGGCCGGGGCGCTCTTCGTCGCCGTCGACACACGGAAGAAGCAGTAAGCGCGTTCCCGCCCGTCCCGAGCGCCACCGTGAGCGAGGAAACCGCGCAATGCACCAGCCAGAACCCGACGCCAGACCCCGGGTCCTGCATCTCACCCAACCCGTGGACGGCGGGGTCGCCCGGGTCGTGACGGATCTGACGCGGGCCCAGCTCGCGGCCGGCCTGCACGTCACCGTGGCCTGCCCGGCCGGCCGGCTCGCCGGGGACCTGCGGTCCCTGGGAGCGGACGTACGGCGGTGGGCGGCGACCCGGTCGCCGGGGCCCTCGCTCCCCGGTGAGGTACGACGGCTCGTACGCCTGCTCGACGAGGTACGCCCCGACCTGGTGCACGCGCACAGCGCGAAGGCCGGGCTGGCCGGGCGGCTCGCGGTGCGCGGGCGGATCCCGACCGTGTTCCAGCCGCACGCCTGGTCCTTCGAGGCGGTCGGCGGGGCCACCGCGGCCCTGGCGCTCAAGTGGGAGCGTTTCGGCGCCCGTTGGGCGGACCGGCTGGTGTGCGTGAGCGAGGCGGAGCGCGCCACCGGCCGGCGCGCCCGGATCGGCGGGCGGGTCAGCGTCATCCCCAACGGCATCGATCCCGAACGCTTCCACCCCGCCTCCGTCGACACCGTACGAGCCTCTCTCCTGCCCCGACTCGACCCGGCCGCACCGCTGGTGGTGTGCGTGGGACGGCTGTGCCGGCAGAAGGGGCAGGACGTCCTGCTGACGGCGTGGACGGACATCGCCCGGAAGGTGCCCGGCGCCCGGCTGGTCCTGGTCGGCGACGGCCCGGACGGGGAGCGGCTCCGGTCGCGCGCGCCGGAGTCGGTGCTGTTCGCCGGGGCCGTCGCCGATGCCGTGCCCTGGTACCAGGCCGCCGACCTGGTCGTGCTGCCCTCGCGCTGGGAGGGCATGGCACTGGCCCCCCTGGAGGCGCTGGCCTGCGGGCGGCCCGTGGTGGTGACCGACGTGGACGGCGCCCGAGAGGGCCTGCCGGCCGCGCTCGCGCCCCGCTGTCTGGTGCCCGCCGAGAACCCGGCGGCGCTGGCCGGTGCCGTCGCCGGACTGCTGCTCGACCCGCTGCTGCGCGAGTCGCTCGGCCACCAGGGACGCCGGCACGTCCTGACCACGCACGACGTGCGGCGCACGGCCGAGGCGGTCGCGGGCGTGTACCGCGAGCTGCTCACGACCACCCAAGGGGCGCGCGTCGCGCCCACCGAGTGCAGGGAGTCCATCCACTCGTGACTGCGGAAAGCACCGTCCCCTCTCCCGGCGCGCAGCCCGGGTACTCGCCCGTCTCGGTCATTCCGCGGCGGGAGAGCGGAGCGGGATTCCGGTTCCCCACCCGACGGCCCCCGGCGCGGCCCGCGTCGCCGCTGCCGCTGCTGTTCACCGACGGCCTCGCCACGTTCGTGGGGGCGCTCGCACTGACCGGGGCGCAGCGCCGGCCGCTGCTGGTAGCCCTGCTGGTGGCGGCGACCATATTGCTGCGCCCGCAGCGACCGCGTCCGGTCGTGGGGGTACTGGACGAACTGCCCGCCGTCTGCGGCCGGATCGCGGTCGCCTGGCTGGCGCTGGGCACGCTCGTCGCGGCGTGGAACCCGGCCCACGCGCTGTCGGTCCGCACGCTGGTCCTCGGGTTCGCGGCGCAGGCCGCGGCCGGCTGCGCGGGCCGCGCGGTGGTGCACCTGCGGCACCGCCGGGCACTGCTGCGCCGCCCGCACGCCGCGCTCGTCATCGGTCCCGCCGCGACCGCGCAGCGGGTGGCCACCGCAGTGCTGCGGCACCCCAGGTCCGGGGTCCAGCCGGTGGGCATCGTGGCCGATCGGCCGGACGGCGCCGACGGACTGCCCGTGCTGACCACGGGTCAGGAGGTGCAGCGGGCCCTCATCCAGAACGGCGTCCGGGACGTCCTGTGCGTCCATCCCGCCGTACGTACCGTGCAGGGCCCGCTGCTGCGGGCGCTCGCCGAGTCGGGCTGCACGGTGTGGGAGGTCGACGCCGACACACCCTCGTACGCGAGCCGCGAACAGCTCGCCGGGTTCTCCTGCCGGCGTCTCGACCTGGGCGCCCGGCGCCGGGGCAGCCTCGGCAAGCGGCTGCTGGACATCGCTGTCTCCGGGGCCCTGCTCCTGCTGCTGAGCCCGCTGCTGCTGGTGTGCGCGATGGTGCTGCGGCTGACCGACGGGCCCGGGGTCGTCTTCCGGCAGGAGCGCATCGGCAAGGACGGCCGGCCCTTCACGCTGCTGAAGTTCCGCACCCACCGCCCGGTCGACGAGAACGAGGCCGCCACCCGGTGGAGTGTGGCCGGCGAGCGGGAGATGAGCCCCTTCTGCCGCTTCCTGCGCCAGACCTCGCTGGACGAGCTGCTCCAGCTGTGGAACGTCCTGTGCGGCGACATGAGCCTGGTCGGTCCGCGCCCCGAACGCCCTCACTTCGTGGGCCAGTTCAGCCAGACCTACCCCGGCTACGCGGCCCGCCACCGGATGCAGACCGGCATCACCGGCCTCTCCCAGGTCCAGGGGCTGCGCGGCGACACCTCGATCGAGGACCGGGCCCGCTTCGACAACGCGTACATCGACAACTGGTCGCTGTGGCAGGACATCTGCATCCTGCTGCGCACCGCGGCCGCCATCGTGCGACCGACCGGGAGCTGAACCGCCGATGACCCTCGCCCTGCCCCTGCCCCTGCCCCGCGCCCGGACGCTGTCACCGGTCCTGCCCGTGGTCGCCGTGGTCGCCCTGCTCGGCCTGCCGCTCGGCCCCGGCGGCGAGGGCGGCGCCGGACCGGCCGACGCGCTGTCCGCGCTGGTCGTGCTGTTCTGCGCGGTCCGGCTGCTGCGCCAGCGGCGGCGCCCGCTGTCCCTCACCGCCGCCCTGGTCCTCGGACTGCCGGTGGTCGGGCTCGCGCTGGCCGCGATGGGCGCGTCCTCGCCGGGGGCGGGACTCTCCGGTCTGGGCCGCTACCTCCAGATCTTCGTGCTCGTCCCGGCGGCCGTCGTCCTCCTCGTCCGCGACCGGTCCGACTTCCGGGTGCTGGCCTGGTCGTTCGTCGGGCTCGCGGGGTGGCAGGGGGCGGTCGGCGGCCACCAGTTCGTCACCGGGACCGGCGCCTCGTACCAGGGCGAGAACATCCGGGCGGTCGGCACCTTCGGGCCGCAGGACGTGATGGGCATGGCGACCGTCGTGGCGTTCGGCCTGATCTGCGCCGTCGGGCTGGCGCTCGGCCGGACCCCGGTACGGCAGCGGGCGATCGCCGCCTGCTCGGCGCTCGCCCTGCTGGTGCCGCTCGCGCTCTCCTTCAGCCGGGGCGCGTGGATCGCGACCGTGCTGACCTGCGCGGTCCAGCTGGCCCTCGCCGGGCCGCGGCGGGCACTGAAGGTGGGCGCGGTGGCGGCCGCGGCCGGGGTGATCCTGGTGGGCGGCTTCGGGTTCGGCTCGGCGATGCTCCAGGAGCGCGTCAACAGCATCACGCAGGTCAGGGACGCGCCCGACCAGTCGGTCACCGACCGGTACACGCTGTGGGCGGCCGCGGTCGGCATGTGGCGCGACCAGCCGCTGACCGGCGTCGGGTTGAAGGGCTTCCCGGAGCACCGCGACGGCCGCGCCTCCCTCGCGTTGTCCTCCGGCAGCGACACCGACGGCGCGGGCTCCGGGTTCGTCAAGCAGCCGCTGCTCTCCCCGCACAACATGTACCTGCTGATCCTCAGCGAGCAGGGCCTGATCGGGCTGCTCACCCTCGCGGGCGGCTGGCTGGCGATGCTGGCGTGCGGGCTGCGCGGTTGGTTCCGGGTCCGGCGCTCCGGACCCGGCCTCGACTGTGCGCTCGTGGCCTGCGGACTGCTGATCTGGCAGCTCGTGGACTTCACGTACGCCGACATCGGCGGTCCGTCGACCGTGCTGACCGCCGTCGTCTTCGGGGCCGTGGCCTGGTGGGCGCTGGTCGGCGGCAGTGACCGCGAGGAGGCGCTCGCACGATGACGGTCACGCCTCCCCGGACGCCTCGCACGGACGGTCCCCCTTCCGTGCCGCCGGCGCGGTCCGCCGCCCGGTCCGGGGAGACGGCCGACGGAGCCGACGGAGCGGTCGCCGCGGCGGCGGCCGGCGGGCAGGAAGTCAGCGGCGGGGAAGGCGGCGGCAAGGAGGGCGGCGGGCAGGAGGGCGGCGGACTCCCCCCGATCTCCCGTCGGTTCCTGGCCAAGGCCACGCTCGTCACCGCCGTCCTCTCCGTCGCCGGGGCCCTGCTCGGGCTGGTGCGCGACCAGGCGCTGGCCCGGCTGTTCGGGGCGGGCAGCGACACCGACGCCTTCCTCGTGGCGTGGACCGTGCCCGAGTTCGCGGCCACGCTGCTCATCGAGGACGGACTGGCGTTCGCCCTGATCCCGGCGTTCAGCATGGCGCTCGCCCGCCGTTCCCAGGGCGCCACAGGCGACCCGGTCCGCGCCCTGGTCGCCGGCACGCTGCCCCGTCTGTCGCTGGCCTTCGTCGCGGTGGGCGCCCTGTTCATCGGCCTGGCGCCGCAGCTGGTCGAGGTCCTCGCCCCGGGTCTGCCCGCCCCCGCGCTCGCCGTCGACTGCACTCGGCTCACCGCCACCTGTGTGGTGAGCTTCGGGCTCGCCGGGTACTGCAGTGCCGCCCTGCGCGCGCACCGGCGGTACGGGGCGCCCGCGGCGATCTACGTCGCCTACAACGTCGGCATCATCACCGGGATGTTCGTGCTCGGGGGGCTCTGGGGGGTGCGCTCGGCGGCGGCCGGGGTCGCGGTCGGCGGGCTGCTGATGGTCCTCGTCCAGCTGCCCTCCCTGTGGGGGCAGCTGAGGAAGCGCGGGGTGGCCGACGAGGCCTCCGTGCAGGAGGAGGCCCGGCCCCTCGACACCCTGCTCCTCACGACCGTGCTCCTGTTCGCGCTGTGCCGGCAGTCCCAGGTCCTCATCGAGCGCTTCCTCGCCTCACAGCTGCCGGCCGGGGCCATCTCGCACCTGAACTACGCGCAGAAGGTGGCGCAGATGCCGATGATCCTGTCGGTGATGGTGTGCACGGTCACCTTCCCGGTGGTCGCGCGGGCGCTGGCCGAGGGGGACACCGAGCGGGCCCGCACCCGGGTGGAGCGGGATCTGGCGCTCGCCGCGTGTGTCGTGCTGCTGGGCACGGCCGCCGTGCTGGCCTGCTCGCCGCAGATCATCGAACTGCTTTTCCAGCGGGGCGCGTTCACCGCGAAGGACACGGCTGCGACGGCGGGCGTGATGCGGGTGTACGCGCTCGGGCTGCTCGGCCAGACCCTGGTGGGCGTGCTGGTCCGCTCGTACTTCTCGGCGGGCCGCGGCTCCTGGTACCCGGTCGGCGCGATGGCCTCCGGGGTCGTCGTGACCTCCTGGATCGGCGCGCTGAGCGTCGGTTCCTGGGGCGTGTACGGGATCGCCGCCGCCAACGCGATCGGCATCACCGTCACCGCCCTCGTCCTGCTGGCCGGGATGGGCCCGCGCAGCGTTCCGGTCGGTGTCCGGGGCGTGCTGCGCGAACTGAGCCGGCCGGTGCGGGCGGCCCTGGTGGCCACCCTGGCGGGGTCGTTCGCCGCCGGGCGGTTCACCGACCCTCTGTCCGGCCTGGCCGCCGGGGGGCTCACCGTGGCCGTCGTCTTCCTGCTGCTCGGCCGTGCCCTGGGCTCCCAGGGCATCGATTCCGCACTCCGTTCCGTACGTTCCGCGACCCGAAGGTTCTCCCATGTCCGCTCCTGACAACAGCAGACGCACTCCCGTCCCGTGGGTGGCGATGTACCACTCCGTAGGGGACTGCTCCGAGGATCCCTACCGCATCACCGTCACCCCCGAGAGGCTGGAGAAGCAGCTGATGTGGCTGCGCCGACGCGGGCTGCGCGGCGTCTCCATGGCGAAACTGCTCGCCGCCCGGGCCCGGGGCGAGGGCCGCAACCTGGTCGGTCTCACCTTCGACGACGGTTACGCCGACTTCCTCACCGAGGCGCTGCCCGTGCTGCGCCGCCACCGCTGCACCGCCACCCTGTTCGTGCTGCCCGGCCGGCTCGGCGGCGACAACGCCTGGGACCCGCTGGGCCCGCGCAAGCCGCTGCTGACCGCCGACGGCATCTGCCGCGCGGCCTACGAGGGCGTCGAGATCGGCTCGCACGGCCTCACCCACGTCGACCTGACCAAGGCCGACGACCTCACCCTGAAGAAGGAGACCGTCGAGAGCCGCGCGGCCCTCGCCGCGCTGCTGGGCACCGAGGTCGACGGCTTCTGCTACCCGTACGGGACGATCGACCGGCGTGCCATGGACGCCGTACGCGAAGCCGGTTACAGCTACGCCTGCGCGATCGACCCCGGCTCGCTGAACGGCCTCCACGCCCTTCCCCGTCTGCACATCGGGCAGAGCGACAACGTCGTCCGCATGCATCTGAAGTACCGGTTGCACCGGTTGCGCCGGCGGCCCGTCGAGGGGCTGCGGTGAAGGCGCTGCACATCATCACGGGGCTCGGTGTCGGCGGTGCCGAGCAGCAACTGCGGCTGCTGCTGCGGCACCTGCCGATCGAGTGCGAGGTGGTGACGCTGACGAACCCGGGGACGGTCGCCGACGGGCTGGCCGAGGACGGGGTCCGGGTCGTCCACCTCGGCATGGCCGGCAACCGCGACCTGGCCGCGCTGCCCCGCCTGGTCCGGATCATCCGCTCCGGCGGCTACGACCTCGTCCACACCCATCTCTACCGGGCGTGTGTCTACGGCCGGCTGGCCGCGCGGCTCGCCGGCGTCCGCGCGGTCGTCGCCACCGAACACTCCCTGGGCGACTCGCAGATGGAGGGGCGGAGACTGACCTCCGGGGTCCGTGCGCTCTACCTCGCCAGCGAGCGGCTGGGCCGCACCACGGTCGCCGTCTCCCCCACGGTCGCCGACCGCCTGCGTGGCTGGGGGGTCCCCGCCCCCCGGATCGAGGTCGTCCCCAACGGCATCGACCTGGCCCGCTTCCGTTTCGACCCGGACGTCCGCCGGCGCACCCGGCGCCGCCTCGGCCTGCCCGACGACGCCTGTGTCGTCGGCGGCGTCGGACGGCTCACGGCCGGCAAACGCTTCGACGTCCTCATCCACGCCCTCGCCCGGCTCCCCGCCGACCACTGGCTGTTGCTGGTCGGCGGCGGCCCCGAGGAGAACGTGCTGCGCCGCACCGCCCACGAGGCGGGGGTCGCCGACCGTGTGCTGTTCACCGGTGAACGCCCCTGTGTCCCCGACGGCACACCCGGCCCCGACCTGCCCTCCCTCACCTCCGCCATGGACCTGTTCGTCTCGCCCTCCCCCGAGGAGACCTTCGGTCTGGCCGTCGTCGAGGCGCTGGCCTGCGGCCTGCCCGTGCTCTACGCCTCCTGCCCCGCGATCGAGCAGCTGCCCGCCGGGGCGCCGGGCGCCCGCCGGGTGACCGGCGGCACCGAGGCCTTCGTCCGCGCGCTGACCGAGGCACGCGCGCGGACCCCCGGCCCGCGCACCGCCGCGGAGGCCGCCCGCCACTACGACATCACCCGCAGCGCCGCCCAGCTCATGGACGTGTACGCGGCCACCGTTTCCGGACCACCCCTGCTCTCCCCCGCCACCCCGACACCCCAGGAAGTCAGTTCCCCATGACCGAGAATCCCCGCCGTCCTGCCTCCCTGCGCCGCGCCAAGGCGCTCCCGCCCTGGTCCCTGCTCGCGGTCGGCGCCGTCGCCGGCGGACTGCTCGGCGGCACGTACGGCGTCCTGAAGCCGCCCGTGTACACGGCCACCGCCTATGTGGTCGCCGTCCCCACCGAGAAGTCCGACCCGGCGTCCGCGCTCGGCTTCGCGCAGGCCTACGGCCGGGTCGCCACCCAGCTGGCGGTGCTCGGGGACGCGCAGGTGTGGGCCGGTGTGCCGGTGAAGACGCTCCAGCAGAGCGTGCAGACGGCGACCTCGCCGGACGCCCCGATGGTCTCGATCACGGCGACCTCTGCCCGGGCCGACCTGGCCGCCGACATGGCCAACGCGGTCTCCCGCTCGCTGACCCAGCACGCCAAGAGCTCCAGGGCCGCCACCAACGTCGAACTCCAGCAGTTCGCCCGCGCGGTCCGGCCGACCGGTCCCTCCTCGGTGTCCCCGGCGGTGACGGGTCTGGTGGGGGCGAGCGCGGGCGGGCTGCTCGGCGGGCTGCTGCTGCTGGTGCGGCCGAAGCGGGGCCAGGAGGAGGAGGCCGCGCGCCCCGCCGCCGTCCCCGGCCCGGCCCTCGCCGCCGACGCCCACGGAGCGCTGTGAAGCCGACGTTCACGACCGAACTCGTCACCGACGAGGAGGCCTTCGCCGCCCTCGCTCCCGCCTGGGGCCGGCTGTACCAGCGGTGCGCGAGCGCCACCCCGTTCCAGAGCCACGCCTGGCTCCACTCGTGGTGGCTGTCGTACGGCAGGCGCGGCCGGCTGCGTCTGCTGCTGGTCCGCGACGGCGGTGAACTCGTCGCCGCGGCCCCGCTGATGGCCGTACGCCGGCCGCTGCCCGCGCTCGTGCCGCTCGGCGGGGCGATCTCCGACTACGGGGACGTCCTCGTCGACGACGAACGGGGCGAGCATGCCGTCGCCGCGCTCACCGAGGGCCTCGCGGCGGCCGCCCGCACCGCGCTGATCGACTTCCGCGAGGTGCGGCCGGGCGGCGCGGTGGAGCAGGTCTACGAGCGCTGGCACGGCCCCCGGCGACGGGTGAGCGACTCGGTGTGCCTGGAGCTGCCCGCCGTGCCCATGGACGAGCTGGTGGCCCGGCTGCCGTCGGCGAAGGCCCAGCGGGTGCGCGCCAAGCTGCGCAAGCTGACCGCGCTGGGCGTCGAGCGTCAGGTCGTCTGCCCGGAAGAGGTCGACTCGGCACTGCGCCGGCTGCTGGAACTGCACCAGTTGCAGTGGCAGGGCCGGAAGGTGACGGGCGAGCACCTGCGGGCACGGTTCTGCGAGCACCTGGTGCGGTCGGTCGGGCCGATGGTGCGCTCCGGGGACGCGGTGGTCACCGAGTTCCGGCTCGACGACGACGTGGTGGCCGTCGATCTGACCCTGCTGTCGCGACGGCTGGCCGGGGGCTACCTCTACGGCGCCCATCCTCAGCTGCGCGAACGCAAGGCGGACGTGGCGGTGATGCTGCTCGACGCGTGCGCCGAGCACTCCCGGAGCGGGGGTCGCGCCGCGCTCAGCCTGCTGCGCGGCAACGAGCCCTACAAGCACCACTGGCGGCCCGAACCGGTCGTCAACCAGCGACTGCTGCTGGCCCGTCGGCGTACCGCGCCGCTGCTGTCGGCGGTCGTGTGCGACGTGGCCGCGCGACGGCGGGGCAAGGAGTTGCTGCTCCGGCTGGAGCAGCGGAGGGAGCGTGACGGTGGCGGCAGGTCCTGACGCGGGCCTGCCGCCACCGCACCGCGGTTCACTGGTCGCCCGACCACCAGTCCAGTCGGAAGCACAGCTTGCCGCCGATCCAGTACTCGACCCATTCGCCGAGGTCCAACGGTGTGCACTTCCCCGTGGGTTCGGTGGAGGGTTCGGTCGTGGGATCCGTCGAGGGCGACGGTTCCACGGGGGGGTCGACGGAGGGTGCCGGAATCGTCGGTGGCGTGCTCGGCTCGTCGATGCGGCCGGACAGCAGCGAGCGGTAGACGGCGGACGACTCCGGGTTCTGCCCGCACTGCCACACACCGTGCGGGCAGTAGTCGGTCACCGTGTTGTACAGCGGTTTGTGCTCGTCCATCCAGGCGATCATGCGCCGCATGTATTCGGCGTTGTCACCGTTGCGGAAGAGTCCCCATTCGGGATAGGAAATGGGCTTTCCATGGCTTTTGGCGAAGTCCACGTGTGCCTGGAGCCCGTAGGGTTCGTTCACCTGCTCGTCGAAGGACAGGCCGGTCGGCTGGTCGTAGGAATCCATTCCGAGGATGTCGACCGTGTCGTCCCCCGGATAGCACTCGGTCCACGGAACGGCGTCCTTGCCGCGGGTCGGCGTGAAGTCGAACCTGAATTTCTGGCCCGGCACCGAGCGCATGGTGGAGACGATCCTGTTCCAGTACTTCTTCCAGGCCTCCGGGTCCGGCCCGCACCGATGGGTGTACGTGATGCCGTTCATCTCCCAGCCGAGCACGATCACCGTGTCCGGCACCTTCAGCGCGACCAGCCGCTCGGCGAGGGCGCTGAAGTGGTGATCGAACTCCCCGGCCGCACCCTCCCGCAGCAGCCCGCGTACCTCGTCGTCGGACACCCCCTCCTCGTTGCGCTCCATCATGGGCACATTGAGGACGAGCATGCGGTCGTCCTTCTCCAGTCTCCAGTCCGCCCACAGGTCGAGGAAGCCGGGCGGTCCCTCGATGTTGTGCCACCGGTCGCCGGGCAGGTAGGTGTGGCCGACGCGCAGCTCCGCGCCGCCCAGCCACTCGCCGAGCTCGGCGATCCGGGCCACGCCCTGGGCGCCGTAG
The DNA here is from genome assembly GCF_042737245.1 of Streptomyces sp. NPDC060002. Classification (NCBI taxonomy): domain Bacteria; kingdom Bacillati; phylum Actinomycetota; class Actinomycetes; order Kitasatosporales; family Streptomycetaceae; genus Streptomyces; species Streptomyces sp. NPDC060002. The sequence continues at coordinate 30,374 of NZ_JBHWUW010000019.1, forward strand.
TCGAGGTAGGCGCCGAAGGCGGGGGCGTCCTTCGCGGACGGGACGGACGGGACGGACGGGACGGACGGGACGGACGGAGTGGGGATCAGCGGGGCCTCGGGGGTCACCGGCGCCTCGGGGGTCACCGGCGCCTCGGGGGCCGCCGGCGCCTCCGGTGTCGCGCTCGGGGCGGGTACGACCGGGTCGGGCTCGGCGGGTGCGGGGAGGGTCATCGCGGCCGTCGGGACGGTCGGGGTGGGAGCGGGAGGATCGGCTACCCGCACCACCCCAGCACCTGCGGCGAATCCAGGTCCGGACGCCAGCGCGGCCGACGCCGCGACCGCTGCCGCGACGACGGCCAGCCGTCGGGACCGCGCGCGTCGCTGCTGTGGGGCCATGCCTGCTCCTTTCTCCACTCTCACGTAACGCGCAAAGAGCGCGCATTACTGACACTCAGTCATATGAAAGTCACACGTAAAGGAATTACGCCACCGCCGTTACGGCTTTCGAGTGCCTCGATCGCCCATACCGGTGAACTGAACCGAAGGACCCGGAATAAAATGCCCGAGTCGATGCTCGACACCCGCGTCCCCGCCGTTCTTCTGCGGATCGACCGGAATCCCTTTCACCACGGAACGCTGGGTGCCGTGCGCTCGCTCGGCAGAGCCGGAATCGACGTGCACGTGGTCGCCGACTCCACGGGAAGTCCCGTACGCAAGTCCCGCTTCGTACGCCAGTTGCATCCACCGCCGCCACCCGGCGCCACCCTCGCCGACATCGCCGCCACCCTGCTGCGGGTGGCCGCCCGCATCGAGCGGCCCGCCGTGCTGATCCCGATGGACGATGCCGGCGCGGTCGCGGTGAGCCGTCTGCGCGAGGAGCTGGCGCCCGCCTACCTGCTGCCGCAACAGCCCGGCAAGGTGCCCGAACGCGTCGCCGACAAGGCGGAACTGACCAGACTGTGCGCGGCGGCGGACGTGCCGCACCCGCTCACCGTGATCCCGGACAGCGCGGCGCAGGCCGCCACCGCCGCCTGGCGGCTCGGCCTGCCGGTGGTGGCGAAGTGGAGCCGGCCCTGGCTGCTGCCCGCCTGTTCGGGGCTGCGCAGCACGCTCGTGGTGCGCTCCACCCAGGAGGCGCGCGACCTGTACCTGCGCACCGAGGAGGCCGGCAGCCAGCTGCTGCTCCAGGCCTTCCTGCCGCCGGGCCCGGACCGCGACTGGTTCTTCCACGGGTACGCCGACCGCTCGGGCGCGGTCGGCGGCGGCGGTCCGGGCCGCAAGCTGTGCGCCTGGCCGCGCGGCGCGGGGCTCACGGCGGTGGGCGAGTGGACCGAGAACCCGCAGGTGCGGACGCTGGCCCAGCGGCTCACCGACGAACTCGGCTACCGGGGCATCTTCGACCTCGACTTCCGCCGCTGCGGCACGACGGGCGACTACCACCTGCTCGACTTCAACCCTCGCCCCGGCGCCCAGTTCCGGCTCTTCGCCGACGGCGCCGGACTCGACGTCGTCCGCGCCCAGCACCTCGACCTGACGCACCGTCCGCTGCCGGCCGGGGCACCGCTGCCGGGCCGGGCGTTCGTGGTGGAGAACTACGCACCCCTGGCCGCGCTGCGACCGGCCCGCCGCGGCCGTGAGCTGGCCTGGCACGCGGGCGACGACACCGCTCCCGGCCGGGCCATGTGGGGCCTGTGGGGCGCCCATGTCGCCCGTCGGCTGCTCGACCGGCTGCGCCGGGCCGGCGCCTCGGGCGCGGCCGGGGTCCGGCCCCGCGTGGTCCGGCAGGCGACGCCGCCCACGCCGTCCCTGACGGACCTGACGGACCTGACGGACCTGACGGACCTGACCGAACCCCCGCCGAGCGCACCGGCTCCGACCGCGCCTGCCCCGGCCGCACCGACCGACGACGAGAAAGCGAGCAGCTGCTGATGTACGACCTGCTGGTGGTGGGCGCGGGCCCGTACGGCCTGTCCATCGCGGCGCACGCCGCGGCCGCCGGACTGAAGCTGCGTGTCTTCGGCCGGCCGATGGCCTCCTGGCGCGACAACATGCCGGGCGGGATGTTCCTGAAGTCCGAGCCGTGGGCCTCCAACCTCTCCGACCCCGAGGCCCGCTGGCGGCTCGACGCGTACTGCGCGACCCAGGGCGTGACGGCCCGGCACGGGGAGCCGATCCCGGTGGAGATGTTCGCCCGGTACGGGCTGTGGTTCGCCCGCAACGCCGTCCCCGACGTCGACGAGCGCACGGTGACCCGGATCGTGTCCCGGCCGGGCGGCTTCGAGGCGATCACCGCCGACGGCGAGACCGTGCGGGCCCGGACGGTCGCCCTCGCCGTGGGCGTCATGCCGTTCGTCGAGATCCCGGCCGCCCTGCGCGGACTCTCCCCCGACCTGGTCTCGCACAGCAGCCACCACGGAGACCTCGACCGCTTCCGCGGCCGGGACGTCACGGTGATCGGCGGCGGCCAGGCGGCACTGGAGACGGCCGCGCTGCTCGCCGAACAGGGCTCCCGGGTACGGGTGTTGGCCCGCGCGGAGCGGCTGCGCTGGAACGATGTGCCGCCGTCCTGGGAACGCCCGTGGTGGCGGTCGGCCCGTTCCCCGCAGAGCGGGCTCGGCTGCGGCTGGCGCAACTGGTTCTACGCGGAACGCCCGGGCTTCTACCGCCGGCTCCCGGAGCCGACCCGGGCGCGCATCGCGGCGACGGCGCTCGGCCCGGCCGGAGCCTGGTGGGTACGGGACCGGGTGGAGGGCTCCGTGCGGGTACGTCTCGACCACGAGGTGACAGCGGCGCGAGCGGTCCCGGGCGGGGTACGGCTGGAGGTGGCCGGAGCGGACTCCTTCGAGACCGAGCACGTGATCGCGGCCACCGGTTTCAAGGCGACCCGTGACCGGCTCGGACTGCTCTCCGGCGAACTGCGCGGGGCGCTGGCCACGGTGTCCGACGGTTCCCCCGAGGTGGGCCGGGACTTCGAGTCGTCCCACCCCGGCCTGTTCCTGGCCGGTCTGGTGACGGCGGCCGGCTTCGGCCCGGCGATGCGCTTCGTGTACGGCGCGACCTTCACGGCGGGAACCCTCGTCCGGGGCGTACGGCGCCGGCTGCACACGGGCGTGCCGAGCGGGGTGATCCCGGCACCGGGTCGGCACGGGGCACCGGAGGCCGTACGGCGCTGAGCCGGACGGTGTGCGGGTGCCGGACGCGAGGGCGTCCGGCACCCGGTGCCTTCACCTACGGGACGCGGCCCGGCCTCGCCGGTACAGGACGGCACCGCCCGCGATGAGCGCCGCGCTCACGCCGGACGCGGCCAGCAGAGCGGCACGCTCACTGCCGGTGTGCGGCAGCTGCGGCGGCGAGCTGTGCCCACCACCACCCTCCGGAGGCGCGGTGTCCTCGCCGTGCGGAGGCTGACCGCCGCCACCCCCGTGCGGAGGCGGGGTGGAGTGCCCGCCATGCGGAGGCGGGGTGGAGTGCCCGCCATGCGGAGGCGGGGTGGAGTGGCCTCCATGCGGAGGCGGGGTGGAGTGCCCGCCATGCGGAGGCGGGGTGGAGTGCCCGCCATGCGGAGGCGGGGTGGAGTGGCCTCCACCGGGTGGTGTGCTGCCACCGCCGTGCGGGGGCGGAGTCGTGTGACCCCCACCGGGCGGAGTACTGCCACCGCCATGGGGAGGCGGAGTGGTGTGACCGCCTCCAGGCGGGGTGCTGCCCTCTCCGTAGGGAGGCGGGGTCGTGTGGCCACCGCCGGGCGGAGTACTGCCACCGCCGTGGGGAGGCGGGGTCGTGTGACCACCGCCCGGTGGCGTCGTGTGGCCCCCTCCGGGAGGCGGGGTCGTGTGACCGCCACCGCCGCAGGTGTCGCCGTAGCCCCCGCAGTCGTCCCCGGGGCCGTCATGCTCATGGCCGGAGTCGCCGTAACCGGAGCCGCCGTAACCGGAATCCTCGTCGCGGGACTCGCCGTAACCGGAGCCCTCGTCGCTGGACTCGCCGTAGCCGGTGTCGCCGTCGCGGGACTCGGCGTCACCGTACGGTGCGCCGTGTGAGCGATGTCCGTTCGCGTCCGAGAGGTTGGCACAGGAGTTACCGAAGGCCGGGTTGAGCGCGGCGCCGATGTCGACCGAGTTGCCGCACAGGTTCACCGGAAGGTGCACCGGGGCCTGGACGGTGTTGCCCGACAGGACCCCGGGCGAACCCTTGGCGGCTCCATCGGCTGTTGAGTCGGCGAGGGCGTTGCCGCCCGCGCACAGGGACAGAATGCCCGTCGCGGCGGCGGCCGCGACCATTCCCCTGCTCAGGGTCTGTCGCAATCTCGTTGTCTTCCTGCTTGAAGAAGTGGGAAAAACCGGCCCTGGACCACAGCAACGTCGTCCAAGGCCGGCCTCGATCCAGCGGTACAGCTGGTGAGTCGCGTCGTCAGTCGTTGATGCAGACGTTGCCGGCGGCCGGGTTCAACGCGGCGATGATGTTGATGGTGTTGCCGCACACGTTGATCGGAATGTGGATCGGAACCTGGACGACGTTGCCCGACAGGACACCCGGGGAGCCGATGGCAGCCCCGTTCGCATCGGCGTCGGCGAAGGCGGGGGCAGCCCCGCCGAGGGCCAGGATCAGACCCGCGACAACAGCAGCGCTCTTCTTCATGAGTTTCCCTTCTCTGCGGTCATGCCCAGATGACGGTCGAAACCGAGCGAGCGCAACTGGAACGGCTCGCACCATGACCCGCAAGCTGCAAACGAGAGATAGACAGCCGAAGAAACCAAGAAACGCGCTTCGTACAGGAATTCACTCGAACGCCTTCAGGTAATTGACACGAACAGCCCACCGAAGAGGAAACGATTCGCCTGAATTGCGAGAGAAATGACAGGACATCAGCCTGAGAAACGCGGTGGCCGGACGGCCCGCCGGGAACAGAACGGGCCGCCCGGCGGGCAGCGCCGGGGCCGTCAGTGGTTGGCCACGCCGTTGCCCGAGAGCGCGGAGATGTCGTCCAGGATGTGCGAGAGCGGCTCGTCGCCCTTGGCCTGGGTGCTGTTCTCGGCACACTGCTGGTTCTGCGGGGCGGACAGGATCGGGACGTCCTGAACGCCGATGTTGACCGCGCTGACGAGCGACTGGATGTCACCCTTGACCGGCAGGCCGATGCAGAGCTTGTTGACGGAGCTCTGGACCAGGGTGGCCTGGGGGCTCAAGTCGCCCTTGGTCACCGAGTTCCCGAACGCCTCGTGCGCGCCGTTGCCACTGGCGGAGGTGGTGCCGGCGTCGTCCCCGATGGCAAGCGCCTGAGGGGCGACCGCCGCGGACATACCGACGACGGAAGCGGCGACCGCCGCCGCGGCCATTGCCTTCTTGAGCATTTCGCTGTTCCTTTCCCTGCCCTGACTCCGGGCCAGGACCATGTGCCTGCCCCCGAACCAACCCGATGCGCCGGGTTTGGTTGCGGCCCTTCACCCGATCGGTTTTTCCGACCCGACGACCGGATTTCCCGCCAATAGGCCATCGGAGTGAAGCGGGGCAACCAAACGGGACAAGGAACGTTAATCAGAACACTCCGGTGGACGGGGTTTCTCACGAAGGGACTTACAAGTGATCAAGAAGGTACTGGCCACCGCCGCGGTCGCCGCCTCCGTCGCTGGCGTCTCCGCCGCTGCGGCAGCTCCGGCACTCGCCATCGGCAACGACAGCGGTACCACGTCCGCCAGCGGCAACGGCGCCAGTCAGTCGTTCGGCAACTCGGCCACCTTCGGCAACATGAGCCCCCAGATGGCGCTCATCCAGGGCTCCTTCAACAAGCCCTGCATCGGCCTGCCGGCGAAGCTCAACCTCCAGTCGCTCGTCGGCGCGGCCAACATCGGCCTTCAGGACGTCCCGATCCTGTCCGCCCCGCAGAACCAGCAGTGTGTCGAGAACAGCACCCAGGCCAAGGGCGACGAGCCGCTCTCGCACATCCTGGACGACATCTCGGTCCTGGCGGGCAACGGCGCGGCCAACCACTGAGTCCGACGTGCTGAACGGGTTCTTTTCCTGAGCCCCCGAGTGGTTTCTCCACTCCCGCAGCGGGCCGCCGGATCATCGGCGGCCCGCTGTTCTAGCGTGCGGCGCGTGACGATGAAGAGAAACCTTTGGCCACGCCGCCTGGCGATTCCCGGAATCGTCCTGGCCGCCACGGGCGCGCTGCTCGGCAGCTCAGCCCTCCCCTCACTGCCCGGACTCCCCGGACTGCCCGGACTCCACGGCCGGGAACACGCCCAGCGTGGGCTGAACATCCTGCTGATGGGCACCGACGAACGCGACACCCTCACCGCCGCCCAGAAGCAGAAGTTCCACGCCGGTGGAAAACCCTGCGGCTGCTCGGACGTCCTGATGCTGATCCACGTCTCGGCCCACCGGGACCGCGTCAGCGTGATCGGCATGCCCCGTGACTCCTACGCGGAGATCCCGCCGTACCGGGAGAAGCCCGGCGCCAGGGAACACCCGCCGCATCCGGCGAAGCTCAACGCGGCCTACCAGGAGGGCGGTCCGGAGCTCATGATCCGGACCGTGGAGTCCATGGCCAAGGTGAACATCGACCGGTTCCTCCAGGTGGACTTCCGGCGCTTCATGAACAGCGTGGACGAGGTCGGCGGCGTCGAGGTGTGCACACCGCGGCGGCTGAAGGACACCGCGACCAGGCTCGACCTCAAGCCCGGCAAGCACCGGCTCGGTGGCGGAAAGGCGTTGCAGTACGTCCGTTCACGCCATGTCGACGGCAGCGCCGACCTCGGCAGGATCCAGCGTCAGCAGCGCTTCCTCGTCCAGGCGTGGCGGGAGATGAAGGAACGGAAGCTGCTCACCCACCCGAGGCGTATGACGCATCTGGTGGAGATGTTGCTCGGGTCCAAGCGGCAGGGCTTCCCGGCCGGCGAGCTCGTCGGACTGGCGGCCGCGCTGCACCGGCTGCCGGACTCGGCGACGGAGTTCACGACCGTGCCGATCGCCGGGTTCGCCCCGGCCCGCCTGGGCATCGGCGCGGCGCTGGCCTGGGACCGGAAGGAGACGGACGCGCTCTTCACAACGGTGCGCGACGACCGGCCGCTGATCGAGCGGGGTGCGGAGCCGAAGCCGAAGGACCCGCCGGACATCCTCGGCAGGACGGAGCCGGTGCGGGGGAGCGCGTACGCGTGCCACTGAGGGGCGCACGGTGGTCGTGCGCGATGCGCTACGCCGATCGGGGCACAGCGCGCAACCCCGGGCGGGTACGGGGCGTTGTTGATCACGCAGCTCCTCCCCCGGAGTCCGCGTTTTCGAAGGGAACGAACATGAAGAAGCTGTGGGCGACCGCGGCCCTCGCCGCCTCCGTCGCCGGTCTCGCGGGGCTGAGCGCCCCGCAGGCCCTCGCCATCGGTGACGACAGCGGCACCACGTCCGCCAGCGGCAACGGGGCCTCCTCGGAGTTCGGCAACTCGGCCACCTTCGGCCACCAGAGCCCGCAGCTCTCGCTGGTCCAGGGTTCGCTGAACAAGCCGTGCATCGGTCTGCCGGCGAAGCTCAACCTCCAGTCGCTCGTCGGCGCGGCCAACATCGGCCTTCAGGACGTCCCGATCCTGTCCGCCCCGCAGAACCAGCAGTGTGTCGAGAACAGCACCCAGGCCAAGGGCGACGAGCCGCTCTCGCACATCCTGGACGACATCTCGGTCCTGGCGGGCAACGGCGCGGGCAACGGCTGAGCGACAGCCTGACGTACCACTACGGCGGGTCACCGGTTCTCCGGTGACCCGCCGTTCGTGCGTCCTAGGAGACCACGTCCTTGCGGGCGAAACCCCGGAAGGCCAGGGCGAACAGGACCAGGGCGTACGTCACGGAGACGGCGGTGCCCTGGATCATGCCGGACCACTCGGGGGTGGGCTGGACGGCGTCGGCCCAGGCGAACTGCCAGTGCGCGGGCAGGAAGTCGCGCCAGTCGCCGAGGGCGGTGACGGCGTCCAGGACGTTGCCGACGATGGTCAGGCCGACCGCGCCGCCGACCGCGCCGAGCGGGGCGTCGGTCTTCGTCGAGAGCCAGAACGCGAGCCCCGCGGTGACCAGTTGGGAGACGAAGACGTACCCGACCACGATCACGAGCCGCTGGGCCGCGGTCCCCGGGTCGAGTGCGCCGCCCGTGGGCAGCTCCAGGGAGCCCCAGCCGTAGGCGGCGGAGCCGACGGCGAGGGCGACGACCGGCAGCAGGACCATCGCGGCCAGGCTGAGGCCCAGGCCGACGACGAGCTTGGACCACAGCAGGCGGGCCCGGGGCACGGGTGCGGCGAGGAGGTAGCGCAGCGAGGACCAGCCGGCCTCCGAGGCGACCGTGTCCCCGCAGAACAGGGCGACCGGGATGACCAGGAGGAAGCCCGCGGACACGAACAGGTTGACGGCGGCGAAGTTGGCGCCGGACGCCGTCGCCGTGTCCATCAGGGTGACCTGGTTGTTGCGGCCGCCGGGCTCGCCGCCGATCGCGAAGGCGATGAGCAGGACGAACGGCAGGGCGGCGAGGATGCCGCCCATGACCAGCGTGCGGCGCCGCTTGAGCTGGCGGACCAGCTCGACGCGCAGCGGCAGCGTGCGGCCCGCCTGGTAGCCGGAGGCGACCTCGGTGAGCGTGCTCATGCGGAACCTCCGATCAGGGTGAGGAAGGCGTCCTCCAGGCGGCGGTGCGGGCCGACCGCCTGTACGGGCACGTCGAGCCGGACGAGTTCGGCGACCAGGCGCTGGGCGCTGCCGTCGGCGTCCAGGCGGACCAGCAGGCCCTCGGCGGTGGGGACCGCGGAGGCCACCCCCGGCAGTGCGGCGACCTTCTCGACGACCGGTTCCTCCACGGGGGTGACGGTGCCCACGAGGAGGGTGTCGCCGGAGCCGACGATCTCGGCGACCGGGCCCGCCTGGACCAGCCGGCCCCGGTCCATGACCACGAGGTGCGTGCAGGACTGCTCGACCTCGGACAGGAGGTGGCTGGAGACGATGACCGTGCGGCCGGCCGCCGCGTACCGGATCATCACCTCGCGCATCTCGCGGATCTGCGGCGGGTCGAGGCCGTTGGTCGGCTCGTCGAGGATGAGCAGGTCCGGGAGGCCGAGCATGGCCTGGGCGATGGCGAGGCGCTGGCGCATGCCCTGCGAGTACGTGCGTACCGCGCGGGCGAGGGCGTCGCCGAGGCCGGCGATCTCCAGGGCCTCCTCGAGGTGGGCGTCCCCGGCGGGGCGGCCGGTGGCCTGCCAGTACAGCTCCAGGTTCTCCCGGCCGGACAGGTGCGGGAGGAAGCCGGCGCCCTCGACGAAGGAGCCGACGCGGGAGAGGACGGGCGCACCCGGGCGGATGGCGTGGCCGAAGACCCGGATCTCGCCGGCGTCGGGGCTGATCAGGCCCATCAGCATGCGCAGGGTCGTCGTCTTGCCCGCGCCGTTCGGACCGAGGAGACCGAGGACCTGGCCCTTCTCGACGCGGAAGGACAGGTCGCGGACGCTGTAGCGGTCGCCGTTCGCGTACTTCTTGCTCAGGTCGGTGATCTGGAGCGGGACCTCGGCGAGAGCGGGGTCGGGGGCGGGGCCGGCGGTGCGCCGGCGGGCCGTCAGCAGCAGGGCGAGCGCGATCACCGCACCCGCGAGGGGCAGCCACCACACCCAGGACGGGAGCGGGGCGGCCGCGGTCGTCACGGCGGGGGCGGTCGGGACCTTCAGATCGCCCTTCATCGAGACGGTGTACGTCGCCGGGGCCATCGGGGAGGCGTAGCCGAGGTCGGTGGAGGCGAGGACCAGGCGCAGCCGGTGGCCCTCCTCGACCTTGTGGTCGATCGCCGGGAGCGTGATCGTGACGTCCTTGCCGGCCTTGGCGCCCTCGACGCGGACCGGGGTGACGAGCTGGGACGGCAGCACCTGGCCGCCCTGGCTGCCGGTGCCGCTGACGTCGTAGACCTTGGCGAAGAGGACGGCGGTGTCGGACGTCGACCTCACATGGACGGTGACCGTCGGGGAGCCGGTGACGCGCAGGTCGCCGGTGACCGGGGCGGAGTCGAAGGCCGCGTACTGGCCGGGGAAGTCGAGGGAGACGCCGACGCCGAGGGAGGAGAGCTGGGAGAGGCCTCCGCCGCCGAGGCCGGGCAGGGCCGAGACGGCGGGCGGGCTGGCGCCGGGCGGGTTGGCGAAGGACTGCTCCTCGCGGCGGCCGGTCAGCGCGAACGAGCGCGCGCCGTTCTCCAGGCCGGGGTAGCTGTCCGCGCTCGCGCCCCTGAGCCGGGCGGCGCCGTCGGTGGAGTCGACGCCGCCGGTGCGGGTGACGCGGAAGGCGGGGCCGGTGTCGGTGGCCTTGTCGTCCTTGAGGTAGCGGTCGAACCAGTCACGCACGCGTGCCTGGACGCGATCGCCCTCCATGTCGCCGCCGTCATGGCCGCCCGAGATCCAGTCGACGTCGACGGGGGCGCCGCCCGCGCGAATCGCCTTCTCGGCCGCGTCGGACTGGGCGAGGGTGAAGAGGGAGTCGGTCTGGCCCTGGACAAGGAGGGTGGGGACCTTGATGCGGTCGGCGACGGCGGACGGCGAGCGCTGCTCGAGGAGCTCGCGGGCGGCGGTGTCGGGGGTGCCGGACTCGGCGACGCGGTCGTACATCGCGGCCAGCGCGGGTTCGAAGCGGGCGGAGCCGCCCCCCGTGTTGAAGAAGATGCCGGCCCACAGCTTCTTGAACACGCCGTCGGGGAACAGGGCGTCCGCGAGGTTCCAGTAGGTGATCGCGGGGGCGATGGCGTCGACGCGGTCGTCGTAGCCCGCGGCCAGCAGGGAGATCGCGCCGCCGTAGGAGGCGCCGGCCACGCCGACCCGGGGGTCGCCGGTCTTGTCGAGCTGTACCTGGGGCTGCTTCGCGAGCCAGTCGATCAGCCGGGAGACGTCGGCGACCTCGCCCTTGGGGTCGTTCAGCCCGATCTTGCCGGTGGACTTGCCGAAGCCGCGAGCCGACCACGTGAGCACCGCGTATCCGTCGCGGGCCAGCTTCTCGGCCTGCTGACGTACGTCGTCCTTGCTTCCGCCGAAGCCGTGCCCGAGGAGGACGGCGGGGCGGCGGCCGGCGGTGCCGGAGGTGAAGTAGGAGGTGTCCAGGCGTACGCCGTCCACCGCCATGACCCGGTCGGTGTGGTGCACCGCGGGCGTGTCGTCGTCGGAGGCGACGGCCGTCCAGGTACCGGCACCGGCGAGTACGACCACGGCGGCCACGGCGGAGACGATCCGTCGCGGCCGCCGTGGTCCTCGCAGACCGGGCAGTCGAAGATCCATGCTTCAACCGTACGGCGTCAACCTGTCGTGGAGTTGTCGACCGCAGACCGAACTCGTCACCATCCCGGGGGCGTACGGGGCCGGGCCGGCGTACACCAGTCGCGGTACGCGTCAGGCCTGCGCGTCGTCCGGGATCGACACCAGCCAGCGGGTGTCGCGGCGGGGGCGGAGGTAGAGGGCCCAGTAGAGGGTGGCGGCGGCGGTGATGCCGCCGGTCCACAGGAGGTAGGGCGTCTCCTGCCGGGTGAGGACGTAGCCGAGGACGACGATCAGCAGGACCGGCAGCACCGGCCACGCGGGCATGCGCCAGGCGTGGGTGTCCTTGTGGTGACCGCGGCGGGAGAGCAGGGCGGCGACCGCGACGAGCAGGTACATGCCGGTCACGGAGACGCCGGTGACCCCGTACAGGGTGTCCAGGTTCACGAAGCAGAGCAGTGCGCCGGGGATGCCGACGGCGAGGGTGGCGACCCAGGGGGAGCCGAACCGGCCGAGCTTGGCGAAGACGTCGTTGACGGGCTGCGGCCAGGCCTTGTCGCGGGCGGAGGCGAACAGGACGCGGGAGTTCTGGATGACCATCACGATGCCGGCGTTGATGATCGCGAGCGCCACGCAGAGGCTGACGAAGGTGCCGACGGCCGAGTTGGACCAGGCGGTGACCATGCCGCCGATGTCGCCGCCGGTGAGTTCGGTGAGGTCGGAGGCGCCGAAGGTGATGGCGACGACCGGGACCAGGATGATCACGGAGGAGATGGCGAGGGTGGCGAGGACCGTGCGGGCGACGTTGCGGCGCGGGTTCTCCAGTTCCTCGGAGAGATAGACGGCGGTCGAGAAGCCCTGGGTGACGAAGAGGGCGATGGCGAGGCCGGAGACGACCAGCATGGCGGTGACGGTGTCGGTGTGGCCGTCGGCGCCGGCGACCTGCATCGAGACGAGGCTGCCCGCGCCGCGGTGGCCGTGGGCGAAGCCCAGGACGGCCACGACGGCCGCCGCGATGACCTCCAGGACCAGGAAGACGCCGGTGATCCAGGCGTTGGCACGCAGGTCGAGCAGGCCGGCGAGGGTGGCGAGCAGCATGACGGCGGCGCCCGCGAACGAGGGGTCGAGGTGGACGACCGGGGCCAGGTAGTCGGCCGTGCCCATCGCGATCACCGGCGGGACGATCATGACGACGAGCAGGGAGAGGACGAAGACCAGCCAGCCGGCGAGCCGCCCGGCCAGCGTCGACACCATGGCGTACTCACCGCCCGCGCTGGGGATGAGGGTGCCCAGCTCCGAGTAGCAGAACGCCACGGCGATACAGAGCAGCGAGCCGATCGCGATCGTGAGGGCGGTCGCGGTGCCGAGCGAGCCGAAGAGGTCCGGGACGACGACGAAGAGGGTGGAGGCGGGGGTGACGCAGGAGAGGGTGAGGAGAGTGCCGCCGACGACTCCGATGGAGCGCTTGAGCTTCTGGGGACTGTCGGACACCGGCGCCTGGGGGGCGGTGGTGGCGACGGGGCGGAGCGTGTCGGTCATGCGGCGGGTCCGATCGACTCGTGCGGATGGCTCCGGCGGCTGTGGTGGTGCTGCATGGAACCCCGACGAAAACCGGCGCGTCAATAGGTGTTCACCTACGGAATCCGTAGGTGAGGGGCGGGTTGGGCTGCGCTTACGGTCGTTTGCCGCAAGTAACTCCGGTAGCTGGGCACGTGCGGGAACCGCAGGCGGGGCGTCGAAAAAACGTGAAGCCGTCCGGAGTCCGGACGGCTTCACAGGGGGAACTTCGACGGTCAGTGGTTGCGGGGGAAGCCCAGGTCCACGCCGCCGGGGCCGTCGGCCGGGTCCGGCCAGCGGGTCGTGACGACCTTGCCGCGGGTGTAGAAGTGCGTGCCGTCGTTGCCGTAGATGTGGTGGTCGCCGAAGAGCGAGTCCTTCCAGCCGCCGAAGCTGTGATAGCCCACGGGGACCGGGATCGGGACGTTCACGCCGACCATGCCGGCCTCGACCTCCAGCTGGAAGCGACGGGCCGCACCGCCGTCCCGGGTGAAGATCGCCGTGCCGTTGCCGAACGGGGACGCGTTGATGAGGGCCAGGCCCTCCTCGTAGGTGTCCACGCGCAGCACGGTCAGCACCGGGCCGAAGATCTCGTCCTGATAGGCCTTCGCGGTCGTGGGCACCTTGTCCAGCAGCGAGATGCCGATCCAGTGACCGTCCTCGAAGCCGTCGACGGTGAAGCCGGTGCCGTCCAGGACGACCTCCGCGCCCTCGGCCGCCGCGCCCGTCACGTACGACGCCACCTTGTCGCGGTGCACCTTCGTGATGAGCGGGCCCATCTCGGAGGTGGGGTCGTTGCCGGGGCCGATCTTGATCTTCTCGGCGCGCTCGCGGATCTTCTCCACCAGCTCGTCGCCGATCGCGCCGACGGCCACCACGGCGGAGATCGCCATGCAGCGCTCGCCCGCCGAGCCGTAGGCCGCCGAGACGGCCGCGTCCGCCGCCGCGTCCAGGTCCGCGTCCGGGAGGACCAGCATGTGGTTCTTCGCGCCGCCCAGGGCCTGGACACGCTTGTGGTTCGCGGCGGCGGTGGTGTGGATGTAGCGGGCGATCGGGGTCGAGCCGACGAACGACACGGCCTTGACGTCCGGGTGCTCCAGGAGACGGTCGACCGCCACCTTGTCGCCGTTGACGACGTTGAACACGCCGTCCGGCAGCCCGGCCTCCGCCAGCAGCTCGGCGATCTTCAGAGACGCCGACGGGTCCTTCTCCGACGGCTTCAGCACGAAGGTGTTGCCCGTCGCGATGGCGATCGGGAACATCCACATCGGGACCATCGCCGGGAAGTTGAACGGCGTGATGCCCGCGACGACGCCCAGCGGCTGCCGGATCGACGACACGTCCACGCGGCTGGCCACCTCGGTCGAAAGCTCGCCCTTCAGCTGCACGGTGATCCCGCACGCCAGGTCGACGATCTCCAGGCCACGCGCGACCTCGCCGAGCGCGTCACTGTGCACCTTGCCGTGCTCGGCGGTGATCAGCTCCGCGATCGCGTCCCGGTTCGCGTCCAGCAACGCCCGGAACTTGAACAGGATCGTGGTCCGCTTCGCCAGCGAGGACGTACCCCAGGTGGCGTAGGCGTCCTTCGCGGCGGCCACCGCGGCGTCGACCTCGTCGACGGTCGCGAAGGCGACCTTCGTGGTGACGGCGCCGGTCGCCGGGTCGGTGACCGGCCCGTACGTACCCGACGCGCCTTCGACGGTCTTGCCGCCGATCCAGTGGTTGACGATCTTCGTCATGACCGAGTGCTCCTTCACAGATGGCGGCGTCGGGTAGAGACGTGCCGTTCGTACAGCTCACGTGCCTTCACCGCGGACGGTCGCGTCGCGGTCTCGGCCACAGGTACATCCCACCAGGCCTGCGCGGGCGGCGGGCCCGACACAGTGTCGGCCGTTTCCGTCTCGACGTAGACACATGTGGGAGTGTCGGCGCGGCGCGCCTCGGCGAGGGCCTCGCGCAGTTCACGGACGGTCTTCGCGCGCAGCACGCGCATGCCGAGGCTGGCCACGTTGGCGGCCAGGTCGACGGGCAGCGGGGCCCCCGTGTAGGAACCGTCGGCAGGGGAACGGTGGCGGTACGCCGTGCCGAACCGCTCGCCGCCCACCGACTCCGACAGACCGCCGATCGAGGCGTAGCCGTGGTTCTGCACGAGCAGGAGCTTGATCGCGATCCCCTCCTGCACGGCCGTCACGATCTCCGTCGGCATCATCAGGTACGTGCCGTCGCCGACCAGCGCCCAGACGTTGCGCTCGGGAGCGGCCAGTTTCACGCCGATCGCGGCCGGGATCTCGTACCCCATGCAGGAGTAGCCGTACTCCAGGTGGTACTGGTCCCGGGAGCGGGCCCGCCACAGTTTGTGCAGGTCACCGGGGAGCGAACCGGCCGCGTTGATGATCACGTCCGACTCGTCGGCGAGGGCGTCGAGGGCGCCGAGCACCTGCTGCTGCGTCGGCCGTACGTCCGGCTCCTCGGCTTCGTAGCAGGCGTCGACGCGCTGCTCCCAGCGCTCCTTGTCCTCGGAGTACTCGGTGACGTAGGCGTCCGTGACCCGGTGGCCGTGCGTCCGGAGGGCCGCGGTCAGCTCGCCCAGGCCGCTGCGGGCGTCCGCCACGAGCGGCTGACCGGCGAGCTTGTGGCCGTCGTAGGGCGCGATGTTGAGGTTGAGGAAACGGACGCCGTCGGCCGCGAACAGGGTGTTCGAGGCGGTGGTGAAGTCCGTGTACCTGGTGCCCACGCCTATCACCAGGTCCGCCGTGCGGGCGAGTTCGTCCGCCGTCGCCGTACCGGTGTGGCCCACGCCGCCCACGTCCTGAGGGTGGTCGTAGCGCAGCGAGCCCTTGCCGGCCTGGGTGGAGGCGACCGGGATGCCGGTGGCCTCGGCGAACTCGGCGAGCGCCTCCTCGGCGCGGCTGTGGTGGACCCCGCCGCCGGCGACGATCAGCGGGCGGCGGGCGGCGCGGATCGCGCGGACCGCCTCCGCGAGCTCGGCCGGGTCGGCGCCGGGACGGCGTACGGCCCAGGTGCGCTCGGCGAAGAACTCGTCGGGCCAGTCGTAGGCCTCGGCCTGGACGTCCTGGGGCAGCGCGAGGGTGACCGCGCCCGTCTCCACCGGGTCGGTGAGGACGCGCATCGCCTGGAGGGCCGCCGGGATCAGGGCCTCGGGGCGGGTGACGCGGTCGAAGTACCTCGACACCGGGCGCAGGGTGTCGTTGACCGACACGTCGCCCGCGTAGGGGACCTCGAGCTGCTGGAGCACCGGGTCGGCGACGCGGGTCGCGAAGATGTCGCCGGGCAGCAGGAGGACCGGGAGGTGGTTGACGGTCGCCAGGGCGGCGCCGGTGACCAGGTTGGTCGCGCCGGGGCCGATCGACGTCGTCACCGCGTGGGTGGACAGGCGGTTCGACTGGCGGGCGTAGCCGACGGCCGCGTGGACCATCGACTGCTCGTTGCGGCCCTGGTGGAACGGCATGTCGTCGCCGTACTCGATCAGCGCCTGGCCGAGGCCGGCGACGTTGCCGTGGCCGAAGATGCCCCAGGTCGCGCCGATCAGCCGCTGCCGTACGCCGTCGCGCTCCGTGTACTGGGCGGCGAGGAAGCGGACGAGTGCCTGGGCGACCGTCAGCCTCGTCGTCGAGGTCTGCGCCGTCATCGGTAACCCCCTGTGCTCTCTACGTGGTCCGGGTGGAAGCAGATCCGCCACTCCCGGGTCTCGCCCGGTCCCGCCATGACGTTCAGGTAGTACATGGCGTGGCCGGGCTGGGCGATGGCCGGGCCGTGCCAGCCGTCGGGGACGAGCACGGCGTCGCCGGAGCGGACCTCCGCGAGGACGTCGGATCCGCCCTCGCGTGAAGGGGATACGCGCTGATAGCCGAAGCCGTTCGGGCCGTCGATCTCGAAGTAGTAGATCTCCTCGAGTTCGGCCTCCTCGCCCGGCCGGTGCTCGTCGTGCTTGTGCGGCGGGTACGAGGACCAGTTGCCGCCAGGGGTGATCACCTCGACGGCGATCAGCCTGTCGCAGTCGAAGGCGTCGGCGGAGGCGAAGTTGCGCACCAGACGGGCGCAGTCGCCGCTGCCACGCTCTTCGACGGGGACCTCCGGCGCGGGGCCGTAGCGGGCGGGGAGTTGTCGCTCGCACTTCGCTCCTGCCAGGGCGAAGCGGCCTCCCGCGCCGGAGGCGATCTGGACCCGGGCGTCACGGGGAACGTACGCGAAGTCGGTTACCGACGCGAAAACGCTCTCCCTGCCCAGGAGTTGGAACTCTTCACCGGCTGTTCGCACGGTACATCCGCCTGCCAGCGGAAGGACGATCCACTCACTGTCACCGGTGGTGAAGTGGTGCGTGCCGCCCGGCTCCAGCTCGACGATCCGCAGACCGCAGTATCCCCAGCCGGCTCGCTCGGGATCGATGTCGAGGGTGTAGCCGGCGCCGGTGGTGGTGCCGTGCGGGATGTACAGGTCGTGGTGCGGCTCGGTGTTCGTCATGCGGCCCTCACAGCAGTCCTACGGCGGTGTCCACGGCGGCGGCGACATCCCCGTCCGGCGGATAGAGCAGCGAACGGCCGACCACCAGGCCCCGGACGGTGGGGAGTTGGAGCGCACCGCGCCACTTCTCGTACGCCCCGTCCTGGTCCTCGCCGACCTCGCCGCCCAGCAGGACGGCGGGCAGCGTGGACGTCTGCATGACCTCGGCCATGTCGTCGGGGTTGTCGGTGACCGGGAGCTTCAGCCAGGTGTAGGCCGAGGTGCCGCCCAGTCCCGAGGCGATGGCGATCGACTTGGTGACGGCCTCGGCGGAGAGGTCGTTGCGCACCTTGCCGTCGGGGGTGCGGCGGCTGATGAACGGCTCGACGAAGAGGGGGAGCTTGCGCGCGGCCATGTCGTCGATGGCGCGGGCCGTGGACTCCAGGGTGGTGAGCGAGCCCGGGTCGTCGTAGTCGATGCGCACGAGCAGCTTGCCCGCGTCGAAGTTCAGCCGCTCGATGTCCTCGGGGCGGTGACCGGTGAAGCGGTCGTCGAGCTCGAAGACGGAGCCCTGGAGGCCGCCGCGGTTCAGCGAGCCCATGACGACCTTGCCGTCGAGGGCGCCGAGGAGGAGCAGGTCGTCCAGGATGTCGGCGGTCGCGAGGACGCCGTCCACGCCGGGCCGGGAGAGGGCCAGGCACAGACGCTCGAGCAGGCCTGCCCGGTTGGCCATGGCCAGCTTGTCGCCGCCGACGCCGAGCGCGCCACGGGCCGGGTGGTCGGCGGCGACGATCATCAGGCGGCCGGAGTCGCCCAGCAGCGGCCTGCGCGGGCGGCGGGCGGCCGCCTCGGCGATCGCCTCGGGGTGCCGCGTGCGCAGGCGGACGAGTTCGGAGATGTCGACGGTCGTCACAGGACGGCCCCCGCCTTGAGCGCGGCTTCCACTTCGTCCGGCGTCGGCATCGCGGAGGAGCACTCCAGCCGGGAGGCGACGATGGCGCCCGCGGCGTTGGCATGACGCATGATCTTCTCCAGGTCCCAGCCCGCGAGCAGACCGTGGCAGAGGGAGCCGCCGAAGGCGTCACCGGCCCCGAGGCCGTTCAGGACGTTCACCGGCAGCGGCGGGACCTCGGCGGACTCGCCCTTGCTGTTGACGGCGAGGACGCCCTTGGGGCCCTGCTTGACCACCGCGAGTTCGACGCCGGCGTCCAGCAGCGCCTGCGCCGCCGCCCGGGGCTCGCGCACTCCGGTGGCGACCTCCACCTCGTCGAGGTTGCCCACGGCGACGGTGGTGTGCTTGAGGGCCTCGACGTAGAACGGGCGGGCGGTGTCGGCCGGGTCGCCCCCGGCCGGGTCCTTCCAGAACATCGGGCGCCAGTCGAGGTCGAAGACCGTGGTGCCGGCCCTGGCCCGGTGGGCCAGGGCGGCGAGGGTCGCCGTACGGCTGGGCTCCTCGCTCAGGCCGGTGCCGGTGACCCAGAAGATGCGGGTCTCCCGAACGGCGTCGAGGTCGAGTTCGTGGGCGTCGATCTCCAGGTCCGGCGCCTTGGGCTGCCGGTAGAAGTACAGCGGGAAGTCGTCCGGCGGGAAGACCTCGCAGAAGGTGACGGGCGTCGGCAGGCCGGGCACCGGGGTGACCCAGCGGTCGTCGACGCCGAAGCCGCGCAGGGCCTCGTGCAGATAGGTGCCGAAGGGGTCGTCGCCGGTGCGGGAGATCACCGCCGTCTCCCGGCCGAGGCGGGCGGCGGCGACCGCGACGTTGGTCGCCGATCCCCCCAGGAACTTCCCGAAGGACGTGACCTGCGGCAGTGGGACGCCCGTCTGCAGCGGATAGAGGTCCACCCCTATCCGCCCCATGGTGATCAGGTCGTACGCCATCGAGTTCCCTTCATATCGGCTCGTCCCCGTGAGACCGCTCGTGGCACGTCCCCGGCACACGTCCCCGTATCGGCTCTCACGGCTTTGTAGCCCCGCGCGGCAGGCCCTGTCAATGTTTTGTCCAGACATTCGGACCAGCCCTTGACACCCCCTTCGGTGAGACAGCACGCTGACGCCCATGACGTCGTTGTCACCTCAGTCACCAGTTTCCGGTGTTTCCCGCATCCGTGTCGGCTCCGCCCCCGACAGCTGGGGCGTCTGGTTCCCGGACGATCCCGCCCAGGTCCCCTGGCAGCGCTTCCTCGACGAGGTCGCGCAGTCCGGCTACGAATGGATCGAGCTCGGCCCCTACGGGTACCTGCCGACCGATCCCGCACTCCTCACCGAGGAGACGGCCAAGCGCGGCCTGAAGGTGTCGGCGGGCACGGTCTTCACCGGTCTGCACCACGGCGAGGCCGTCTGGGAGAAGACCTGGGCGCACGTCGCGGACAACGCGGTGCTCGCCCAGGCGATGGGCGCGAAGCATCTGGTCGTCATCCCGTCCTTCTGGCGGGACGACAAGACCGGCCAGGTACTGGAGCCGGACACCCTCACCCCCGAACAGTGGCGCAACCTCACCTCGCTGACCGAGCGGCTCGGCAAGGAGGTGCGGGAGCGGTACGGCCTCCAGATCGTCGTCCACCCGCACGCCGACACCCACATCGACAGCGAGGAGAACGTGGTCCGGTTCCTGGACGGCACCGACTCCGACCTCGTGTCGCTGTGCCTGGACACCGGGCACTACGCGTACTGCGGCGGCGACAGCGTCAAGCTGATCGAGACCTACGGCGAGCGGATCGGATACCTGCACCTCAAGCAGGTCGACCCGGAGATCCTGGCGGATGTGCGGGCCAACCAGGTGCCGTTCGGGCCGGCCGTCGCGCGGGGCGTGATGTGCGAGCCGCCGACCGGGGTGCCCGCGTTGGGGCCTGTGCTGGAGGCTGCGCAGAGGCTGGATGTCGACCTGTTCGCGATCGTCGAGCAGGACATGTACCCGTGCGAGCCGGACGCTCCGCTGCCGATCGCCCAGCGGACGCGGGCGTTTCTTCGATCGTGCGGGGCGTAGTAGCCCTCCGGGGGTGCAGCGGGCCGCCCAACCAGCTGCCGGGTTCAGTGTCCGCGAGTACGGGCTGTGTGTGGCGTGTCGCGCCCACGCGGCGGAGCCGCATATGAATACAGCCCCGCGCCCCCTTAACGGCGTTGCCCCTGCCGTAGCACCATAGGCGCCCATGACTGCGAGCGTGGTGCGCACCCGGTCCGGACAAGGGCCCGGCGGATCATGGGAGTTCGCTCTCGCCGGGCCCCATCCTCGGTTGCGGCCCGGAGTGATGAGCTACCGCGGGATCCGGCTCGCCATGAACCGGCCGCGGCGACGGCTCGAGACGCCGATCGGGGCCTCGACCCTGCTGCTGGGGTTCGAGCAGCCCGTGCGGATCTCGCGGGCGGGGCGCGCTCCGGACACGCTGGTGTCCGTGTACTGCGGGCCTACGACCACGCCGGCCGTCGGGGAGCACGGCGGGCGGTTTTCGGGCATCGAGGTGCTCATGGCGCCCTGGGCCGCGTTCACCCTCTTCGGCACGCCCCAGCACGAGCTCGTCAACCGCACCGTCGACCCCGACGAGCTGCCGCACCCCCTGGGCTCGCCCCTCGGTGAACTCGCCGCCACGCTGGCCGCGTTACCCGGCTGGGCGGACCGCTTCGGGCTGCTCGACGAGGTCCTCACCCGGTGGCGAGAGGCCGGTACGCCGAATTCCGAGCGGGTGGCGCGGGCCTGGTCGCTGCTGGTGCGGACGGGCGGCGCGATACCGGTGCCCCGGCTGGCCGAGGAGGTCGGCTGGAGCGTACGGCACCTGGAGAACCGGTTCCGCGAGCAGATCGGGCTCGGCCCCAAGGCGGCGGCCCGGGTGCTGCGGCTGCAACGGGCCCGTCGGCTGCTGGCGCAGGGGCGGAGCGCGGCAGAGACCGCCGCCCTCTGCGGCTTCTACGACCAGGCTCATCTCAGCGGCGAGTTCAAGGCGATGACGGGATGCACTCCGAGGGAGTTCGCGCAGGCCAGGCGTCTTCCGGCGCAGGTGTCGCCGACGGCGGACCGGCTGAGCGGGGAGGCGACGAGCCTGGTTCTGCCGGCCCGTCCGGACGGCTGGTCCGGACCGGGTGCGTATTTTTCCAAGACCCGCCGCATTGGCTGAATACAGGCTGGGGGTCTGCCAGTTGATCCGGCGATTTCCGGCCGTTCCGGGTGCTTCGCGTGGTCCGGGCGCTTCGGTCGTTGTGATCGTTCCGGGGGGATGGCGGGGAGCGGGAACGGGTCGGGCCTGTCGCAGCGGGCCCGGCCCGGCTCCTGTCGGCGACTTCGGGGCGTTTGTCAACGCGCCCCTCCCATGGGCCCCGCACACTTCTTTGCTTCACCTGTGTCACAAATATCCCTTTTCCGTCACGTGTGTCACGTGTCCGCGGGTCTTGTGTCACACGCGGTCGACAGCCACTTCCGCACAGTCACCGACTGTCGTTCACGGGGCACAGGCTTGGTGATCGCCAGCGCAGCGCCGGGCTCCCCCCGGGCGGCCTCCCGGCCGCCGACCCCCGCGCGCGCAGGGAGGTGCAGCTCATGACCGACCGAAGGCTCTGGTCGTACAAAGAGATCGCGGCGCACATCAAGGTGCAGCCGGACACCGTACGGTCCTACCGCAAGCACGGACTGCTGCCACAGCCCGACCACGTCGAGGGCGGCAAGCCCTTCTGGTACGCCGACACCGTGCGCGCCTGGGTCGCCTCCCGGCCGGGCAACCGTGGGCGCGCTCTGGACTGACCCGGCGCCGGAAGAGAACCGGCTGTGCCCCACGGACGCGTGGGGCACAGCGCCGCGGGTGAGAACGAGGTGCGGGTGCACGAGGCGCGGGTGCACGAGGCGCTCAGGCGGTCCTGGACCGGGAGTGGGCCGCGCTCAGGCCCACGGATCGATGACCGTCACCCCCGCGCCCGGTGCGGTGCCCAGCGCGGACAGGGCGGCCGGGGTCTCGTCCAGTGTGATCGTCGACGTCACCAGCAGATCGGGACGCACCACCCCCGTCCGGACCAGCTCCAGCATCTGCGGGTAGGTGTGCGCGGCCATGCCGTGGCTGCCCAGGATCTCCAGCTCCAGGGCGATGGCGCGGGCCAGCGGGACGGGGGTCGTGCCGTCCGCCGAGGGAAGCAGGCCGACCTGGAGGTGACGGCCGCGGCGGCGCAGCCCGTTCACCGAGGCGGCGCAGGTGGCGGGGGAACCGAGCGCGTCGAGGGAGAGATGAGCCCCTCCCCCGGTCAGCTCTCGGACCGCCTCCGCCGTGTCCGGTACCTCCCGCGCGTCCACGCACTGCGCCGCGCCGAACTTCCGCGCCAGGTCCAGGGCCGTCGGGGAGACGTCCACCGCCAGCACCCGTGCCCCGCTCGCCGCCGCGATCATCACCGCCGAGAGGCCGACGCCGCCGCAGCCGTGCACCGCGACCCACTCCCCCGCCGCGACCCGGCCCTGCTGCACCACGGCCCGGAACGCCGTGGCGAACCGGCAGCCGAGCGAGGCGGCGGTGGCGTACGACAGGTCGTCGGGGATCTCGACCAGGTTCACGTCGGCGTGGTCCAGGGCCACGTACTGGGCGAAGGAGCCCCAGTGCGTGAAGCCGGGCTGGGTCTGCCGCTCGCACACCTGGTGGTCGCCGGCCGCGCAGGAGGGACAGCTGCCGCAGCCGCACACGAAGGGGACGGTGACCCGGTCGCCCGCCCGCCACCTGGTGACCCGCGCTCCGACCTCCTGTACGACACCGGCGAGTTCGTGCCCGGGCACGTGCGGCAGGGTGATGTCCGGGTCGTGGCCCATCCAGCCGTGCCAGTCGCTGCGGCACAGGCCGGTGGCCTCGACGCGCACGGTCACTCCGTGGGAAGCCGGTCGGGGGTCGGCCAGCTCACGTACCTCGGCCGGCTCCCCGTACCGCTCGAACACCACAGCCCGCATGTGCCTTCACCCTCGCCTTCGCCCGCGCGGACCCACGGTGACCCACGCAGACCCACGGACCTCTGGCCGCCGTGGATCTCCGCGAACGCTAACCGTGCGCGTCGACCTTGTCCCGCCCGGGTTCGTCCCGCCCGGGTTCGTCCGGCGTGGGTTCGTCCGGTGTGGGTTCGTCCGGCGCTGACGCGGACGCGGCGGCCGGTGCCTGCCGGGCCGGCTCCCCCTCGCTCAGGCCGAACCGCTGGTGGAACCTGCGCAGCGGTGCCGGCGCCCACCAGGTGGCTCTGCCGGTGAGGCGCATGATGGCCGGGACCAGGAGACTTCGCACCACCATCGCGTCCATCAGGACCGCCAGGGCGATGCCCAGGCCGAGCATCTTGGTGTTGGTGACGCGCGAGGTGCCGATCGCCACCATCACCACCGCCAGGATGACCGCCGCCGCCGTGATCAGGCCGCCGGTGCGCCGCAGGCCCAGAGCGACCGCTCCCTCGTGGTCGCCGGTGCGGTCGTACTCCTCCTTGATGCGGGAGAGCAGGAACACGCCGTAGTCCATCGAGAGGCCGAAGGCCACGCAGAACATCAGGACCGGGAGGGTGGTCTCTATCGATCCGGGGCTGGTGAAGCCGAGGAGGCCGGAGAGGTGGCCGTCCTGGAAGACCCAGACCACCGCGCCGAACATCGCCGTCAGGCTGAGCGCGTTGAGCAGCACCGCCTGGAGCGGTATCAGCACGCTGCCGGTCAGCAGGAAGACCAGGAGCAGGGTGACGATGACGATGAAGGCCACCGCCCAGGGCAGTTGGGCGCCGATCGCGTGCTTGGAGTCGACCAGGACGGCCGCCGTGCCGGTCACACTGGTCTCGAAGGGGGCGGCTGTGGCCCGCAGATCGCCCACCAGGTTCTGGGCCGCGTCGTCGACGGCCTCGCCCTTGGGCAGCACCGTGAAGTACGCCGAGTCGCCGTTCACCGAGGGCCCGTCCACCCGGGCCACTTCCGGCAGCGCCGCCACGCGTTCCTTGTAGGCGGCGTACTGGGCCTGGGTCGCCCTGCCCTCGGCGAGGACCTCGAGGCCACCGCCGGGACTGCCCGGGAAGCCGTCCCTGATGTGCTGCTGCACGACATGGGACTCGGCCGAGGAGGGCAGCTGGCGGTCGTCCGCCGTGCCGAACCTCACGCCGAGGAAGGGCAGTCCGAGGAGGACGAGGGCGGCCGTGGTGGCCAGGGCGAAGAAGGGGGCGCGGCGCATGACCAGCTTCGCCGTGCGGCCCCAGGCCCGGCCGCCCTCCTCGCCGGACGCCGTCGCGGGGCGGCCCCGGCGGAACAGGCGGCGCAGGTCGAGGGAGTTGACCCGGTCGCCGAGCAGGATCAGCGCCGCCGGGAGCAGGATCAGGGCGGCCGCGGCGGCCAGCAGGACCACGGCCATGCCGGCGTAGGCGAAGGAGCGCAGGAAGTACTGCGGGAAGAGGAGCATCGCCGCCAGGGACACCGCGACCGTAAGCGCCGAGAAGAGGACCGTGCGGCCGGCCGTGCGCAGGGTGGTGCCGATGGCCGTCGACGGATCCGCCCCGGCGGCGAGTTCCTCGCGGAAGCGACGGACGATGAACAGGGCGTAGTCGATGGCGAGGCCGAGGCCCAGGGCCGTGGTGAGGTTCATCGCGAAGATGGAGACGTCGGTGAACCGCGTGAGGCCGCTGAGGACGGCGTTGGTGCCGAGGATCGCGACGATGCCGATGCCGAGCGGCAGCAGGGCCGCGACCGCGCTGCCGAAGACCATCACCAGCAGCACCAGCGTGATCGGCAGGGCGATGATCTCGGCGCGCGTCAGGTCCTCCTGGATGATGGTCTGCATCTCGTGGCGCACGGCGACGCCGCCGCCGATCCTCACCTCCACCGGCCCGTGCGTGCCGCGCAGGGCGGGGGTGATGCGGTCGAGGGTCTCACCCATCGTCTTCTCGTCGCCCGTGATGCGGGCGGCTATCAGCGCCTCGTGGCCGTCCTTCGCGCGCAGGGCGGAGGCCGCTCCCGCCGCGTCGGCCTGCCAGTAGGAGCCGACGCCGACGAGGCCCTTCTCGGCGGCCAGGCTCGCGGTGAGCCGGTTCGCCTCGGCGGCCACCGCCGGGTCGTCCACGGAGGCCTCGCCCGCGTCGACCAGCAGCAGGAGATTGGGCTGGGAGCCGGGGAACTCACGCTCCAGGGCCTTGGTCGCGTACGTGGACTGCGCGGCCGGATCCTCCCAGCCGCCGCTGCCCAGCCGTTCGGCGACCCCGCTGCCGGCCAGCACCGCGAGCACGGTGAGCACCAGGGCCGCGAGCAGCGACAGCCTGGGCCGGGCGGTCACGAGGCGGGTCCAGCCTCCGGCACGGGGTGGGCTGTTGACTTCGGTCATCGTGCGGTGTCCCCTTCACCCTGCAAGCAGTCGTGAAAACCGTAGAATGGCAAACACGAGAGAGCGCTCGCATTTCTGGCTCCCAGAATGCGAGCGACCACTCGTGTTTGTCAATGATGTTCGGGAAAGCTGGGGACAACGCGTGGCCGAGAGCCAGGAGAAGGAACAGCCGCGCCGCCGCCAGGCGCGTGGTGAGCGGCGTATCGCACAGCTGCTCGAGGCCGCGGCCAGCGTCTTCTGCACGACCGGCTACACCGCCGCCAGCACCAACGCCATCGCCCGCGAGGCGGGCGTCTCACCGGGCACGCTCTACCAGTTCTTCCCGAACAAGGAAGCGATCGCGATCGAACTGGGCGACCGCCTCATGCACCAGATGCGCGACACCTTCGGCGAGGCGCTCGCGCCGGTCGACCCCGCGACCCCGCTGGAGGAGGCCGTCGGCGCGGCCGTGGACCGGTTCATCGCCTTCAACTGCGACCATCCGGTGTTCTTCGCCCTGATGCACGGCCCCGACATCCCCGGCCACATCGCAGAGGAGCACGACGCGCTGCACGCCACGCTGCTCTCCCGTATCGAGGGCCTGCTCTCCTCCCTGCTGCCGGACGCGCGGCCCGCCGATCTCGCGCGCACCGCGCACATGTGCCTGGGCCTGTACAAGGCGGGCCTGGAGCTGGTCCTCGGCCACGAGGGCGCCGAGCGCGACGCGTATGTGCAGGAGCTGAAGAACGTACTGATCCGCTATCTGGAGCCGCTGGTGGGCGACCGGCTGGGCCGCGTCCAAGCCGGCGGCGCCGGATCCGCTACGGCCCTGTAGCCCGGGTACCCGCCTACCCGACCCCCCGCCCGCCCCCCGCGCCCGCCCCCCCTGGCGGAAGCCTGCCCGAGGCATCCGCACCCCGCACCCCCGTCCGCGCGGCGGGTCATTACCTTTGATTGATACCCCCTAGGGGTATAGTGTCGGTTAACGGGAGACCTCTCGCGGCCCCGCCCGCCCCACCTGCCTCCACGAGGAGAACGACATGACCGCTCAAACCGACACCACGGGCTCCGTCACCACTGTCTACAAGGTGAGCGGCATGAGCTGCGGCCACTGCGAGGGCGCCGTCTCCGGCGAGCTCTCCGAGCTCGCCGGCGTCACCTCGGTGAAGGCCGTCGCCTCGACCGGTGAGGTCACGGTCGTCTCCACCGCCGCGCTCGACGAGGAGGCCGTGCGCGCCGCCGTCGACGAGGCGGGCTTCGAGCTGGCCGGCCAGGCCTGAGGCACCCGCACCTCGGCACCTCCCCTCGACACCCCTCCTCCACCCACCGGGCCGTGCCGACCAGCTGATACTGGTTCCGTACGGCCCGGTCCGCTTCCTGGAGCACGGACATGACCAGCACCACCACGGAAACGCCGATAACCGAACCGCCCGCGCCGACCGCCGAGGTCGAACTGCTCATCGGCGGGATGACCTGCGCCTCTTGCGCGGCCCGCGTCGAGAAGAAGCTCAACCGCATGGACGGCGTCGTCGCGACGGTCAACTACGCGACGGAGAAGGCGAAGGTCAGCTATCCGGCCGGGACCGAGGTCGCCGACCTGATCGCGACCGTGGTGAAGACCGGGTACACGGCCGAGGAACCCGCGCCCGCGCCGGAGCCGGTCCAGGAGGACACCTCCGGGGACCCCGAGCTCGCGGGTCTGCGGCACCGGCTCCTCGTCTCCGTTCTGCTCGCCGCGCCCGTCGTCCTGCTCGCGATGGTCCCCTCGCTCCAGTTCGACAACTGGCAGTGGCTCTCACTGACGCTCGCCGCGCCGGTGGTCGTCTGGGGCGGCGGCCCGCTGCACCGGGCCGCCTGGACGAACCTGCGGCACGGCGCGGCCACCATGGACACGCTGGTCTCGGTCGGCACGCTGGCCGCGCTCGGCTGGTCGCTGTGGGCGCTGTTCTTCGGCGACGCGGGCATGCCCGGCATGCGGCACCCCTTCGAGTTCACCGTCTCCCGTACGGACGGCGCCTCCACGATCTATCTGGAGGTCGCCGCCGGCGTCACCGCTTTCATCCTGCTCGGCCGCTACCTGGAGGCCCGCTCCAAGCGGCGCGCGGGGGCGGCGCTGCGGGCGCTCATGGAGCTGGGCGCGAAGGACGTGGCCGTGCTGCGGGCCGGCGGGGAGGTGCGGATCCCGGTCGACCTGCTGGCCGTCGGGGACCGGTTCGTCGTGCGGCCCGGGGAGAAGGTCGCCACCGACGGGACGGTCGTGGAGGGCACGTCCGCCGTGGACGCCTCGATGCTGACCGGCGAGTCGGTCCCGGTGGACGTCGGGCCCGGCGACGCCGTCACGGGCGCGACCGTGAACGCCGGTGGCCGGCTGGTCGTCGAGGCCGGCCGGATCGGCGCGGACACCCGGCTCGCGCGCATGGCGCAGCTGGTCGAGGCCGCGCAGACCGGCAAGGCCGAGGTGCAGCGGCTGGCCGACCGGATCTCGGGGATCTTCGTGCCGGCGGTGCTGCTGATCGCGCTCGCCACCTTCGGCGGCTGGCTCGCCGCGACGGGTGACACGGTCGCCGCGTTCACGGCGGCCGTCGCGGTCCTGATCATCGCCTGCCCGTGCGCGCTCGGGCTCGCCACGCCGACCGCGCTCATGGTCGGCACCGGGCGCGGAGCCCAGCTCGGCATCCTCATCAAGGGCCCCGAGGTCCTGGAGTCCACGCGCCGGGTCGACACCGTCGTCCTCGACAAGACCGGGACCGTCACCACCGGCCGGATGACCCTTCAAGGCGTGTACGCCGTCGACGGGACCGACGAGCGGCGGCTGCTGAGGCTCGCGGGCGCCCTGGAGCACGCCTCCGAGCACCCGGTCGCCCGGGCGGTGGCGGCGGGCGCCGAGGAGAGGGTCGGGGAACTGCCGGCGGCCGAGCGGTTCGAGAGCGTGCCCGGGCGCGGGGTGCGCGGGCGGGTGGAGGGCCGCGAGGTGGCCGTGGGGCGCCTCTTCGAGACCGTTCCGGACGAGGTGGCCCGCGCGAAGGAGGAGGCCGAGCGGGGCGGTCGTACGGCCGTCGTCGTGGGGTGGGACGGCGTGGCGCGCGGGGTGCTCGCGGTCGCGGACGCGGTCAAGGAGACGAGCGCCGAGGCGGTGCGGGAGCTGCGGGCGCTCGGACTCACCCCGGTGCTGCTGACCGGGGACAACCGGGCGGTCGCGGAGGCGGTCGCGCAAGCGGTCGGGATCGACCGGGTGATCGCCGAGGTGCTGCCCGAGGACAAGGTCGACGTCGTACGGCGCCTGCAGGACGAGGGGCGGGTCGTCGCCATGGTCGGGGACGGCGTCAACGACGCGGCCGCGCTCGCCACCGCCGACCTGGGGCTGGCGATGGGGACGGGTACGGACGCGGCGATCGAGGCGAGCGACCTGACGCTGGTGCGGGGGGATCTGCGGGTGGCCGCGGACGCCATCCGGCTGTCCCGGCGGACCCTGGCGACGATCAAGGGCAACCTGGTGTGGGCCTTCGGCTACAACGTGGCCGCGCTGCCGCTGGCCGCCGCCGGGCTGCTGAACCCGATGATCGCGGGGGCCGCGATGGCGTTCTCGTCGGTGTTCGTCGTGACGAACAGCCTGAGGCTGCGCGCCTTCAAGTAATACCGCCGAGTAGCACGTTGCCGATCAGGGAGACCCCTGGAGTCCTGCGCGAGCCTCACATAAGCTCTTCACAAGGCTCGCGCATCATCCTTACGCTTGGGCCTCGATCGCTGTATCCGGTCTCTTGCGCATCTAACGGACATATGCAAGAGACACAGATCACAGTGATGTGAACGTAACCATCGAAGGGGTTCGAAGGTCTAAGTTGACGATGTCAGGAAGCGTCTTGGGGGGCGTGACCTGACGTCTGAGGATGTCTTGGGGGACTTCCTCAGAGATGCGTTGCCGGGGCACGCACACCGGGAAGCTTTGAGCGGCCCTCCCAGCGTGCGCTGTCCCGGCAGATCGCACACAGCGGTGGTGGGACGAGTTCTGCTCGTTCTGCTCAACCGCGGGCACAACAACCGAAGATGGTTACGAACAGCGAATTCAGGCGCTGTCCTCACAACGCCCGGCCGGATCCCGTGGGGGGAATCCGCACCGGGACATGGGAAGGCGCCCTGGTCGTCGGCCCGTGGGGGGACCGGCGCCGGGGCGCCTTCCGTATGCCCTGCGCACCCGGCCGCCGGGACACGCGGCCAGCCGGACACACGATCTCCGGACACATCGCTACCGGGACCGCACACAGCACTGCCCGGGACATCGGTCCCGGGCAGTCAGGAAACGCACCGATGGCAGGGCGCCCGATCGAGCGGCGCCCCCACCGGCAGGTGGAGAACCCGACCCGGTGACAGGGCACCCTCAAACGGCGGCGCCCCCACCGGCAGGTGTCAGCGCTCCTCGACCGGGACGAAGTCGCGCTCGACCACGCCGGTGTAGATCTGGCGCGGGCGGCCGATGCGGGAGCCGGGCTCCTTGATCATCTCGTGCCACTGGGCGATCCAGCCCGGGAGGCGGCCCAGGGCGAACAGGACCGTGAACATCTCGGTCGGGAAGCCCATGGCCCGGTAGATCAGGCCGGTGTAGAAGTCGACGTTCGGGTAGAGGTTGCGCGAGACGAAGTAGTCGTCGGAGAGCGCGTGCTCCTCCAGCTTCAGCGCGATGTCCAGCAGCTCGTCGGACTTGCCGAGGGCCGAGAGGACGTCGTGCGCCGCGGCCTTGATGATCTTCGCGCGCGGGTCGAAGGACTTGTACACCCGGTGGCCGAAGCCCATCAGGCGGACGCCGTCCTCCTTGTTCTTCACCTTGCGGATGAAGGAGTCGACGTCGCCGCCGTTGGCCTGGATGCCTTCGAGCATCTCCAGCACGGACTGGTTGGCGCCGCCGTGCAGCGGGCCCCACAGGGCGGAGATGCCGGCCGAGATCGAGGCGAACATGTTCGCCTGCGAGGAGCCGACCAGGCGGACCGTGGACGTCGAGCAGTTCTGCTCGTGGTCCGCGTGCAGGATCAGCAGCTTGTCGAGGGCGGAGACGACGACCGGGTCGAGCTCGTACTCCTGCGCCGGCACCGAGAACGTCATGCGCAGGAAGTTCTCGACGTAGCCGAGGTCGTTGCGCGGGTAGACGAACGGGTGGCCGATCGACTTCTTGTAGGCGTACGCCGCGATCGTCGGAAGCTTGGCGAGCAGCCGGATCGTGGAGAGGTTGCGCTGCTTCTCGTCGAACGGGTTGTGGCTGTCCTGGTAGAACGTGGACAGCGCGGAGACCACCGACGACAGCATGGCCATCGGGTGGGCGTCGCGCGGGAAGCCGCGGTAGAAGTTCTTGACGTCCTCGTGCAGCAGCGTGTGCTGGGTGATGTCGCTTTTGAAGACGGTCAGCTCGTCGACGGTCGGCAGTTCACCGTTGATCAACAGGTAGGCGACCTCGAGGAAGGTCGACCGCTCGGCCAGCTGCTCGATCGGGTAGCCGCGGTACCGGAGGATGCCCTGTTCGCCGTCAAGGTAGGTGATGGCGGATTTATAGGCGGCCGTGTTGCCGTAGCCGCTGTCCAGGGTCACCAGACCGGTCTGGGCGCGGAGCTTCCCGATGTCGAAGCCCTTGTCGCCGACGGTGCTGTCGATCACCGGGTAGGTGTACTCGCCATCGCCGAACCGCAGTACTACAGCGTTGTTGGTGTGCTCGCTCACGTCATCCCTCACCGACGTTGTGCCTCTTCTTCGAGGTTGCCCTGACTGTCTCTACCATCCCCCATTTGGCGCACGAGAGTGCACTCGGGGTCGACCATTGGGCTCATCGGCGGCACTCAGTGCCGCCAACTAGCTCATCCTGCCGCCTGCGTCACAGTTGGGGAAGTGCTCTGTGACCTTCACGACTCATTTGATCGATCATTTTTTCCGACGGTCCTGAAATCCCTTGGGCCCGGGGTGGTCAGCGGCCCGCCAGCCGGAAGTCCAGCGCCGTGCAGCGGCGGCCCGCCGACACCGTGCGCACCGCCTGACCGATCGCCTTGCGGGAGCCGACGAGGACGACCAGCTTCTTGGCGCGCGTCACGGCCGTGTACAAGAGGTTTCGTTGAAGCATCATCCATGCTCCCGTGGTGACGGGGATCACCACGGCGGGATATTCACTTCCCTGTGAACGGTGGATGGTGACCGCGTACGCGTGGGCCAGTTCGTCCAGTTCGTCGAACTCGTACGGAACCTCCTCGTCCTCGTCGGTCAGCACCGTGAGGCGCTGGTCGACCGGATCGAGTGAGGTCACGACGCCCACGGTGCCGTTGAAAACACCGTTCTTCCCCTTGTCGTAATTGTTGCGGATCTGGGTGACCTTGTCGCCGACGCGGAAGACCCGGCCGCCGAACCGCTTCTCGGGCACGTCGGGGCGGCCGGGGGTGACGGCCTGCTGGAGCAGGCCGTTGAGGGCGCCGGCGCCGGCCGGGCCGCGGTGCATGGGCGCCAGGACCTGCACGTCCCGGCGCGGGTCCAGGCCGAACTTCGCCGGAATGCGCCGGGCGGCCACGTCCACCGTGAGGCGGCCGGCCTCCTCCGTGTCGTCCTCGACGAAGAGGAAGAAGTCCTTCATGCCGTCGGTGACCGGGTGCTGTCCGGCGTTGATCCGGTGCGCGTTGGTCACCACGCCGGACTGCTGGGCCTGGCGGAACACGCGCGTGAGGCGCACGGCGGGCACCGGGCTGCCCTCGGCCAGCAGATCGCGCAGCACCTCGCCGGCGCCGACGCTGGGCAACTGGTCGACGTCCCCCACGAAGAGCAGGTGCGCGCCGGGTGGTACGGCCTTGACCAGCTTGTTGGCGAGGAGGAGGTCCAGCATCGACGCCTCGTCGACCACCACCAGGTCCGCGTCCAGCGGGCGGTCCCGGTCGTAGGCCGCGTCGCCGCCAGGCCTGAGCTCCAGCAGACGGTGGACGGTGGAGGCCTCGGCGCCGGTCAGCTCGGCCAGCCGCTTGGCCGCGCGGCCGGTGGGGGCGGCCAGCACGACCTTGGCCTTCCTGGCGCGGGCCAGCTCCACGATCGAGCGGACGGTGAAGGACTTTCCGCAGCCGGGGCCGCCGGTGAGCACGGCGACCTTCTCGGTCAGCGCGAGCCTGACGGCCGCCTCCTGCTCGGGCGCGAGTTCGGCCTCGGTGCGGGACCTCAGCCAGGCCAGCGCCTTGTCCCAGGCCACGTCGCGGAAGGCCGGCATCCGGTCCTCGTCGGTGCGCAGCAGGCGCAACAGCTGGGCGGAGAGGGAGAGTTCGGCGCGGTGGAAGGGGACCAGATAGACGGCGGTGACCGGCTCTCCCCCGTCGGCCGCCGGGACCTTCTCCCGTACGACTCCGGGGTCCTCGCCCTCCTGTGGCGGCGCCGCGAGTTCGGCGAGGCACTCGATGACCAGGCCGGTGTCGACCTGGAGGAGCTTCACCGCGTCGGCGATCAGCCGCTCCTCGGGGAGGTAGCAGTGGCCCTGGTCGGTGGCCTGGGACAGCGCGTACTGGAGGCCCGCCTTGACCCGCTCCGGGCTGTCGTGCGGGATGCCGACGGACTGGGCGATCTTGTCGGCGGTGAGGAAGCCGATGCCCCAGACGTCCGTGGCGAGCCGGTAGGGCTGGTTCTTCACGACGGAGATGGAGGCGTCGCCGTACTTCTTGTAGATGCGGACCGCGATGGAGGTGGACACCTCGACGGTCTGGAGGAAGAGCATGACCTCCTTGATCGCTTTCTGCTCCTCCCAGGCGTCGGCGATCTTCTTCGTGCGTTTCGGGCCGAGGCCGGGGACCTCGACGAGCCGCTTCGGCTCCTCCTCGATGATCTTCAGGGTGTCCATGCCGAAGTGCTGGGTGATGCGGTCGGCGAAGACCGGGCCGATGCCCTTGACGAGGCCGGATCCGAGGTAGCGGCGGATGCCCTGGACGGTCGCGGGCAGGACGGTCGTGTAGTTCTCGACGGTGAACTGCTTGCCGTACTGCGGGTGGGAGCCCCAGCGGCCCTCCATGCGCAGCGACTCGCCGACCTGGGCGCCGAGCAGCGCGCCGACGACCGTGAGGAGGTCGCCGCCGCCTCTGCCGGTGTCGACGCGGGCGACCGTGTAGCCGTTCTCCTCGTTCGCGTACGTGATGCGCTCGAGCACGCCTTCCAGCGTGGCCGTACGCCGCTCCCCCGCCTGGGCGGCCCCCGCCTGATCGGTCATGATCCGACGTTACCGCCCGCCACCGACAGTCCTCCGGGGGCGACCGTCGGTCGTCCGCCGGGCTCCGTTCATCACGATCAGGTTTCGGGATGCCGTCGAGGGCTTGATTACCCCCGTGTAATCGATTCCAATCCTTCGTACACGTCGATGTAATCGATTCCATGACCTCGACGTCCATGAACCGAGTCCACAAGGAGGTGGGGCGGCGATGGCGAGCATCAAGGACGTCGCGGCCGAGGCGGGGGTCTCCGTCGCCACGGTGTCGCGCGTCCTGAACGACCATCCCTCGGTCAGCGAGGACGCACGCACGCGTGTGCTGGCCGCCGTCGAAGCGCTGGGCTACCGCCCGAACGCCGTCGCCCGGTCGCTGCGCACCGACCAGACCCGCACCCTCGGCCTGGTCATCAGCGACGTGCTCAACCCGTACTTCACCGAACTGGCCCGCTCCGTCGAGGAGGAGGCCCGCGCGCTCGGCTACAGCGTCATCATCGGCAACGCCGACGAACGGCCCGACCTCCAGGACCACCACGTACGGACCCTGCTGGACCGCCGGATCGACGGCCTCCTCGTCTCCCCGACCGACGGCGGCTCGCCGCTGATCCTCGACGCCGCGCGCGCGGGGACGCCGATGGTGTTCGTCGACCGGTGGATCCCGGGCGTCGACGTGCCGGTGGTGCGGTCGGACGGACGCGCGGCCGTGCGGGACCTCGTCGCGCATCTGCACGGGCTCGGCCACCGCAGGCTCGCCATCATCGCGGGCCCCGCCGCCACCACCACCGGCAGCGAGCGCGTCGAGGCCTTCCGGGCCGCCATGGCCGAGTACGGGCTTCCCCTCCCGGACGCCTACACAGGCCAGGGCGACTTCCAGGCCGAGAGCGGCCGGCGGGTCACCGAGGGCTTCCTCGACCTGCCCGAACCGCCCGAGGTCGTGTTCGCCGCCGACAACCTCATGGCACTGGGCGCGCTGGACGCCGTACGCGCGCGTGGGCTGCGGGTTCCGCGGGACCTCGCGCTGGCCGCGTTCGACGACATCCGCTGGTTCGTGCACACCGATCCGCCGATCACCGCGATCGCCCAGCCGACGGGCGAGCTGGGACGGGCCGCGGTGCGGGCGCTCGTCGACCGCATCGAGGGACGGCCCCCGCAGTCCGTCACCCTCCCGGCCCGGCTCGTCGTCCGCCGTTCGTGCGGCGAGCCCGCCCCCCAAGAGCCGCCCGCTCCCGAGGAGTTCCCCGCCTCGTCGGAGCCGTCCCCCGTAATGAACAGGAGCCAGACGTGAGCAACGCGGACGAGTTGCTGCGCATCGAAGGCATACGCAAGACCTTCCCCGGTGTGGTCGCGCTCGACAGCGTCGACTTCGACCTGCGCCGGGGCGAGGTGCATGTGCTGCTCGGTGAGAACGGCGCGGGCAAGAGCACCCTCATCAAGATGCTCTCCGGCGCCTACCGGCCCGACGCCGGGCGGATCCTGGCCGGCGGCGAGGAGGTGCGCATCCATGGCGCGCAGGACTCCGAGCGCCTCGGGATCGCCACCATCTACCAGGAGTTCAACCTCGTTCCCGATCTCACGGTCGCCGAGAACATCTTCCTTGGGCGGCAACCGCGCCGCTTCGGGATGATCGACCGGAAGCGGATGGAGACCGACGCGGCCGCCCTGCTGGAGCGGGTCGGGGTGAACGTCTCGCCCCGCACGCGCGTACGTGAACTCGGCATCGCCCGCCTGCAGATGGTCGAGATCGCCAAGGCCCTCAGCCTGGACGCGCGCGTGCTGATCATGGACGAGCCGACCGCCGTGCTGACCTCCGAGGAGGTCGAGAAGCTCTTCGCCATCGTGCGCGGCCTGCGCGCGGACGGCGTCGGCATCGTGTTCATCACGCACCACCTGGAGGAGATCGCCGCCCTCGGCGACCGGGTCACGGTCATCCGGGACGGCAGGAGCGTCGGGCAGGTCCCGGCCACCACGCCCGAGGACGAGCTGGTGCGGCTCATGGTGGGCCGCTCCATCGAGCAGCAGTACCCCAGGGAGCGCCCCGACACGGGCGCCGCGCTGCTGTCCGTCGAAGGGCTCACCCGGGACGGCGTCTTCCACGACGTCAGCTTCGAGGTGCACGCCGGTGAGGTCGTCGGTGTCGCCGGGCTCGTCGGCGCCGGTCGTACCGAGGTCGTACGCGCCGTCTTCGGGGCGGACCCGTACGACCGCGGAGCCGTCCGGGTCGGCGGCGCGCACCTCCCCCGGTATGACGTGAACGCCGCCATGACGGCCGGGATCGGGCTCGTGCCCGAGGACCGCAAGGGCCAGGGGCTGGTGCTCGACCAGTCGGTCGAGGAGAACCTCGGGCTCGTCACCATGCGGGCCGCGACCCGTGGCGGGCTGGTGGACCTGAAGAGCCAGCACGAGGCGGCGGCGCGGATCGCGGGACAGCTGGGCGTGCGGATGGCGGGCCTCGGCCAGCAGGTGCGCACGCTCTCCGGCGGCAACCAGCAGAAGGTCGTCATCGGCAAATGGCTGCTGGCCGACACCAAGGTGCTCATCCTCGACGAGCCGACGCGCGGGATCGACGTCGGCGCGAAGGTCGAGATCTACCAGCTCATCAACGAGCTGACGGCCGCCGGCGCGGCCGTCCTGATGATCTCCAGCGATCTGCCCGAGGTGCTCGGCATGAGCGACCGGGTGCTGGTGATGGCCCAGGGCCGGATCGCCGGCGAGCTGTCGGCGGACGAGGCGACCCAGGACTCCGTCATGGCCCTCGCCGTCAGCACTCCCACCACTCCCGCTACTCCCGCTACTCCCACCACTCACGACGCAAACGACGAAACCGAAGAACTGGAGGCCGGCCGTGGCCGCTGAGACGCTCAAGAGCGGGACGGGCGCCGGTGGCGCCGCGGCGGTCCGCCGTCTGCTCCTCGACAACGGCGCGCTGACCGCGCTGATCGTCCTCGTCATCGCCATGTCGGCGCTGTCGGGTGACTTCCTGACCACGGACAACCTGCTCAACGTGGGTGTCCAGGCGGCCGTGACCGCCATTCTCGCCTTCGGCGTGACCTTCGTGATCGTCTCGGCGGGCATCGACCTGTCGGTCGGCTCGGTGGCGGCCCTGTCGGCCACCGTGCTGGCCTGGAGCGCCACGCAGCACGGCGTACCGGTGGTGCTGGCGGTCGTCCTGGCCGTCGCCACCGGTATCGCGGCCGGTCTGGTGAACGGTTTCCTCATCGCCTACGGCAAGCTGCCGCCGTTCATCGCGACGCTCGCGATGCTGTCGGTGGCGCGCGGTCTGTCGCTGGTGATCTCCGAGGGCTCGCCGATCGCCTTCCCCGACTCGGTCTCGCACCTCGGTGACACGCTCGGCGGCTGGCTGCCGGTGCCGGTGCTCGTGATGATCGTGATGGGGCTGATCGCCGCGTTCGTGCTCGGCCGGACGTACATCGGCCGTTCGATGTACGCCATCGGCGGCAACGAGGAGGCGGCGCGCCTCTCCGGCCTGCGGGTGAAGAAGCAGAAGCTCGCGATCTACGCGCTGTCCGGTGTGTTCGCGGCCGCGGCGGGCGTCGTGCTCGCCTCCCGGCTGTCCTCCGCGCAGCCGCAGGCGGCCGACGGCTACGAGCTGGACGCGATCGCCGCGGTCGTCATCGGCGGCGCCTCCCTGGCCGGTGGTACGGGCAAGGCCTCGGGCACCCTGATCGGCGCGCTGATCCTGGCGGTGCTGCGCAACGGTCTGAACCTGCTGTCCGTCTCCGCGTTCTGGCAGCAGGTCGTCATCGGTGTCGTCATCGCGCTGGCGGTGCTCCTCGACACGGTGCGCCGCAAGGCGGGGGCGACCCCGATGGCGGCCGGGACGGGCAGCGGTGGCGGCAAGGGCCGGCAGGCGGCGACGTACGGTCTCGCGGCCGTGGTCACCGTGGCGATCGTCGGCGCGACCTCCTTCCTGCACGGCGGCAACCCGTCGGGCGCGAACCCGAAGGTCGGGCTGGCGCTGTCCACGCTCAACAACCCGTTCTTCGTGCAGATCCAGTCGGGCGCGAAGGCCGAGGCGAAGAAGCTGGGCGTGGACCTGACGGTCACCGACGCGCAGAACGACGCCTCGCAGCAGGCCAACCAGCTCCAGAACTTCACCAGTTCCGGCCTCGACTCGATCATCGTCAACCCGGTGGACTCGGACGCGGCGAGCAACTCGGTGAAGGCCGCCGACAAGGCGAAGATCCCGGTGATCGCGGTCGACCGGGGCGTCAACAAGGCCACGGT
The DNA here is from genome assembly GCF_042737245.1 of Streptomyces sp. NPDC060002. Classification (NCBI taxonomy): domain Bacteria; kingdom Bacillati; phylum Actinomycetota; class Actinomycetes; order Kitasatosporales; family Streptomycetaceae; genus Streptomyces; species Streptomyces sp. NPDC060002. The sequence continues at coordinate 68,319 of NZ_JBHWUW010000019.1, forward strand.
CGACACGCTGGTCGCCTCCGACAACGTGGCCGGCGGTGAGCTCGCCGCCAGGACGGTCGCCGAGAAGCTGGGCGGCACCGGCAAGATCGTGATCCTCCAGGGCCAGGCGGGCACGTCCGCGGCGCGGGAGCGGGCGGAAGGTTTCGCCAAGGGGCTGAAGGCCTACCCCGGCATCCAGGTGCTGGCCCAGCAGCCGGCCGACTTCGACCGCACCAAGGGCCTCGACGTGATGTCGAACCTGCTGCAGGCCCACCCGGACGTCCAGGGGGTCATCGCCGCCAACGACGAGATGGCGCTCGGCGCGATCAAGGCGCTGGGTTCCAAGGCCGGCAAGTCGGTCCAGGTGGTCGGCTTCGACGGCACCCCGGACGGGCTGGCGGCAGTCAAGAACGGCACGCTGTACGCGTCCGTGGCGCAGCAGCCGTCCCAGCTGGGCAAGATCGCTGTGGACAACGCGCTGAAGGCGCTGCAGGGCAAGAAGGTCGAGAAGACGGTGAAGGTGCCGGTGAAGGTGGTCACGAAGGAGAACGTGGCCGGGTTCACCGGCTGACATTCGGCGAGCGGGCGGACGGCCGCCCGGGGGAACACCTCCGGGGGGCCGTCCGCCCCGAGTCACGTATCAGGGGAGTCACTTCATGTACGACTACGACCTTCTGGTCGTAGGGTCGGCCAACGCCGACCTGGTGATCGACGTCGAGCGCAGGCCCGCCGCCGGTGAGACGGTGCTCGGTTCCGACCTGGCGGTCCACCCCGGCGGCAAGGGCGCGAACCAGGCCGTCGCGGCCGCCCGGCTCGGGGCCCGTACGGCCCTGCTGGCCCGGGTCGGCGACGACGCGTACGGCCGGCTGCTGCTCGACTCGCAGCGGACGGCCGGGGTCGACACGGTCGGCGTCCTGGTCGGCGGGGCGCCCACGGGCGTCGCGCTGATCACCGTGGACCCGTCGGGCGACAACAGCATCGTGGTGTCACCGGGGGCGAACGGGCGGCTGACCCCGGCGGACGTCCGCGCGGCCGCCGGCCTCTTCCACGCCTCCCGGGTGGTGTCGGCGCAGCTGGAGATCCCGCTGGAGACGGTCGTGGAGGTGGTGCGGAACCTGGCGCCGGGCAGCCGCTTCGTGCTGAACCCGTCACCGCCGCGCCCGCTGCCCGCCGAGGTGCTGGCGGCCTGCGACCCGCTGATCGTCAACGAGCACGAGGCGAAGGTGATCCTCGGCGAGGCGGGCGGGAGCGGGGAGCCCGAGGACTGGGCCCGGCTGCTGCTCGCGAAGGGGCCGAAGTCGGTGGTCGTGACGCTGGGCGGGGAGGGTGCGCTGGTGGCGTCGGCGGACGGCGTCTCCCGGGTGCCGTCGGTGAAGGTGGCGGCGGTGGACACCACGGGCGCGGGCGACTCCTTCACGGCGGCGCTGGCCTGGCGGCTGGGCACTGGTTCGTCCCTGGCCGAGGCGGCGGCGTACGCGGCGCGGGTCGGGGCGGCGGCCGTGACCCGGCGGGGGGCGCAGGAGTCGTTCCCGACGGCTCAGGAGGTCGAGGCCCTGTGCTGTGCCGATCCGGGGGACGCCACCCGGGGCCCCGGCCGAACGGCCGACAGCGCACCCGGGCACGAGCGGCGAGGTGGGTCCCTGTGAAGAAGGCCGGGATCCTCAACCGTCATCTGGCCGGGGCACTGGCCGAGTTGGGGCACGGGGACGGGGTGCTGGTGTGCGACGCCGGTATGCCGATACCGGACGGGCCGCGGGTGGTCGACCTCGCGTTCCTGGCGGGGGTGCCGTCGTTCGCCGAGGTGGTAGACGGGCTGCTCGCCGAGCTGGTCGTGGAGGGCGCCACGGCGGCGAGCGAGGTCCGCGAGGCGAATCCGGCGGCGGCCGGGCTGCTGGACGGGTACTTCCCGGGGCAGCGGCTGACCCTGGTCCCGCACGAGGAGCTGAAGAGGCTGTCGGCGGGGGCACGGCTGATGGTGCGGACGGGCGAGGCACGGCCGTACGCGAACGTGCTCCTGCGGTGCGGGGTCTTCTTCTGAGACCGCCGACGAGGCCTGCCGACGACGCCCGCCGATACGGCCGCGGAGCGGCGTGAAAGCTTCGAGGGGGTCCGGTCCGTCGACCGGGCCCCCTCGGCTTTTTCCCCTCCGTATCAGAACCCCCGCGATCCCCCCGGATCCCCCTCCAGAAGCCCTGATGCCACGTACGACAGGCGGAGACGCGGAAGGGTTGTACGGCTTCCGAGAATTTTCTGACGACCCGTCCGGCACGAACACCGGAGCGAATGAAACAAGCTGCTGGCACATGCCAAACGCATCAAACGCTTCCCGGGCGCATTGCATCCCTTGTAATGAACCGCGCAGGTCAAACGGGTGACGCGGGCAAATCGCCCCTCATGATGTGGTCGTTCCCGCCCCCTCCCACAAGGAGCACGACCATGTCGGAAACGGCCGAGCCCAACGTCGGCACGTTCACCCTCGGCGCCACCATCACCGCCGAACCCCCCACCCCGGTCCACGTGCCGGACCACGAGGACTGGAGCCTGCCGAACGGCTTCGCCTGGGTCTTCCGGGGCGAGGGCAACACCACCCCCGGCAACCTCGTCCGCCCCGTGATCATGGCCGACGGTTTCAACCTCGGCCGCAGCGAGCTCGACAAGCTGTACCAGGGGCTGGAGACCGGCTACCCGTTCATCAGCGAGCTGCGCCGGCGCGGCAGGGACGTCATCCTGCTCGGGTTCGAGGAGCGCAGCGCGTCGATCCTGGACAACGCGGAAGCCGCCGTGGCCGCCGTCATGCGGGCCAACGCCGAGAAGCAGGGCGACGCCCCCCTGGTCGTCGGCGGCTTCAGCATGGGCGGCATCGTCACCCGTTTCGCGCTGGCCAAGCTGGAGACGCAGCGGATGCACCACCAGACCGCGCTGTACTTCTCCTACGACAGCCCGCACCGCGGCGCCTCCATCCCCGTCGGCGTGCAGGCGTTCTCGTACTTCATCCCGTTCGCGAACGACTTCGCGAAGCAGATGGACAGCCCGGCGGCCCGTCAGATGCTGTGGCGGCACTACGACAAGGACACCGGGAAGATCGGGGTCGCCAGGGAGCGCGCCGAGTTCCTGGCCGCGCTCGAACGGATGGGCGGCTGGCCGCGGATCCCGCGTCTGCTCGGCATCGCCAACGGCCGCGGCGACGGGATCGGCCTGCCCGAGGTGAAGCCCGGTGAGGTCGCCCTGCGGGTGGACGAGATCTACCCCGGCACCACCTTCTACACCCAGGCCCAGGGCGACGACGTGACGGTCGCCTATCTCAACCGGAAGTTCCCCAAGGCCGAAAAGACCATCACCACCAGCGGCTTCCCCGAGCTGGACGGCGCGCCCGGCGGCACCCTGCACACCTACAAGATCCTCGCCGACACCCTGCAGAAGCTCGGCGGCACGGTGGATCTGCGGCACGAGGAGGTCTGCTTCGTGCCGTCGGTGAGCGCGGTCGCGATCCGGGACGTCGAGAAGCAGGCCGACCTGTACGCGAAGGTCGACAGCCTGTCCCCGGACGAGAGCGAGTTGGACGACTTCATTCTTTCGTCGACGACCACGCCGCACACCGGGATCACCGAGGAGCTGTGCATCTGGCTGCTGGACCGGCTGCCCGACTAGACCCGCCGCGCCACGCCCGGACACCACCGGGGCCGCCCTCCGCTCACACCTGGCGGAGGGCGGCCCCTTCGTCGCTTCCCGATCCGGCGGTCCTAGGCAGGCGGCGCGGGCGTCTCGGGGGCCGGTGGCAGGGGGTCGGAGACGAACGAACCCCGGGCCCGTACGGTCACCACCAACCCCCGGTCCCGAAGGATGTCCAGAGCGCGGCGGACCGTGCCCGGACCGACTTTGTGCTCGTGCGTCATGGTCAGTTCGCCCGGCAGCCGCGTGCCCGGCGGGTACTCACCGGAACGAATCTTCCGTTCGATGATCGCGGCGAGCTGTTCATAGACGTACTGCGGTGAATCGGGGCTGATCTTGTCCACCCGTTGACCGTATGCCGCTACCTTCCACCGCGCATTACTTAGTACTACTACCAACCACTACCTACCACTACTGCTATTGGGCTAGGCTCCCGAGGGACAAAGACGCCCAGCCGGGAAGGGAGAGAGGTTCCATGCCGGAGCCGAGCCGACCACCCGCACCACACCCCGCCCAGGCGCCACCGGACCCACCCCCCTCGCGCCTGACGGAGGGCGACCCCTTCGCGCGCGCCGATCCGACGGCGCTAAGCAGTCGACGCGGGTACCTCGGGGGCGGGCGGCAGGGGGTCGGAGACGAACTACCCGCGCTGCGGAACGGCGTACACCCAGCTTTCGTCCGCGAGCAGGCCGAGCCCTCGCCGCACGGTCGTCCGCGCGATCCCGTACTTCTGCACAAGCTGAGCCTCGCTCGGCAGCATCCGCCCGGGTTGCCAGTCGCCGCGTTGAATCTGCGCCCGCAGAATCTCGGCCAGTTGCCGGTACGGGGTCAGCGGCGCTCCGTGATCGATCTCAGCGTCGGGGTTCATGGAGACGACGCTAGGCAACGGGAGTGTTCCCCACACTTTGAGATACGTCTCGCTACGAAGCGATACAAGGCGATACGATGAGGCCGTCCAACGAAAAGCGCCCCGGCGGGAAGGTGCAAGCTTCCGTGCCGGGGCTCAGCCGACACTAGGAGTCGACCTGTGCGCAGCCTACTGGCCGCGATCCTTGGCCTTTTCCTGCCGCCTCGCGGAGCGCACCGCGCCCCCGACCGGACCCCGCCCCCCTTCCCGGCCGTCCGCGCGGAGCCGCCCGCCGACGTGATCCTCGCCGACGGTCTGCCCCTGGTCAGGCCGTATCTCGCCGTCTGGGAACGCGAGCGTGAAGCCCTGGATCGCAGGCGCCTCCAGCGGGAGCGGCGCCGAGCGGCGGTCCTCGCCACCCTGGGTCAGGACTGTGTCCCGGCGGAGGTCGCCGCGTGAGCGCCAGGCTGTTCCGCAGCGTCGGCGTCGACCCCGCCACCGGGAAGGAGGCGTTCGTGGTCGCGCGTCCCGGCGGGGTCTTGGAAGAACTGGCCGACGCTCACGCGCTGAAGGCCGCTGCCGTCCTCGTGACGGTCGTCGGGGCCGTACTGGAGGGGGGCAGGTCGTCGGAGACCGAACTCGCCGCCTTCGTACCGTCGTTGCACGCGGCGCTCGAGGAATGCGTCGGCATCATGGCGGCGGACAGGGAGTGACGACGCAGGGGGACGACGGGCCGGCCCGCCGGGCGTCGGCAACAGTCCGACGGCCGGCGGGGCGGACGAGCGGGCCCCGAGCCGTCACCGGGCCGCCGTGTGCGTCACGAAGCGTTCCGCGGTCTCGGCGAGCACCTCCCTGCCGTCCCTCGCCCACAGCTCGTCGTTGAACAGCTCGACCTCGATCGCGCCGGTGTATCCGGCCGCCGTCACGTACCCCAGCCACTCGCGCATGTCGATCGCGCCGTCGCCGATCTGGCCGCGGCCGTTCAGCACGCCCTCCGGAAGAGGGGTCGTCCAGTCGGCGAGCTGGAAGGTGTGGATACGGCCGCCCGCGCCCGCCCTGGCGATCTGCGCGGGAGCCTGGTCGTCCCACCAGACGTGGTACGTGTCGACGGTGACGCCGACCTGGTGGGCGGGGAAGCGTTCCGCGAGGTCCAGGGCCTGGGCGAGGGTCGAGACCACACAGCGGTCGGAGGCGAACATGGGGTGCAGGGGCTCGATGGCCAGCTTCACCCCGTGCTCCTCGGCGTAGGGGCCGAGGACGGACAGGGCGTCGGCGATGCGCTCCCGCGCGCCGTGCAGGTCCTTCGAGCCGACGGGCAGACCGCCGGAGACCAGGACCAGGGTGTCCGTGCCGAGGGTGGCCGCCTCCTCGATCGCCCGGCGGTTGTCGGCCAGGGCGGCGGCCCGTTCGTCCGCGTCGAGCGCCGTGAAGAACCCGCCGCGGCACAGCGTCGTCACCGTCAGGCCCGCGTCGCGGACCAGCTTGGCGGTCCGCTCCACGCCGTGACTCTGCACCGGCTCACGCCACAGACCGACGTTCGTCACGCCCAGGTCACCGCAGGCGGCGACCAGTTCGGGCAGCGACAGGTGCTTCACCGTCATCTGGTTGATGGAGAAGCGGCTCAGGTCCGGGTCGCTCACTGGGTCACTCCGTACAGGGCGAGCAGGTTCCTCATCCGTTCCTCGGCCAGCTTGGGGTCGGGGAACAGGCCCAGGCCGTCGGCGAGTTCGTAGGCGCGGGCGAAGTGCGGGAGGGAACGGGCCGACTGGAGGCCGCCGACCATCGTGAAGTGCGACTGGTGGCCGGCCAGCCAGGCCAGGAACACCACGCCCGTCTTGTAGAAGCGGGTGGGGGTCTGGAACAGGTGGCGGGACAACTCGACGGTGGGGTCGAGGAGTTCGCGGAAGCCGGCGGTGTTCCCCGTGTCGAGGACGCGGACCGCCTCCGCCGCCAGCGGGCCCAGCGGGTCGAAGATGCCGAGGAGGGCGTGGCTGAAGCCCTTCTCGTCGCCCGCGATCAGCTCGGGGTAGTTGAAGTCGTCGCCCGTGTAGCAGCGGACGCCCTGCGGCAGCCTGCGACGGATGTCGATCTCCCGTTGGGCGTCCAGCAGCGAGACCTTGATGCCCTCCACCTTGTCGGGGTGGGCGGCGACGACCTCCAGGAAGGTGTCCGTGGCCGCGTCCAGGTCCGACGAGCCCCAGTAGCCCTCAAGCGCCGGGTCGAACATCGGGCCCAGCCAGTGCAGGACGACCGGCTCCGAGGACTGGCGCAGGAGGTGGCCGTAGACGTCGAGGTAGTCCTCGGGGCCCGACGCGGCCGCCGCCAGGGCGCGGGAGGCCATCAGGATGGCCCGTGCTCCGGAGGTCTCGACGAGGGCGAGCTGCTCTTCGTAGGCCGCGCGGACCTCGGCGAGGGTCGCCGGACCGGTGAGCTGGTCGGTGCCGACGCCGCAGGCGACGAGGCCGCCCACCGTCTTGGCCTCGGCGGCCGACCGGCGGATCAGTTCGGCCGCGCCCGCCCAGTCCAGGCCCATGCCGCGCTGGGCGGTGTCCATCGCCTCGGCGACGCCGAGCCCGTGGGACCACAGATGGCGGCGGAAGGCGAGGGTGGCGTCCCAGTCGATCGCGGCGGGCGAGTCGGGCGTGGTGTCCGCGAACGGGTCCGCGACGACGTGCGCGGCCGAGAAGACCGTACGGGAGGTGAAGGGGGCGCCGGTGGTGAGGGCGAGGGGCTCGGTGCGGGGTTCGTAGGTCCGCAGGGTGCCGTCGGCGCCGGGGAGCCGGAGGGTCACAGCGTGACCTCCGGGACGTCCAGGCGCAGGCCCTCGGAGGAGGACTTCAGGCCGAGCTCGGCGAGCTGGACGCCACGGGCGCCGGCCAGCAGGTCCCAGTGGTAGGGGGCGTCGGCGTAGACGTGCTTGAGGAACAGCTCCCACTGGGCCTTGAAGCCGTTGTCGAAGTCCTGGTTGTCCGGGACTTCCTGCCACTGGTCGCGGAAGACCTCGGTGGCGGGGATGTCCGGGTTCCAGACGGGCTTGGGGGTCGCGCTGCGGTGCTGGACACGGCAGTTGCGCAGGCCGGCGACCGCCGAGCCCTCCGTGCCGTCGACCTGGAACTCCACGAGCTCGTCGCGGTTGACCCGGACCGCCCAGGAGGAGTTGATCTGGGCGATGGCGCCGCCGTCGAGTTCGAAGATGCCGTAGGCGGCGTCGTCGGCGGTGGCGTCGTAGGGCTTGCCGTTCTCGTCCCAGCGCTGCGGGATGTGGGTGGTGGCGATGGCCTGGACGGACTTCACCCGGCCGAACAGCTCGTGCAGGACGTACTCCCAGTGCGGGAACATGTCGACGACGATGCCGCCGCCGTCCTCGGCGCGGTAGTTCCAGGACGGGCGCTGGGCGGCCTGCCAGTCGCCCTCGAAGACCCAGTAGCCGAACTCGCCGCGGATGGACAGGATCCGGCCGAAGAAGCCGCCGTCGATGAGGCGCTTCAGTTTCAGCAGACCCGGGAGGAACAGCTTGTCCTGGACGACGCCGTGCTTGATGCCCGCGGCGGTGGCGAGGCGGGCGAGTTCGAGGGCGCCGTCGAGGCCGGTGGCCGTCGGCTTCTCGGTGTAGACGTGCTTGCCGGCGGCGATGGCCTTCTTGATGGCCTCCTCGCGGGCGGAGGTGACCTGTGCGTCGAAGTAGATGTCGACGGTGGGGTCGGCGAGGACCGCGTCGACGTCGGTGGAGACGTTCTCCGGGTCGAGTCCGTGCCGCTCGGCCAGCGTCCTCAGCGCGTGCTCGCGGCGGCCGACGAGGATCGGTTCCGGCCACAGCACGGTGCCGTCGCCGAGGTCGAGTCCGCCCTGTTCGCGCAGGGCCAGGATGGAGCGGACGAGGTGCTGGCGGTAGCCCATGCGCCCCGTCACGCCGTTCATGGCGATACGCACCGTCTTGCGTGTCACGTCGATCCTTTCGTAGGCGTCGTGCGCAGTCGCCTGCGCGATTCGTACGCGGTTGTGCGCGCCGCGTACGCCTCTTCCTGATCAGCGTTACAGCAAGCGCTTTCTATACAAGGAGAAGCTAGCCTCTGACCAGCGGTCCGGACAAGACCGTGTCCATCTCGAGTTGTTCGAGGGGGCGAACAACGGGGGCGCCGGGCCGTAAGGTCTGCTCGACACGCCCGGAACCATGCCCGTGAGGCAGCTGTCTACCAGGGCGTACGACGACGTACGACGAGAAGCGCGACCGGAGGACAGACGAGATGACGGTGACCCTGGCGGACGTGGCGGCCCGCGCGCAGGTCTCGCCCGCGACAGTGTCGCGCGTGCTGAACGGGAACTACCCCGTCGCCGCAACCACCAGGGAGCGGGTGCTGCGGGCGGTCGACGAGCTGGACTACGTACTGAACGGGCCGGCGAGCGCACTGGCCGCGGCCACCTCCGACCTGGTCGGCATCCTGGTGAACGACATCGCGGACCCCTTCTTCGGGATCATGGCGAGCGCGATCCAGTCGGAGATCGGCGGCCCGGGCGGGCGGGCCGGCGGCGAACGGCTGGCGGTGGTCTGCAACACCGGGGGCTCGCCGGAACGCGAGTTGACCTACCTGACGCTTCTTCAGCGGCAGCGGGCCGCGGCCGTGGTGCTCACCGGCGGCGCCATGGAGAACGAGCCGCACGCGGCGGCGGTGGCGGCGAAGCTGCGCAGGCTCGGCGAGGCGGGGACACGGGTCGTGCTGTGCGGCCGGCCGCCGGCACAGGACACCACGGCGATCGCGCTGACCTTCGACAACCGCGGAGGCGGGCGGGAGCTGACCGAGCACCTGATCGGGCTCGGACACCGGCGGCTCGGCTACATCGCGGGCCCCGAGGAGCGGACGACCACCCGGCACCGGCTGGAGGGCCACCGCGCGGCCCTCGCCGCGGCCGGCATCGAGGAGGACCCCCGCTGGACCGTGCACGGACGGTACGACCGCCGGGCCGGCTACGAGGCGACGCTGGAGCTGCTGCGCCGGGACCCCTCCCTGACCGCGGTCGTCGCCGCCAACGACTCCGTCGCCCTGGGCGCCTGCGCGGCGCTGCGCGACTCCGGCCTGCGGATCCCGGACGACGTCTCGGTCGCCGGCTTCGACGACCTCCCCTTCAGCATCGACGTGGTGCCCTCCCTCACGACGGTGCGGCTGCCGCTGGCCGAGGCGGGAGCACGGGCGGGACGCATCGCCATGGGCCGCGAGGAGCCGCCGCCCGGCGGGATCGCCACGGTGCGGGGCGAGTTGATGGTGCGGGGGTCCTCCGGAGCGCCGCGGGGGTGAGGCTGCCGCTCGCTCACGACCGAGCCGAGCTGATCGAGGTCGTCCGGATCGGCGACCCCGCCAGGCACCTCACCGCGCGGGAGCTCGCCGGTGACGTCGTCGAAGTCTGGGCAGGGGAAGAGGTACGGCAGCTCCTGGACCTGGTCGGCGACCTCCCGGACAGCCCGAAGTACCGCTGCTTCCTCCCCGGCTGGGGCGTCCGCGCCTACGACGACACCGATCCGGAGCCGCTCTTCGAGATCGCGTTCTGCTTCCGGTGCAACGGAGCCCGCATCTGGGGACGTGACGTCGCGGAGGAGCAGCGGCACCAGGACTTCGAGGCGGAGAGCCCGGCCGGACGGGAGCTGCTGCGCCGGTTCCGCGCCTGTGCCCCCGGGTGAGGCGTCCGCCGCCCCCACTGGACCCGAACCCCGTACCGGGGTGACAGTGGTGACCATGAAGCTCGCCTTCTCCACCCTCGGTGTTCCCGGTGCTCCCCTGTCCGAGGTGCTGCGGCTCGCGGTCGCGCACGGGTATCACGGCGTGGAACTGCGCGCCCATCCGGAGGAGCCGGTCCATCCGGGGCTGAGCCCGGACGAACGGGCCGACGCCGCCGCCGAGTTCAAGGCGGCGGGCGTCGAGATCCTGGGGCTCGCGGGCTACCCGCGGGTCGCCGCGCCGGGCGACGACGAGCCCGTGATCGAGGAGATCCGGGGGCTCGTCGACCTCGCCCGTGACCTCGGGGCGCCCTTCGTCCGGGTCTTTCCCGGCGGCGAGGACGAACACGCCGACGCCATCGCCGCCCGGCGGCTCGGCACCGCGGCCGAGTACGCCGCCGACCTCGGCGTACGCATCCTGCTGGAGACCCACGACTCGCACCGCACCGGCGCGGACGCCATCCGGGTGCTCGGCCTGGTCGGACATCGGCAGGTCGGTGCGCTGTGGGACGTCATGCACACCTGGCTGGGCGGCGAGCAGCCGCAGGAGACCTACGCGGCGCTCTCGCCGTATCTCGGATACGTGCAGGTCAAGGACATCGCCTCGGCCGAGGACAGCACCCCGCTGGCGCTCGGCGCGGGGGTGCTGCCGCTCGCCGAGTGCGTGGAGGTCCTGACGCGGCACGGCTGGGACGGCTGGCTGTGCTGGGAGTACGAGCGGCGCTGGTACGAGAACGCCGAGCCGCTGCCCGAACTGCTGAGCGGCGGACGCGAGCATCTCGGACGGCTGCTGAACGACTCCGCGTGAGAGCGGGGCGCACGGCCTGAGGCCCGCGGCAGGGCGGCAGGGCGGCAGGGCACCCACCGCCGCAGAGTGCTCGGCCTGAGGTCTGGCCCGGTACCCGGCAGAGTGGTCGGCCCGACGCCGGCGGAGCACCCGCCACGCATCCGGCCGGCCGTACGGCAGGGCATCCGGCAGGGCATGCGGCCGGGCAGGTGACCGGGCAGGCAGGCAGGCAGCCGGGCAGGTGACCGGGCAGGCAGCCGAGCAGGCAGCCGGGCAGGCAGCCGACCGTCCGGCAGGGCATCCGGCAGGGCGGGTAATCGAGTGGCATCCCGGTGGGTGTCCGGGTTAGCCTCCGCGCCGTGAATCAGCAGCCAGCGGCGTCCGTCGCCGTCGTCTCGTCATGAGCCTCCTGTCCAGGGCCCTGGTCGACGTTCGTCCTCTTCGTTCCTCCCCCGTCTACCGGCGGCTGCTGATCGGGCGCACGGTGTCCACGCTCGGGGGCTTCATGACCATGGTCACCGTCATGTACCAGGTCTGGGACACGACCCACAGCTCGGTCTGGAGCGGCGCGGTCGGGCTGGCGCAGGCGCTGCCGCTGATCGGCGTCGGGCTGCTCGCGGGCGCCTGGGTGGACCGGGCCGACCGGCGCCGCGCGTATCTCCTGAGCACCGTCGGCTCGGCGGCCTGCTCGGTCCTGCTGGCCGTGCAGGGCTTCACCGGGCAGGCGCCGGTGGCCGTGGTGCTCGCGCTGGTGGCGGTGCAGTCGTCGTTCGGGGCGATCGGCGCGCCCGCGGCGGGCGTGTTCCTGCCTCGGCTGCTGCCCAAGGACCAGGTGGCCGCCGGTCTGGCCCTGAACCAGGTCACCGGCCAGGCGATGATGCTGCTCGGCCCGGCCGTCGCCGGTGTCGTGCTCGGCTGGTGGGGCATCGGCGTGTGCTACCTGGTCGACGCCCTCACCTTCGGCATGGCCTTCTACGGCGCCTACGGGCTGCCCGCGCTGCCCCCCGAGGGCGAGAAGTCCCGCCCCGGCGTCCAGGGCGTCCTGGACGGGCTGCGGTTCCTGACCGGTCACCGCGCGGTGCGCGGCGCGCTGCTGGTCGACCTGGCCGCCACCGTGCTGGCGATGCCGGCCGGCCTGTTCCCGCTCGTCAACGAGGAACGGTTCGGCGGCGACCCGCGCACGCTCGGCCTGTTCCTGTCCGCGCTCGCCGTGGGAGGGATGGCGGCGACCGCCCTCTCCGGGCCGGTCACCCGGCTCGCCCGCCCCGGCCCGGTGATGCTCTGCTCCGCGGGCGTCTGGGGCGCGGCCCTCGCCCTCTTCGGTCTGACGACCAGCGCCTGGGCGGGCCTGGGGATGCTGGCGGTGGCCGGTGCGGCGGACTCGGTGGCCGTGCTGTCCCGGGCCACGATCGTGCAGACCCGCACCCCGGACGCCCTGCTGGGCCGGGTGAGGGCGGCCGAGGCGATCGTCGGCCAGGCGGGCCCCAACCTCGGCAACCTGCGCGGCGGTGTGGTGGCCGGCTGGACCTCGGGCACGACCGCGCTGATCACCGGCGGTCTGATGTGCCTGGCGGCGGTCACGGCGGTGGGGACGACGACCCCGGAGCTGCGGGGCGGCCGCGCGAGCGGCACGGGTCCGCGGGACGTGGATCCAAGGGACACGGGTCCGCGGGACGTGGATCCACGGGACACGGGTCCGCAGAACGTGGATGCGCGGGACACGGGTCCGCAGGACACGGGTCCGCAGGTGGCTGCCACCGCGCCGGCCGCCACCGCGCCGTGATCTTCCGGACCGCGCCCAGTGCGCCGGGGCCTACCTCGCCGGGATCTACCGCACCGTGAGCTTCGCCGTCCCGTCCAGGCACCACTCCAGTACCGAGGGCCAGGAGCCGTAACCGGCGTCCAGGTCGAGGTGGGCGGCGCCCGGGAGGAGTTCGGCGGTGAGGCCCAGAAGGTCGCCGTAGGCCGCCTGCACGCCTTCCGGGAGGTAGGGGTCGTCGTCCCCGGCGACGAGCCGGGTCGGGTGCGCAAGCGTGCGGCCTTCGAGCCGCCGCCCGAAGAGGTTCCCGGCGAGCCCGAACCCCTCGACCTCCGGACAGCGCGCGAGGACCGACCCGGACGGCGGAGCCACCAGCAGCACCCGGTCGACGCCCGCGAGCGACGGCAGGTCGCGGGCGACGGCGTGCAGCCAGAGCAGGACCGAGAGGCTGTGGGCGACGACCACCCGCTCGGAACCGGCGGCGAGCCCGTCGAGGTGGCGGGCCAGTTCCGTCAGCCACACCTCCAGGTCGGGGTCGTCCGGGTCGGGCAGCTGCGGGTAGGCGACCTCGTGGCCGAGTTCGGTGAGGCGGTCCGCGAGCCAGTGCTGCCAGTGGTCCTCGGGGCGGTGGTTCTGCCAGCCGTGGAGGATGAGACAGGAGCGTGTGGTCATGGATCCGATGATTTCCGACCCCGACACCCGAGGTCCAGTTAATCTTTTCCGGTGGAACCCATAAGCCGTCCCTTAAGTCAGTCGGTGAGCGCCGCCTACTCCATCGACCTGCGCCGGCTGACCGTCCTGCGCGAACTGGAGCGCCGGGGCAGCCTGGCGCGGACGGCCGAGGCCCTGCATCTCACGCCCTCGGCGGTCTCCCAGCAGCTCGCCGCCCTCGCCCGCGACCTGGGCGTACCGCTCACGGAACGGGACGGCAGAGGCGTACGCCTCACCGGTCAGGCGCGGGTCCTGCTCGCGCATGTCGAGCTCATCGCCGCCCAACTGGAGCGGGCCCGCGCCGACTTGGCGGCGTACGAGGAGGGCGGGCGGGGCACGGTGACCGTCGGCTGTTTCTCCAGCGGCATCCTGGGACTGCTGCCGGCCGCGCTGCGGGCGTTGCGCGACCGGCTTCCGCAACTGCGCGTGGACGTCGTGGAGGCCGAGCCGCCGGACCTGTTCACCGCGCTCGACGGCGGGCAGGTCGATGTGGCCGTCGCCGTCGACTTCGCGGCCGCTCCCCCGCACACCGACCGCCGTTACACCCGCGAGGACCTGCTGACGGACGTCCTGGACATCGCCCTCCCGCCCGACCATCCCCTCGCGGAGCGCGCCGAGGTGCCGTTGCGGGAGCTGGCCAGGGACGTCTGGATCGTCGGGAACGCCCTCAGCTGCTGCGGGGCGGTGACCCGCTCGGTCTGCGCGGCGGCCGGGTTCACGCCCGACATCCGGCACGACGTGAACGACTGGGCCGCGCTGGCGGGACTGGTGGAGGCGGGGCAGGGAGTGGCGCTGGTGCCCCGGCTGGTGCGGTCGCTGTACACCCACCGGGCACTGGCGCTGCGCCCGGCGCAGGGCGAGCCGCCGTCCCGGAACGTCTTCGTCGCCGTACGGGCCGGGGCGGAGCGGGATCCGGTGGTGGCGGCGGTGCGGGAGGAACTGCGTACGGCTGCCGCCCGCGTACCGGCATAGGCGCCCCGAGGGCCCCCGAGGGGGGGCGGCTCGGATCAGGTGACGACGGCGATGACACCGGCGCCACCCAGATCCCGGCCACCGCGGCCCCCGGGCCAGGGCCACCCGGTCGAGGACGCCGCCCTGCCGACCGGTGCGCCGGCCGGCAGGGCGCGCAGCGCCCGGGTGAGCAGCGCCCGGGTGAGCAGCGCCCGGGTGAGCAGCGGCGACGCCCCGGCCGCAGGCCGGGAGGAGGACGGGGCCTTCGCCGGGAGCTCCGGTCCCGGGGCTCCCGCGCCTGGTTCTCTCCAGGTACAGGAGCGTCGCGAGGGCCTATCAGAGGAGTGCGCTGCCGGCCGCGACGACGGTTTCCGGCCCGGGGGCGGCACCTCCCCGGGCCGGACGAAGCGCCGTGCCGCGTTCCTGGCGGCGCTCACCGCGCGCGCGGCAGGAATCCCTCCACCCGTTCCGCCAACCGCCGCTCGCACCGCGGCCATTCCTCCGCCGTGATGGAGAAGATCGCGGAGTCGCGCAGACGGTCCTCCTCACCCGGCGCCCAGGAGCGGGACCAGTTGCGCAGGACGCCCTCGAAGCGGGCGCCGACGCTCACGATGGCCGCGCGGGAGCGGGTGTTGCGGGCGTCCGTCTTCAGGTCCACCCGGGAGACGCCCCACCGCGCGAAGGCGTGCCGGAAGAGCAGGAGCTTGGCCTCGGCGTTGATGCCCGTGCCCTGGGCGGAACCGGCCAGCCAGGTGAAACCGACCTCGACGGCGTCCAGTTGCTCGTCGGTCCGCCAGGAACGCGGCTCCCAGTACGAGGTCGCGCCGACCGCCCGGCCGGAGGCGAGCGAGATCTGCGCGTAGGGCGCGAGTCTGCCGGTCGCCGCGCGGGCGAGCTGGGCGTCGACGTAGTCACCGACCTCGTGTGCCCTCGGCACCCAGGTGAAGTCGTACGTCTGCCGGTTCTCCTCGGCCGCCACCGCCAGCTCGGCCGTGTGCCGTTGCTCCAGCGGCTCCAGGCGCACCAGCGCGCCCTCGAGGACCGGTCCCTCCAGCTTGAAACTCACCCGTCGCTGTCCTTCCGCAGTACCTTCGCCAGTTCCGCGAACGCCTCGTGGAAACCGGGGAAAGTCTTACGGACGCAGCTGGGGTCGTCGAACGAGATTCCGGGGACGCGCAGTCCGGTCACCGCGAAGGACATGACGATGCGGTGGTCGCCGTAGGTCTTGATGTCGGCGCCCGTGAGGGAAGCGCCCGCACGGGAACCGCCCGCGCCGGGCCGGATCTCGATCCAGTCGGGGCCGGTCGCCACCTCGGCGCCCAGCCGCCGGAGGTTCTCCGCGCAGGCCTCCAGACGGTCGCACTCCTTCACCCGTGTGTTGGCCACGTCCTCGATGCGTACGGGGCCGGAGGCGAAGGGCGCGATCGCGGCGAGGGTCGGCATGGTGTCGGAGATGTCCCGCATGTTGACCGTGACGCCGTGGAGTTCACCGGTCCCGGACACGGTCGTCCGGTCCGCGCCGACGTCCACCCGGGCGCCCATCCGCCGCAGTACGTCCACGAAGCCCAGGTCGCCCTGGAGCGCGCGCTCGCCGAGGCCCGGCACGGTCACCTCGCCGCCGGTCAGCGCGGCCGCCGCGAAGAAGTAGCTCGCGGTGGAGGCGTCGGGTTCGATCGCGTAGGTCGTGGCCCGGTAGCCGCCCGGCGGGACGACGTACGTGTTCCTCTCGCGCCCCACCTCCACCCCGAACGCCCGCATCATCGCGATCGTGATCTCGACGTACGGCGCCGAGACCAGGTCCGTGACCGTGATGCGCAGGCCGGTGCGGGTGAGCGGGCCGAGCAGCAGGAGGGCGGTCAGGTACTGGGAGGACTGGCCGGCGTCCAGCACCACGTCCCCGCCCTCGACGCCGGCCGCCCGCACGGTCAGCGGGTGGTGGCCCTCCGCCTCCTCGTGCCGCAGGTCCACGCCCAGGTCGCGCAGGGCGCGGGTGAGCGGGAGGAGGGGGCGGCGGCGCATCTGCGGGGAGGCGTCGAAGCGGTAGGTGCCGTGGCCCGCGGCGGCGAGGGTCGGCAGGAAGCGTGCCGTGGTCGCGCCGTCCCGGCAGTAGACGTCGGCCTCGGCGAGCGCCGGGCCCTGCGGGCGGCCGTCGACCTGCCAGGCGCCCGGGGTCCGTCCCACCCGGTAGCCGAGCCGGGTCAGGCCCTCGGCGAACCCCTCGGTGTCGTCGGAGCGGAGGGGCCGCTGGAGGGTGGTGACGCCGTCGGCTGCCGCCGCCAGGAACAGGGCGCGGGCGGTGAGGGACTTGGAACCGGGGATGTCGACGAGGGCCATGCCCCTCATGATCCCGCGCCGGTCCGCTCCGGCGCCGGTACGTCCACGGGATGGACGGGCGTCGAGGCGCTTCAATCCGGTTGAACAGTGGGCTGACCAGCGGGTTCGGCGACTGGTCCGACAGCGGGCCGAGCACCGTGTTGAACGGCCTACCGAGCGGCCGGCTCCACATCGGCCTGAGCACCACGCTGAACGGCGCCCCGAGCGGCCGGTTCCACGTCGGCCTGAGCGGCAGACTCCACAGCACCCTGCGCCTCGGACCGGACACCAGGCTCGACAGCGCTTCGATCGGCGGGCTGTGCGGCCTGCCGCACAGCCCTTCTCGCCGGTGCGAGCGAGGTCAGTGCCACCCCGCCCACCAGCAGTGCCGCCGCGCACCAGCGCAGGCCGCTCACCGGCTCGCCGAGGAACAGGGCGGCCGACGTCATGCCGAAGACGGGGACCAGGAGGGAGAAGGGGGCCACCGTGGACGCCGGGTGGCGGTGCAGCAGCCGGCCCCAGGCGCCGAAGCCGAAGACCGTGGTGACCCAGGCGACGTAGGCGACCGTGCCGACGCCCTGCCAGTCCAGCGCGCGCAGCGCGGCCAGGTCCCGCGACGGGCCCTCGGTCAGCAGGGAGAGGGCGAGCAGGGGCAGCACCGGGACCGTGCTCACCCACACCATGAAGTTCAGCGCGTCCGGCGGGGAGGCCCTGCGGGTGAGGACGTTCGACGCGCCCCAGCAGGCCGCCGCCGCGATGACCAGCGCGAACGCGCCGAGCGAACCGGAAGCGCCCTCGTCCCACGCGGCCACCCCGATCCCGGCGAGAGCCACGGCCATGCCCAGCAGCCGGACCCGGGTCGGACGTTCGCCGAGCACCGCGAAGGCGATGACGGCCGTGAACACCGACTGGATCTGGAGGACCAGCGACGACAGGCCGGCCGGCATGCCGGCGTCCATGCCGACGAACAGCAGCCCGAACTTCGCCACCCCCAGCACCAGGCCCACCGCCAGGATCCACTTCCAGGCCACCTTCGGACGGCCCACGAGGAACACCGCGGGCAGTGCCGCCACCAGGAAGCGCAGGGCCGAGAAGAGCAGCGGCGGGAAGTGGCCGAGACCGATCTCGACGACGGTGAAGTTCACGCCCCAGACGGCGGCGACGAGGACGGCGAGGGCGAGGTGGGCGGGACGCATACGCCGAGGATCACCCGCCCGGACCGTGAAGCACCAGCGAGGATCACTGCATGGTTGGATGAAGGAACGCTACCGATTGGACTCCCGGTGCTCGATCTCCAGCGACTGCGCGCCCTGCACGCCGTCTCCGTCCACGGCACCGTCGGCGCCGCGGCCGCCGCTCTCGGCTACACCCCCTCGGCGGTCTCCCAGCAGATCACCAAGCTGGAACGGGAAACCCGGACGGTGTTGCTGGAGCGGGCGGGGCGCGGTATCCGGCTCACCGACGAGGCGCTCCAACTCGCCGCCACGGCGAAGGAGTTGCTGGCGATCGTCGAGCGGGCCGAGACCGGGCTCGAGGAGCGGCGCGGGGTGCCGGCCGGGCGGCTGACCATCGCCGCGTTCCCTTCGGCGGCGCGCGGACTGCTGCCCTCCGTCCTCGCCGACCTGGCCCGCCTGCACCCGGCCCTGGACGCCCGGCTCACCGAGGTCGACCCGCACCTGTCCGTGGACCTGGTGGCGAAGGGGGCCGTCGACCTCGCCGTCGCGCACGACTGGGACATCGTGCCGCTGCCCGCCCCGGCGGGTGTCGAGCACGCGGTGATCGGCGACGACGCGTGCGATCTGCTGGTACCCGAGGGCCATCCCTTCGCGGGACGGCCGGGCGTACGGCGGGAGGAGCTGGGCGGCGAGCGGTGGATCTGCCAGCCGCCGGGCCGGGTCTGCCACGACTGGCTGGTGCGCACGCTGCGCACGGCGGGGCACGAGCCCGACCTCGTCCACACGGCCGAGGAGAACCCGACCCTCGTCGCCCTGGTGGCCGCCGGCCTCGGGGTCGCACTCATCCCCCGCCTCGGGCGCGGCCCGCTGCCGGCCGGGGTCGTGGAGGTCCCGCTCGACCCGACGCCCATGCGACGGCTGTACGCACTGTGGCGCACGGGCGCGGCCCGGCGTCCGGCGATCGCGGAGGCGGTGCGCGTGCTGCGTCAACAGTGGCCGAGAGCGTCGGCCCACTAGCCGCCCCGGCCCCACGGAAGGCCTGGTCGTGGTCGCCGTCGACCCGGCCGGTACCAGCCGCTGGGGCGGCCGGTACCGGACCAGCCCCCTACAGGACCAGTCCCCTACAGGAGCAGTCCACGAAGAAGGCAACGGCCACCCGGCACCACGGTGCCTCGGTGGCCTTCGGCAGGCGCGCCCTCGGATACGGGATCCGGCGTCGGCCAGGTGTGACCCCCGCTCACCGGAGGATGAGCACGGGGAGAGCTACCGGCCGGACCGTATCCCCGCCGAGGGTGCGCGGGACCGCGAGCCCGCCCAGGACAGCGGGCGCGCCCACCCAGGGCGGCAGGACCCGACCGTGCCGAGGTGACCAGCTCGCGCTGTTCCCCGACCCTCAGGACCGTTCGGGGGGCCACCGGACCACACGTCCGGATTACGGCGAGTTGGCCAACACCGGCCGACGGCCCCAGGAACGGTAGCGTGCGCCACCGGTCCCGCCACCGGTCCCCCCACCGGCCCCCCACCGGAAGGAGCGCACATGCCCTCCAGACGCACCGTCCTCGCCGCCGGCGCGGGCGTCACCGCCGCCCTCGCCGCCGGCGGTCCGGCCCACGCCGACGACAGCCGTCCCGGCGAACTCCTCGCCCGTATGACCCTGGAGGAGAAGGTCGGCCAGGTCTTCGTCTCGCGGGTGTACGGCCACTCCGCGACCGCGCCCGACCAGGCCGACCTCGACGCCAACCTCGCCGAACTCGGCGTACGCACGGCCGCCGAGCTGCTCGCCCGCTACCGGCTGGGCGGGATCATCTACTTCGCCTGGGCGCACAACACCCGCGACCCGCGGCAGATCGCGGACCTCTCCGACGGCATCCAGCGGGCCTCCCTCCAGCAGCCGCGCGGCCTGCCTGTGCTGATCTCCACCGACCAGGAGCACGGTGCAGTCTGCCGGGTGGGCCGCCCCGCCACCCTCTTCCCGGGCGCCATGGCGATCGGCGCCGGGGGCAGCCACGCCGACGCCCGTACCCTCGGCCGCCTCGCCGGCCGTGAGCTGCGGGCGATGGGCATCCGGCAGGACTACTCCCCGGTGGCGGACGTCAACGTGAACCCGGCCAATCCGGTCATCGGCGTCCGCTCCTTCGGCGCCGACCCGGAAGCGGTGGCCGCCCTGGTCGCGGCGGAGACCGAGGGCTACCAGGCGGCGGGAGTGGCCGCGACCGCCAAGCACTTCCCGGGGCACGGCGACACCACCGTCGACAGCCACACCGGCTTTCCCGTCATCACCCACTCGCGCGAGGAGTGGGAGACGCTGGACGCGGTGCCGTTCCGGGCGGCGATCACGGCCGGCGTCGACTCCCTCATGACCGCGCACATCCTGGTTCCCTCCCTCGACGACTCGGGCGACCCCGCCACGCTCTCCCGTCCGATCGTCACAGGCATCCTGCGCGAGAAGCTCGGCTACGACGGGGTCGTGGTCACCGACGCCCTCGACATGGCGGGCGTGCGCACGAAGTACGGCGACGCCCGGGTGCCGGTGCTCGCGCTCAGGGCCGGCGTCGACCAGCTCCTCAACCCGCCGGACCTGGACGTGGCCTGGCACGCCGTACTGAAGGCCGTACAGGACGGGGAGCTCACCGAGGACCGGCTCGACGTGTCGGTCCTGCGGATCCTCAGGCTGAAGGCACGGCTGGGGCTGCTCGACGAACCGTATGTCAGCCCGGCCGACGTGGGCCGGACGGTCGGGGCGCCGGAGCACCTCGCCGCGGCCGACCGGATCGCCGAGCGGACCACGACGCTGCTGGTCAACGAGGGGCCGCTACTGCCGCTCTCGCCCCGGACCCACCCCCGGCTCCTGGTGGTCGGCGCCGACCCGGCCTCCCCCACCGGCACCACGGGCCCGCCCACCGGCGTCCTCGCCGCCGCCCTCACCGAACTGGGGTTCACGGCGACGGCCCTGTCCACGGGCACGGCTCCGTCCGCCGGGACGATCGCCGCGGCGGTGACGGCCGCGGGCGGGGCGGACGCCGTGGTGGTCGCGACCTACAACGTCGCGGCGGCCGACGCGCAGCGGACGCTGGTGGAGCAACTGGCGGCGACCGGACGGCCGGTGGTGGCGGTGGCCGTCCGCAACCCGTACGACGCGGCCCGACTCCCTTCCGTCCGGGCCTGCTTGGCGGCCTACTCGTGGACCGACGTCGAACTGCGGGCCGCCGCCCGGGTGATCGCCGGGGCGGTCGCACCGCGCGGGAAGCTGCCGGTGCCCGTGCGGCGGGCGGACGATCCGACGCAGGTGCTGTATCCGATCGGGCACGGCCTGACGTACTAGGCGTACCAGGTGTACGCCGACCGCCTGGCGCGTCCCCCGCACCACGCGCAAAGCGCCGCGCGCGGCTGGCGTGCGCCCGGCGTCACGGGGTACCGGCGCCGTCCGGCGGGGCTACGCCCGTATGCGCAACCTCCAGCCGCCCCACCCCGGCGACCCGGGCGCCGGCCCGACGGCCGACCGGCATGTGAGCCGGCCGGCCGTCGGGGCCGCTGTGCGCGGGGAGTTGACGAGTGTCACGGGCGCAGCGCGGGCTCCCTCTCCACGTCCCGGACGTCCAGCTTCGCGTCGAACTTCGCCAGCGGCTCGGCCTGGGAGACAGCGGCCGGCGCGACGCCCGCCCAGGCCAGGATCCGGGCCGTGGCCAGCGCCTTCTGGTCGGCGGCCAGGCCGGCGACGTTCGCGCCGTGGTTCAGGCCGGGGGCCGTGAAGACATAGCTGTCCTTCGCGCCCTTGCCGAGCCCGAAGCGTTCCGCGCCCCACGGGTCGTTCTGG
The DNA here is from genome assembly GCF_042737245.1 of Streptomyces sp. NPDC060002. Lineage (NCBI taxonomy): Bacteria > Bacillati > Actinomycetota > Actinomycetes > Kitasatosporales > Streptomycetaceae > Streptomyces > Streptomyces sp. NPDC060002. Next base: position 90,031 of record NZ_JBHWUW010000019.1, read on the forward strand.
CCGTAGACGAAGAGCATGTGGTGGGCGTTGTGCTTCACCCACGTGTCGACGTCGCGCATCGCCCGCGGCTGGAACCTCATGGTGATGTCGCGGGGGACGAAGTTGCGCGGGGGCTGGTAGCCGTAGCGGATGTACTTCTTCTCGATGGACGGGAAGTGGATGGTGGGGGCGCCCAGTTGGGTGCCGGCCTGGTAGTAGTACGGGGTGTACGGGGACAGGCCCTGGTCCGTGTAGAACGAGAAGCCCGAGATCGTGTCGATGGACGTCCAGATCTCGTCGTCCGTCGCCGTGGCCGCGTCCGCCGGGATCGACTCGCAGTCGGACAGCAGGCTGTACTGCCAGAAGCCCCAGACGTAGTCGAGGACGACCGCCTCGTAGGCGCGGTCCAGGCTGCCGATGGTGGTGAAGGTGAACCCCTCCGCCGCCGCGTAGTCCGCGTACTTCTTCTCCAGCGGCTCCCGGCGCACGAGCGCCTCACGCTGGACGGCGTTCAGGCGGTCGCGGCACTCCTCGGTGCCGACGCTCGCGAAGAAGCGGTCGTAGGCGGAGTCCTCGTCGTTGACGACGTCGTTGGGGGCCACGTAGGCCACCACGCCGTCCATGTCCCTGGGGTAGAAGCGCTCGTAGTAGGTCGCGGTCATGCCGCCCTTGGAGCCGCCCGTGGAGATCCAGTTCTTGGTGTAGATCTTCTTCAGCGCCTCGAAGATGCGGTGCTGGTCGCTCGCCGCCTGCCAGATGTCCAGCTTGGACCAGTCGGCCGGGTCGGGGCGGGAGGGCGTGAAGAAGCGGTACTCCATGGCAACCTGGTTGCCGTCCACGATCTGGGTGGGCTCGCGGCGGCTGGGGGTGGTGGAGACGTTGTAGCCGCCGGTGTAGAAGACCGTGGGGCGCGCGGTGTCCTTGTGCAGCACGGTGATCCGCTGCTGGAACGTGCCCTTGGCGGGGTGCCGGTGGTCCACCGGCTGGGTGTAGTTCAGGACGAAGTAGCGGTAGCCGGGGTACGGCTTCTCCTCGATCAGGCTCATGCCCGGTACGGCGAGGAGCTGGTCCTTGATGTCCGTGCCGGCGGTGGCCTTGGGCTCGGCGGCGGTGGCCGCCCCTGCCGTGGCCGCCGTGCTCAAGGTGCCTATGAGCACCGTGAGCGCCAGCAGCCATCTGAGCGCCTTGCGCATGCGCGTGCACCCTCCCTGTGAGACAGATGTGCGTCGCCGGAAGCTATCGGAGCAACACCCGTCACACCAGTGGGGGTTGACGCGTCGCGTCGATCGACCGTGGTGGATTCGGCCGAGGATTCAGCAGAACATCCAGCCCGAGCGGTACGAGCCGCCGGCCACCGCGCCCGTCACCCGCACGCACCGGTGCCCCGCGTAGACCCTGACCGGCGGGGAACTGCGCGTGTGCTTCCGTGACTTCGCCACGGCGACATGGCCGCGTGCCTGCACGCTCACCGAGATCAGCCGCTTGGTGCCGGGGTTCTTCTGGACGGTGACGGCACAGACGTAGCCGCCGTCCTTGTAGACCAGCACGGAGCCGGTGGAGAAGGGCAGGGTCCGCACCTTCCGGCCCGTGCAGGACCCGGCGGAGGTCGCGGCCTGAGCACTGCCCGGCGCGACGACGGCGAGCAGCCCGGACACGGTCAGCAGGACCAGCCCGAGTACCAGCCGCCGGACTGTCACGCTTCTCGCACCTGTGCCCACGGTCCCCGCCCCTCCACACCCGTCGTACTCCCGATCGCCGTACTGATGTACGGACGCACGACGCGCGCCGAATGGTTGCCCTCACACCGCCGCGGGCTCGTCCTCGCCGACGAAAGTGCGCCAGAGGCGGGCGTACCGTCCGCCCAGGGCCAGGAGCTCGTCGTGGGTACCGTCCTCGACGACCCGGCCGTGGGCCATGAGGACGACGCGGTCCGCTCGGGCGGCGGTGGTCAGGCGGTGGGCCACGACCAGGGTGGTGCGGCGGCCGGCCAGGCGGTCTGTGGCCTGGTTGACCTGGGCTTCCGTGGCCAGGTCTAGGGCGGCCGTCGCCTCGTCGAGGAGCAGGACGTCCGGGTCGACGAGCTCGGCGCGGGCCAGCGCGATCAGCTGGCGCTGGCCGGCGGAGAGGTTGCGGCCGCGCTCGGCGACCTCGTGGAGGTAGCCGCCGTCGAGGGTGGCGATCATCTCGTGCGCGCCGACCGCCCTGGCCGCCGCCTCCACCTCGGCGTCGGTGGCGTCGGGCCGGCCGTAGGCGATGGCGTCGCGGACCGTGCCGGGGAAGAGGTACGGCTCCTGCGGGACGACGCCCAGCCGGTGGCGGTACGAGGTGAGGTCGAGGGAGCGGAGGTCCGTGCCGTCGACGGTTATCCGGCCGCCGGTGGGGTCGTAGAACCGGGCCACCAGCTTGACCAGGGTCGACTTGCCCGCGCCGGTCTCGCCGACGAAGGCGACGGTCTGGCCGGCCGGGATGCTCAGCTCGATGCCGGTCAGAGCCTCCTCCTCCTCGCCGTACTTGAAGTGCACGTCCTCGAAGGCGATCTCGCCGCGCAGCGAGAGGACCTCGCGCGGGTCGTCGGCGGGCTGGGTGGACGTCGGCTCCCGGAGCAGCTCCTGGATCCGGCCCAGGGAGACCGTCGCCTGCTGGTAGCCGTCGAAGACCTGGGAGAGCTGCTGGACGGGGGCGAAGAACAGGTCGATGTAGAGGAGGTACGCGACCAGCGCGCCGGTGGTGAGGGTCGCCGCGTCCACCCGGCCCGCGCCCTCGATCAGGACCGCCGCCGCCGCGACGGACGACAGCAGCTGCACGAACGGGAAGTAGACCGAGATCAGCCACTGGCCCCGGATACGTGCCGCGCGGTAGCTCTCGCTGCGCTCGGCGAACCGTGCCGCGCCGTCCCGCTCGCGTCGGAAGGCCTGCACGATCCTGAGCCCGGACACCGACTCCTGGAGGTCGGCGTTGACCGTCGACACCCGCTCGCGGGCGAGTTCGTACGCCTTCACGCTCGCCCGGCGGAAGAAGTACGTGGCGACGACCAGCGGCGGGAGCGTCGCGAAGACGACCAGCGCGAGCTGTACGTCGATGACCAGCAGGGCGCCCATGATGCCGAAGAAGGTGACGACCGAGACGAAGGCCGTGACCAGGCCGGTCTGGAGGAAGGTGGAGAGGGCGTCGACGTCCGTCGTCATCCTCGTCATGATCCGGCCGGTCAGCTCCCGCTCGTAGTAGTCGAGTCCGAGACGCTGGAGCTGGGCGAAGATCTTCAGCCGGAGGGTGTAGAGGACGCGTTCGCCGGTGCGGCCGGTCATCCGGATCTCGCCGGTCTGCGCGATCCACTGCACCAGCACGGCGAGCAGCGCGAGCAGCGAGGCCGCCCAGACGGCGCCCAGCGCGGCCCGGGTCACGCCCTGGTCGATGCCGTGCCGGATCATCACCGGCAGCAGCAGGCTCGTCCCGGCGTCGACGGCGACCAGGCCGAGGCTGACGAGGAGGGGCGCGCCGAAGCCGCCCAGCAGCCTGCGCAGGCCGTACGACGCCTCGGGCCGGACCGCCTGCCGCTCGTCGACGTCGGGGGTGCCGGCGGCCGGCGGCAGCGCCTCGATCTGGGCGAGCAGCTCGGGGGTGGCCGGCATCCCGGAGAGGGCGGTGTCCTTCGGCTCCCGGTCGCCGGTCCACAGCCGGGGGGTCACCCCGCGCTCGGCGTCGAACTCGGCGTCCAGTTCGTCGCGGACGGAGGTGTCCTCGCCCGGCGTCACCGGCTGGGCGTGGCCGGGCGAGACCCCGCCGAGCTCGTCGGGGTCGGTGAGCAGGCGGCGGTAGAGCGCGGAGCGCTCCTGGAGCTCCTCGTGGGTACCGAGGTCGGCCAGGCGGCCGGCGTCCAGGACGGCGATGCGGTCGGCGAGGTTGAGGGTGGAGCGGCGGTGCGCGATGAGCAGCGTCGTGCGGCCCTGCATGACCTGTTTGAGGGCCTCGTGGATCTCGTGCTCGACCGCCGCGTCGACGGCGGAGGTCGCGTCGTCGAGGACCAGCAGGCGCGGGTCGGTGAGGATCGCCCGGGCGAGCGCGACCCGCTGGCGCTGGCCGCCGGAGAGGGTGAGGCCGTGTTCGCCGACCGTCGTGTCGTAGCCCTGGGGCAGCTCGGCGATGAACCGGTCGGCCTGGGCGGCGCGGGCGGCCGCCTCGATCTGCTCCTGGGTTGCGTCGGGACGGCCGTACGCGATGTTGGCGCGGACGGTGTCGGAGAAGAGGAACGAGTCCTCGGGGACCAGGCCGATCGCGGCCCGCAGCGAGTCGAGGGTGAGCTCGCGGACGTCGTGACCGCCGATGAGGACGGCGCCCCGGCCGACGTCGTAGAAGCGGGGCAGGAGGAGGGAGACGGTGGACTTGCCCGAGCCGGAGGAGCCCACCACCGCGAGGGTCTCGCCGGGGCGGATCTCGAAGGTGAGGCCGTCGAGGACGGGCCGGCCGGGGTCGTAGCCGAAGGTCACGTCGTCGAACTCGACGGTGGCGGGGGCGTCGGCGGGCAGTGCCTTGGTGCCGTCCTTCATCGAAGGCTCGGTGTCGATCAGCTCCAGGACGCGTTCGGTGCCCGCGCGGGCCTGCTGGCCGACCGTGAGGACCACGGCGAGCATCCGCACCGGGCCGACGAGCTGGGCGAGGTAGGTGGAGAACGCGACGAAGGTGCCGAGGGTGATGTGGCCGCCCACGGCCAGCCAGCCGCCGAGCGCCAGCATGGCGACCTGGCCGAGGGCGGGGACGGCCTGGAGGGCGGGGGTGTAGGCCGAGTTCAGGCGGATCGTGCGCAGCCGGCCGGCGAAGAGCCGGCGGCCGACCTCGCGCAGTTTGCCGGTCTCCTGGTCCTCCTGGCCGAACCCCTTCACGACCCGTACGCCGCTGACGGCTCCGTCGACCACTCCCGCGACGGCCGCCGCCTGGGCCTGGGCGTACCAGGTGGCGGGGTGGAGCTTGGTGCGGCTGCGTCGGGCGATGTACGCGAGGGCGGGTGCCACGGCGAGGGCGACCAGGGTGAGCGGGAGGGACAGCCAGGCCATGACGACCAGGGAGATCAGGAAGAGGAGCAGGTTCCCGATCGTCATCGGGAGCATGAAGAGCAGACCCTGGATGAGCTGGAGGTCGCTGGTGGCGCGGCCCACGACCTGGCCGGTGGACAGCTCGTCCTGACGCCGGCCGTCGAGGCGGGTGATCGTCTCGAACATCGCGGTCCGCAGGTCGTGCTGGACGGCGAGGGCGAGGCGGCCGCCGTAGTAGCGGCGGACGTAGGTGAGGACGTAGACGAGGACGGCGGCGGCGATCAGGGCGCCCGCCCAGGGGCCCATGCCCCGGGTGTGGTCGCCGATCACATCGTCGATGATCACCTTGGTGACCAGCGGGACCAGTGCCAGGACGGCCATGCCGGCGAGCGAGGAGCCCAGCGCGAGCAGGACGTCCACCCGGTGGCCCCAGGCGTACCCGGCCAGTCTGCGCGCCCAGCCCCGTCGCCGCTCCCCCTGCTGCACTGCCACGCCGGTGCCTTCCTGTCGTCCCAGTCGTCCTGGTCTGCCGGAAGGCACCAACGCCGGCAGAAGCGGATTTCATCCCTCCGCAACAATCGTGGACGCACGATCACAGTCGGTCAGCGGCGGCCGGAGGCGGTCAGACGCGTACGCGCAGCCGGTAGAAGCGCGTCGTCTGTGCCGCGTTCTGGTTGTCGTCGCTGGCCAGGAGCACCTCCACGCGGCCCTTGGCGCGGCCCGTGATCACCATGCCCTCGATGTTGTCGAGCAGCGGGTTCAGCTGGGGCTGCTTGGCGGTCGCTCCCAGTGACGGGCAGTTCACGATGTCGGCGAGGAGCGTCTTGCGCACCAGGCGCACGCCGTCCTGGCCGGTGAGGTTCTCGACGCCGCCGGTGTCCGTGGCGTGGCGGGGGTCGGCCAGGTAGAGGCGGACCGTGTTGCCGACGCCGGTGGTGAAGCCGCGTTCCAGGGCGAGGAGCCGGCCGTCGGGCAGGGCCTGGACCTCGGGGACGCCGAGGCCGGAGTCGGTGCGGTACGCGTACTGGGCCGAGAGCGCGAACCGGCCGTGGTGCCGCTGCCAGGTCTGGAAGCGGACGATGCCCGTGCTGTCGCCGGAGATCGCGTACTCCATCGACGCGAGGAGGGTGCGTCCGCCGGGCTGCAGCGTCAGGCCCTCGAAGGTCTGGTTGGACGTGGCGCGGCCGGCCGGGGCGACGAGGAGCGAGGCCGGGACCGGGAGGCGGTCGAGGATCTTGCCGTCGCGGCTGTAGCGGCGGATGGACGGCTCGGTCTCGGAGGTGATCAGCCGGGTGCCGTCCCGGTCGATGGCGAGACCCTCGCTGTCGAGTGCGGCGCCGCTTTCGTCGGCGAGCGGGACGACCGACTTCGGGGCGAGTGTCTTGGCGTCCAGGCCGAAGAGCGAGGAGCGGTCGGAGAGGGCCGCGAGGGAGCCGTCCCTGTCCAGGGCGAGCGCGGAGAAGTTGCCGACGAAGGTGCCGTCGAAGGTCGTCTTGTCGAGGGCGTCGGAGAAGCCGTCGAGGGAGACGGCGGGTGAACAGGCGTTGCTCGTGGCCGTGTCTGTTGCGGTGTTCGTGGCCGGGTGGGCGTTCGCGGGCCCGGCGGCGGTCAGAGTGGTGGCCGCCGCCAGGCCGGCGGTGAGGGTGGCGAGTACGGTTCGCAGGCGCATGGGCGTCACCGTAGGTCGGGCCGGTGACGTGCGGTGGGACACCGCGTAAAGGCTCGCTCAGGAAGCGGCCAGGTCCTTGTGGATGACCTTGGCGACGCCCTGAATGGTCGTGATGCCGTAGTTCATCGTGCTGTTGCCGTGGGTGAGGACGGTGATGACGTAGTCGTGGCCGCCGCCCTTGAAGGTGCCGACGCTGTGCACCCGCCAGCCGTGCGTGGCGCGCGACAGCCACCCGTTCTTGACGTGCCAGCTGACCCCGGCCGGCCTGCCGTAGGGGGTGCCCCAGCGCTGCGCCGAGACGACCTGGCCCATCAGCGTGTTGACGTAGGCGCGCGAGGCGTCGGTGAGGACCGTGTTCTTGGCGGTGAGCAGCTTCAGCAGCTTCTGCTCGTCGGTGACGGTGATCTGGGTCAGGCCCCAGTAGTTGTTCGCGCCCGGCTTGGTCTGCGTCATCTTCGCGGCCGTCAGGAAGTTCTTGATCCTCGTCGGGCCGAGCTGCTTCCACAGGGTGGAGGTGGAGGCGTTGTCCGACTTGGTGATCATGGCCGTGGCGAGGGTCTTCTCACGGCTGGTCAGCGCCCGGCCGGTCTTCTGCGCGTCCCACAGCAGCGCGGAGAGGACGGTGACCTTGACGACGCTGGCCGAGTCGTAGGCGGTGGAGGCACGCAGGGTGCAGGTGGTGCCGGTGGTGCGGTCGTAGAGGCCGACGGCGACCGTGCCCTTGCGGTTCACGAGCGCGGCGGTGATGTCCTTCTTCAGCTTGGCCGCCAGCCCTGCCCTGGCCGACGTACAGCTCACGGTGGGCGTGGCGGCCGCGGCGGGTGCGGCGGCGGCCACGCCGGTTATGAGAACGCCGGCGGTGAGCCCGGCGCCGAACAGCCTTCTGCTTCTTCGTGTCCGGTGAGTCATGACCTGTTGACACACAGGTTCGTACGAAAGGTTGTACGCATCACCGGGGTCGTACGCATCACCTCGGATGTTGGGGAAAGCCTGGGCAACGCGTTACCGCGGCCTGTGCGTTCTCACAGGCGGCGGCCAGCTTGACCACAGCGACCACCCACAACGGCCGTACAGCATGCGCAGGGTGACATCTGCCACCGATCCCCTCCCCCACCCGACCGTGCCCCCCGCCGTGTCCGCGGACCGGTCCCCGCCGACGGCCTGCGAGACGGCCCCGGCGGCGCCCCCGCCGGACAGGGCGCCACGCTGGTCGCTGCCCGCACTGATCGCGATCATGATCCTGGCGGCGGTGCTCTACTCCTGGAACCTGTCCGGGTCGAGCCTCAACAGCTTCTACAGTTCCGCGATCTACAGCGGCACGCAGAGCTGGAAGGCGTGGTTCTTCGGCTCACTGGACGCCGGGAACTTCATCACCGTCGACAAGCCGCCGTTCGCGCTCATGATCATGGGCCTGTCCTGCCGGATCCTCGGGTTCGGCACCTGGCAGATGATGCTGCCGGAGGTCGCGGCGGCGCTGGGCACGATCTGGATCCTGCACTCCAGCGTGAAGCGGGTCTTCGGACACGCGGCCGCCGCCGTCGCGGCACTCGTGCTCGCGCTGACGCCGATCACCGTCGCCATCAACCGCGACAACAACCCCGACACGATCCTGGTGCTGCTGATGGTGGCCGGCGCCGCTCTCGCGCTGCGCGCCACGCGCGACGACCGGCTGCTGCCGCTCCTCGGCTCCGCGGCCTGCTTCGGGCTCGCCTTCAACACCAAGATGCTCCAGGGCTACATCGCCCTGCCCGCCGTCTTCGCCGTCTACCTGTACGCGTCGAGGCTCGGCTGGAAGAAGAAGGCCGTGAACCTGGCGCTGGCCGCCGTGGCACTCGCCGTCGCCAGCTTCTGGTGGGCGACGGCCGTGTCCCTGGTGCCCGCCGACGACCGGCCGTACATCGGCGGTTCGACCGACGGCAGCGCCTGGGACCTGATCATGGGCTACAACGGCCTGGGCCGGGTCCTCGGCGGCGAGGGCAACGGCGGGGGCGGCGGAGGCGGCGGCTCCTTCGCCGGGACCGCGGGCATCGGCCGGATGTTCAACGACGTCCTCGGCGGTCAGATCTCCTGGCTGATCCCCTTCGCGGGCATCGCGCTCGTCGCCGGCCTGGTGCTGCGCGGCCGGGCCCCGCGCACCGACCCGACCCGCGCCGCCCTGGTGCTGTGGGGCGGCTGGCTGGTGCTGCACTACCTGACCTTCGCCATGGCCGAGGGCACCATGCACCCGTACTACACGACCGCGCTCGCCCCGGGCATCGCGGCGCTGTGCGGGGGCGGCGGCGTCATGCTGTGGCGTGCCTTCCGCGGCGGTGACGCCCGCTGGTCGTGGGTGCTGCCCGTGGGGCTCGCGGTCACCGGCGGCTGGGCGATCGTGCTGCTGAGGCGCGCCACCGGCTGGAACACCTGGCTGTGGCCGGTCGTCGGCGTGGTCATGGTCCTCGCGATCGTGGGCCTGTTCGTGCTGCGGTCCGCGAGCTCCGGCACCAGGGTCCGGCTGCTCGGCGCGTCCGTCGCCGCGGCGATCGTGGCGGCCCTCGCCGGTCCGACGGCGTACGCCGCCTCGCCGGCCTTCGGTTCCTCCAGCGGCATGATGGGCGGCACCAACCCGACCGCGGGTCCGTCCACCGGTGGCGGCATGGGCGGTCCCGGTGGCGGCGGTGGCCGGGGCGGCTCCGGCGGCGGCAACGGCGGTCCCGGTGGCCAGGCGCCCGGTGGCACGCAGCAGGGCGGCCAGGCGAACGGCGAGTTCCCGGGCGGCGCGGGCGGCCAGATGACGCCGGGCGGCGGCAACGGCGAACTCCCGCAGGGCGGCGCCCCCAGCGGCGCGCCGAGCGGCGGCCAGGGCGGCCAGGGCGGCCAACAGGGCGGCGCGAACGGGCAGTTCCCCGGTGGCACCCAGGGCGGCGGCGAGAGCGGCACGGCTCCGGGCGGCTCCGGCGGTGGCCCCGGCGGCGGTACGGGTGGCGGCGGCGGTATGGGCGGTGGCGGCATGGGCGGCGCCGACAGTGAGCTCATCTCGTACCTGGAGAAGCACCAGGACGGCGCCACCTGGCTGATCGCGGTCTCCAACTCGCAGAGCGCGGGCCAGATGATCCTCAGCAGCGGCGAGCCCGTCATCTCCATGTGGGGCTTCACCGGCAGCGACCAGGCGATGACCCTCGCCAAGCTCAAGGAACTGGTGAAGAAGGGCGAGCTGCACTACATCCAGCTCGGCGGCGGCGGTATGGGCGGCAACAGCAGCCTGAACCAGGAGATCACCGCCTGGGTGCAGAAGAACGGCACGGCGGTGAAGGAGAGCGCCTACAGCTCGACGGCGACCTCCGCGTCCGGCTCGGGCACCGCGTCCGGGTCCGGCACCGAGACCTCCGGATCGGACGCCTCGGGCACGGACACCTCGACGCAGAGCAACCAGTCGACGGTCTACCGACTGGACGCCTCGGACGTGAGCTGACCGCCACGGCCCAACGGTGCGGAACGGCCCCTGACTTGACTGTCGGGGGCCGTTTCGGCGTAAGAAAGCGCGTTCAACTCGCGTAGACAAGGGGCAATTTGCCGGTTCCTGTCACCTGATGGACATGTCAGATTCATTGCCATGACCGCATGTGCATGTCACTCTCCCGATTGCCGCCTCCAATCAACCCGCGTAGATCGGACACCCCACATGCTGGCGACACGCATACGCCGATGGAAGTCGGTGGCGCTTGCCACCACTGCCGTCCTGGTCGGTCTCACCGCGCCCGCGCTCACCGCGACCCCCGCCGCGGCGACCACGACGGCCTACGACGCGACGTACTACAAGAACGCGGTCGGCAAGACGGGCACGAGCCTGAAGTCCTCGCTGCACACGATCATCAGCAGCCAGACGAAGATCTCGTACTCCGCGGTCTGGGACGCCCTGAAGGCCACCGACCAGGACCCGAACAACAGCAGCAACGTGATCCTGCTGTACAGCGGTGTCTCGCGAGCCAAGTCCCTCAACGGCGGTGACGTCGGCGACTGGAACCGCGAGCACACCTGGGCCAAGTCCCACGGCGACTTCGGCGAGGTGACCGGTCCGGGCACGGACCTGCACCACCTGCGTCCCGCGGACGTCCAGGTCAACAGCATCCGCGGCAACCTGGACTTCGACAACGGCGGCAGCGCGGTCACCAACGGCGGCGGCAGCACCGTCGACTCCGACTCCTTCGCGCCGCGCGCCGCGGACCGGGGCGACGTGGCCCGCATGATCCTCTACATGGCCGTGCGCTACGAGGGTGACGACGGCTTCGCCAACCTGGAGCCCAACGAGAAGGTCGGCAACGGCAGCAACCCGTACATGGGCAAGCTCTCCATCCTCAAGGCGTGGAACGAGGCGGACCCGCCGAGCGCCTTCGAGGAGAAGCGCAACCAGGTCATCTACGACACCTACCAGCACAACCGCAACCCGTTCATCGACCACCCGGAGTGGGTCGAGGCGATCTGGTAGCAGCTGGAGCACGACCGTGAAGGGGCCGAACTTCCCTCGATTCCAGGGGCGTTCGGTCCCTTTCGGCGTTCACGGGCAGCCCGCCCGGAGTGCCCGGACGGCGTGCCCGGACGCCTGCCGAGCCCTACCGCTCGCCGCGGGGAGCGCCGTACCAGCGCCACCGCGTGAGGCGGGCGTGCCCCGGGATCTCGCCCCGGCCGGTGGCCCACAGCAGGGTGGCCCACCGGTCGGGGCCGGCGGGGGCGTCCGGGGCGTCCGGGGCGTCCGGGGCGTCCGGGGCGTCCGGGAAGAGCCTCGCCAGCACCCGGTCGCACAGTGCGGGGTCCGGCTCCCACGGGACCCCGAGCCCCTCGGCGACGTCGTGCAGATGCACCAGCGTCTCGACGACGCCCATGGCGGCGAACCCTTCGGGGTCGGAGGCCCCGAAGACGTGATGGGACCTGACGCCCGCCGGTGCCGTACGCACCATGGCGGTCAGCAGCGCCCCGCAGGCCTCCAGCACCCGCGCGAGTCCGGCCGGCCCGGCCGTCCGGTCCGCGAAGATCACGTTCGCCGGCGCACCGGGCCGCTCCGCGCGCCACACGAAGGGCACCTCGGTGTCCGACGGCGCGTCCCGCGGGCCCAGCTGGGCGGCGTAGGCGAACAGGTCGTCGGCCAGATGCTCGACGGTCTCCCAGCAACTCCAGTCCAGCGAACCGGCCTTGGCGTCCCAGTCGGCGACCTCGGCCCCCCGCAGGGCGGCCACCGCCGACCGGACCGCTTCCTGTACGTCGTCGGCGGTGACGGGGCCGGGTGATCCGTGTGCTCCAGACATGGCGGGACCGTATCAACCCGGCGATCGGCTTCGGTTAGGAGAGATGCGTCGGCGCGAACATCCGCAGCACCGCCGGGAGGAGGACCACTGCGGGACCGGGCGTGGACAAGGCCTTCGCCAGGTCCGCCTCCAGGGTCTGCGCAGAGGTCCGCACCCCCGGCACCCCGAAGGACTCCGCCAGGGCCACGTAGTCCGGGCGGGTCAGTTCGGTGGCCGTGGGCTCGCCGAAGGCGTCGGTCATGTACTCGCGCAGGATGCCGTAGCCGCCGTCGTCGACGATCAGCCAGGTGACGTTCAGGTCGTACTGCCTGGCCGTCGCCAGCTCCGCGATCGAGTACAGCGCGCCGCCGTCGCCCGATACCGCCAGCACCGGGCGGGTCGGGTCGGCCGCCGCCGCGCCCAGCGCCGCCGGGAAGCCGTACCCCAGGCCGCCCGCGCCCTGGGCCGAGTGCATGTGGTTGGGGCCCTTCGCGTCGAAGGCCGACCAGGCCCAGTACGCGAGGATCGTCATGTCCCAGAAGGACGGGGAGTCGGCCGGCAGCGCCCGGCGGACCGACGCCAACACCTCCTGCTCCAGGGTGAGTTCCTGGGCGGCGATGCGGTCGGCGACCTTCGCGAGGACCTCACGGACGCGCTCGGCGGCCTCCGGCCGGGCCCGCTCCACCACCGGCTCCACCGTCTCCAGCAGCGCCTGCAACGCCAGTCGCGCGTCCGCGTGGATGCCGAGCGCCGGATGGTTCGACTCCAGCTTCCCCAGGTCCGCCTCGATCTGGACGACCCTGCCCCGCGGCTTGAACGTGTGGTAGTTGGAGGAGAGTTCGCCGAGCCCCGAGCCGATGACCAGGAGGACGTCCGCGTCCTCGAGGAAGTCCGTGGTGTGGCGGTCCTCGATCCAGGACTGGAGCGAGAGGGGGTGCGTCCAGGGGAACGCCCCCTTGCCGCCGGGCGTGGTGACCACCGGGGCCTGCAACACCTCCGCCAGCTGTTTCAGCTTGCCCGAGGCGTCCGACCGTACGACTCCGCCGCCCGCGATGATCGCCGGACGGGCCGCCTTCGACAGCAGGTCGGCTGCCACGGCGGTCAGTTCGGGGCGCGGCGGCAGCTCTTCGGGGAAGGCGTCGCCGCCGGTCACCACCGGGACCAGCGTCTGCGCCAGCAGCACGTCCTGCGGGATCTCCACCCACACCGGGCCGTGCGGCACGGTCAGCGCGGACTTCCAGGCCGCCTCGATCGCGGACGGGATCTGTGACTGGGTGCGGACGGTGTGGACCGACTTCACCACGCCGCGGAACGAGGCCGCCTGGTCGGGCAGTTCGTGCAGGTAGCCGTGGCGGCCGCCGCCCAGTCCGGCGGTCGGGATCTGGCTGCTGATCGCCAGCACCGGCGCCGAGGCGGCCGCGGCCTCCTGGAGCGCCGCGAGCGAGGTCAGCGCGCCCGGGCCCGTCGACAGCAGCAGCGGGGCCGCCTCGCCGGTGATCCGGCCGTACGCGTCCGCCGCGAACCCCGCGTTGTTCTCGACCCGCAGTCCGATGTACCGCAGCGAGGAGCGGCGCAGCGCGTCGAACATGCCGAGCGCGTGCTGGCCGGGCAGCCCGAAGACGGTGGTCGCGCCGAGCCCGGCCAGCGTCTCCACGACCAGGTCTCCGCCGTTGCGGCCGGCGGGAGGGTTCAGCGCAGCGGCGGTCTGCGCCTGAGTCGGCCGGAGCACCAGGTCGTGGTCGTGAGTCACTTCGCGCGAGCCTCGGCAATCTGTCGGGACATGATGGTGGTCAGTTCGTACGCCGTGTGGGACGCGGCCACCGACGTGATCTCCGCGTGATCGTACGCGGGGGCCACCTCGACGACGTCCGCCGAGACCAGGTTGCACGAGGCCAGGCCGCGCAGGATCTCCAGGAGCTCGCGCGAGGTCATGCCGCCCGCCTCCGGGGTTCCGGTGCCGGGGGCGTGCGCCGGGTCGAGGCAGTCGATGTCGATGGAGATGTAGAGGGGGCGGTCGCCGATGCGCTGACGCAGCTGGTCGGCGATCTCGTCGGCACCGCGCCGGTAGACGTCCGCCGAGGTGACGATGCCGAAGCCCAGCTTCTCGTCGTCGGTCAGGTCCTGCCTGCCGTACAGCGGGCCGCGGGTGCCGACGTGGGAGAGGGCCTCGGTGTCGAGGATGCCCTCCTCCACGGCCCGGCGGAACGGTGTGCCGTGGGTGTACTCCGCGCCGAAGTACGTGTCCCAGGTGTCGAGGTGCGCGTCGAAGTGGAGCAGGGCGACGGGTCCGTGCTTCTTCGCGACCGAGCGCAGCAGCGGCAGCGCGATGGTGTGGTCGCCGCCCAGGGTCATCAGGCGGGCGCCCGTGCCCAGCAGGTCGTCGGCCGCCGCCTCGATCGTCTCCACGGCCTCGTGGATGTTGAACGGGTTCACCGCGATGTCGCCGCCGTCCGCCACCTGGGCGAGGGCGAAGGGGGAGGCGTCCTGCGCCGGGTTGTAGGGCCGCAGCAGCCGGGACGCCTCGCGGATCGCGTTGCCGCCGAAGCGGGCGCCCGGCCGGTACGAGACACCCGAGTCGAACGGCACGCCCACCACGGCGACGTCGGCGCGGCCGACCTCGTCGAGGCGGGGCAGTCGGGCGAAGGTCGCGGGGCCGGCGTACCGCGGGACGCGGGAGGAGTCGACGGGGCCGCGGGGCGTCTCGTTGCCACTCATGGTCAAATGCTCTCTTTCTTACGCTTCATCGCGTATGTACTACTTCTCGTACGACTCTACTGGGACACCGGAACGGGGGAGGTTCCGGCCGTCTCGGGGGTCCGGCCGGCCAGTCGCTCGCGCCAGGCGGCCAGTACGGCGGGGTCGGTGGCCGGGGTCGCCAGGGAGACGGCGAGGTAGGCGGCCAGGGAGCCGAGGAGGCCGTAGTAGACCGGCTCGTTGGCGAGGATGCCGTAGCCGGCCATCAGGCCGATCACCGCGACGCCGCCGACCACGACGGAGGCGAGGGCGCCCTGGACCGTGCCGCGCTTCCAGAGCAGTCCGCCGAGGATGGGGACCAGCAGTCCGCCGACGAGCAGGTTGTAGGCCACCGTCAGCGCCTCGACGACGTTGTTCAGGGCGATCGCCGTGACGATCACCGCGACGCCCATCAGGAGGATGAACAGGCGGTTGCCCCTGACCTCGTCGCGTTCCTCGCCGTCGGCGCTCACGGCGCCCCGCAGCCGCGACCAGATGTCGTTGTTGGCGACGGTCGCGCAGGCGATCAGCGCACCCGACGAGGTCGACATCACGGCGGCGAGCGCGGCGGCCAGCACCAGCCCCCGCACGCCGACCGGGAGTTCGTCCTTGACGATCGTCGCGAAGGCGGCGTCCGCGGAGGCGAGGTTCGGGTAGAGCACCTTGGCCGCGGTGCCGATGACGGCGCCGGCGAGGGCGTACACGAGACAGTAGGTGCCCGCCACCGTGCCGCCCCACTTCGCCGTCCGGTCGCCGCGGGCGGTGAACACGCGCTGCCAGATGTCCTGGCCGATGAGCATGCCGAAGGTGTAGATCAGCACATAGGTGAAGATCGTCTCGCCGCCGATGCCCAGCGGGTCGAAGTACCCGGTCGGCAGCTTCGCCCTCATCTCGCTGAAGCCGCCCGCCTTGACGACCGCGATCGGCAGCAGCAGCAGGAGCACGCCGATCGTCTTCACCACGAACTGCACCATGTCGGTGAGGGTGATCGACCACATGCCGCCGAGCGTCGAGTACGCGACGACGATCGAGCCGCCGAGGATGATCGCGACGGTCCTGTTCATGTCGAAGAGGACGTCGAAGATGGTGGCGTACGCGATGGTCGACGTCACGGCGAGCATCAGGGTGTACGCCCACATCACCACGCCCGAGATCACGCCGGCCCGGCCGCCGTAGCGCAGGTCCAGCATCTCGGAGACGGTGTAGACCTTGAGGCGGGCGATGCGGGCCGAGAAGAAGACGGAGAGGGCGAGCAGGCCCAGGCCGATGGTGAACACCATCCACGCGCCGGACAGCCCGTACTGGTATCCCAGACCCACGCCGCCGATGGTGGACGCGCCGCCCAGGACGATCGCCGCCATGGTGCCGGAGTACATGACGGGCCCGAGGCGACGCCCCGCGACCAGGAACTCGCTCTTCGAGCGGGCGCGGCGCATGCCCCACCAGCCCATGGCCAGCATGCCGGCCAGATAGACGGCGATCACGGTGTAGTCGACGGCCACGGGGCCCACCCTTCTTGATGGCTGAGGTGGTTCGGGAGTTGACCCTAGGTGGCCGAAAAGCGCCCCGGAAGTGTACGTTTCATCCACTCGATCCGCGCCCAGTGGAGGGAACGTCCATAGTGCCGGAGCCCGCCGTGCCCCCCACCCCACCGGTCCCCCTCGCCGCCCTGCTGGCCCGCGAGGACCTCGCCCTGCGGCAGATCGCCGGTCCCGCCGAGCCCGGCGTCGTGCTGCACGGGGCCCACACCTCGGAGATGGCCGACCCGTATCCGTATCTCCTGGGCGGCGAGCTGCTGCTGACGGCGGGCGTGCACATCCCGGAGGCGGCCGGGTCGGGCACCTACTTCGAGGACTACGTCTCGCGGATCGTCGAGGCGGGCGGCGCGGCCCTCGGGTTCGGGGTCGCGCCGGTGCACGACACCGTGCCGAGAGCGCTGGTCGCCGCCTGCGAGACGTACGGGCTGCCGCTCCTGGAGGTGCCCCCGCAGACGACGTTCTCGGCCGTGGCCCGCGCGGTCTGGCAGCTGATGGAGCGGGCCCGCACCGCCGAGCTGCGCCGGGTCACGGAGGCCCAGCAGAGCCTCGCGGCCGCCGCCTCCCGCCCGGACCCGGTCCCCTCCGTCCTGCGGCAGCTCGCCCAGCGGGTCGGGGGGCGCGCGGTGCTGTACGGGCCGGAGGGGACGCAGATCGCGGGGGCGGGACAGACGTCCGCGACGGACGTCCCCCTCGCCGCGCTCGCCCGACTCCTCCTCTCCCGCGCCTCCGCCACCGCCAGCGACACCACCTCCGACGGGGCCCACCTAGCCGCCTACGCGCTCGGGGCCGGCCGGGGGTTCGTGCTCGGGGTGGCGGCGCCCCGGCGTGACCCCGGGGACCACACCATCGCCTCCGTCGCCGCCGTCCTGCTCTCCCTCCTCACCGGCGAACACCAGAGCGGCTCGGGAGCGGCCCGCTCGTCGGCGCTCGTACGGCTGCTGCTGGGGGCCGCGCCCGCCGAGGTGGCCCCGCTGCTGGGGGGCGAGCGGTGGCTCGTCGTGCACGCCCGGCCGGACGCCCGGGCCCCCTCGTCCCCGGCTCCCCCGCTCCCGGCTCCCCCGCTCCCGGCTTCTCCCGATCGGGCGGACCCCTACCTCCCGGTGGCCGCCGCCGCGCTCGGCGCCGGTCTCGGATCACCGCTGGTCGACCTCGCGCACGACGTCGTACGGGTCCTCGTCCCGGCCGACGCCGCGCCGGGGCCGCAGCCGGGCTGGACCCTCGGCGTCAGCGCGGACGCGGCGCCCGCCGACTGGCCCGCCGCCGACGCGCAGGCGGCCCGCGCGCTGGCCCGGGCCCGCGCCACCCGTACGGCACTCGTCCGCCACGGCTCCGGATCCGGGCTGCTGGACCTGGTGCCCGACGACGAGGCCCGGGCCCACGCCCGGGCGCTGCTCGCCCCCATCGAGGCGAGCGGCGCGAGCACCGCGCTCATCGAGACGCTGCGCACCTGGCTCTCCCTGCACGGGAGTTGGGACCGTACGGCGGTGGCCCTGGCCGTGCACCGCAACACCGTGCGGCAGCGGATCGCCCGCTGCGCGGCCCTGTTGGGGACGGACCTGGACGATCCGGACGTCCGGATGGAGCTGTGGTTCTCCCTCGGACGGGGGTGAGTGACGCGTGTCCCAGCGTCCGGAACAGCGCAGACGCGCACAGTCCGCTGCCCCACAATGGAAACCATGCCGATACCCGGGACGCCCAGCCGCGCCGAACTCGTCGACCACCTCGTCAGAACCCGTATCGCCGGGGACGTCGCCACGCCCCGCGAGAACAATCTCTCCCACTACCGCCAGCTCGCGAACGGCGTCCGCAACTTCTGGCTCGGCCTGGAGCTCGGCGACCGCTGGACCGACGAGCAGGACGTGCTCGCGGTGATGGCGGAGCGGGTCGGTGTGAACGACGACGCCGAGTACCGCTACGGCCAGGACACCATCGACCCCGAGCTGACGGTCGACGGTCTGGACCGGCTCGCGGCCCGGCTGCGCAAGGCGGCCGAGGGGCAGCAGCGGGTCCTCTTCGCCACCGGCCACCCGGGCGGTCTCCTCGACGTGCACCGCGCCACCGCCGCCGCCCTGCGCGCGGCCGGCTGCGAGATCGTCGTGATCCCGGAGGGGCTGCAGACGGACGAGGGGTACGTCTGGCAGCTGGCCGACGTGGCGGTTCTGGAACACGGCGCCACCCTCTGGCACACCCACTCGGGTGAGCCGATGAAGGCCATCCTCACCGCGCTCGAACGCGAGGGCCGGCCGCTGCCCGACCTGGTCGTCGCCGACCACGGCTGGGCGGGCTACGCCGGGCAGCACGGCGTCGACTCCGTGGGTTACGCCGACTGCAACGACCCGGCGCTGTTCATCGCCGAGTCGGAGGGCACCGTCCAGGTGGCGGTCCCCCTCGACGACCACGTCGTCAGCCCGCGTCACTACGACGTGATGACGGCGTATCTGCTGGCGGAGGCGGGACTGACCGACTAGGTCCCGTCCTGGGCGAGGTCCCCCCCGGCAGGGGCGCCGCACGCGCGCGTGCGGCGCCGGGGGCTCAGCCGCCGCGGGGGGCGCGGACCACGCCCTCCTGGATCACCGAGACGGCGAGCCGCCCGTCCTGGGTGTAGATACGGGCCTGGCCGAGGCCCCGGCCGCCGTGCGCGGACGGCGACTCCTGGTCGTACAGAAGCCATTCGTCGGCGCGGAACGGGCGGTGGAACCACATCGCGTGGTCCAGGGACGCCCCCACCACGTCACCGACCGCCCAGCCGCCGCGCCCGTGCGCGAGCAGGACCGAGTCGAGGAGCGTCATGTCGGAGACGTAGGTGGCGAGGACGACGTGCAGGAGAGGGTCGTCGGCCAGCTTGCCGTTGGCGCGGAACCAGACCTGGGAGTGCGGCTCGCGCGGTGCGCCGTACCGGCCGTACGGCGGCTCGTCGGCATAGCGCAGGTCGACCGCCTCGCGGGCCTCCAGGAACCTCTCGACGACCTCGGGGTCGAGGTGGGCGTAGCCGCGCAGCCGTTCCTCGGAGGTGGGCAGCGTGGCCGGGTCCGGGGCCGGCGGCATCGGGGCCTGGTGCTCGAAGCCCTCCTCGTACCGCTGGAAGGAGGCGGACAGCGCGAAGATCGGCTGTCCGTGCTGGACGGCGACGACACGGCGCGCGGTGAAGGACCGGCCGTCGTTCATCCGGTCGACCGTGTAGACGATGGGCGCGCCCGGGTCGCCCATGCGCAGGAAGTACGCGTGCAGGGAGTGGGCGAGGCGGTCCTCGGGGACCGTCCGTCCGGCGGCGACCAGTGCCTGCGCCGCGACCTGCCCGCCGAAGACGCGCGGGACGACGGCGGAGCGGGACCGGCCGCGGAAGATGTTCTCCTCGATCTGCTCGAGGTCGAGCAGATCGAGGAGATCCTGTAGTGCCTGGCTCATGGGAGACAGTTGTACCCGCCAGTGATTTCCTGAGGTTTCCCGGGCCTTACAGGCCCATGTCCTTGGCGATGATCGACTTCATGATCTCGCTGGTGCCGCCGTAGATGCGGTTGACGCGGTTGTCCGCGTACAGGCGGGCGATCGGGTACTCGTTCATGAAGCCGTAGCCGCCGTGCAGCTGGAGGCAGCGGTCGATCACCCGGTGGGCGACCTCGGTGCAGAACAGCTTGGCGCTGGCGGCCTCGGCCGGGGTCAGCTCGCCCGCGTCCAGGGCCTCCGTGGCGCGGTCGGCGACGGCCTCGGCCGCGTCCACCTCGGCCTGGCAGGCGGCCAGCTCGAACTTGGTGTTCTGGAAGTGCGCGACCGGCTTGCCGAAGACCACGCGCTCCTGCACGTACTGCTTGGCGAACCGGACGGCGGCCTTGGCCTGCGCGTACGCGCCGTAGGCGATGCCCCAGCGCTCCGAGGCGAGGTTGTGGCCGAGGTAGTAGAAGCCCTTGTTCTCCTCGCCGAGCAGGTCCTCGACGGGCACCTTGACGTCGACGAACGCCAGCTCGGCGGTGTCGGAGGTCTTCAGGCCGAGCTTGTCCAGCTTGCGGCCGACCGAGTAGCCCTCGGCCTTGGTGTCCACGACGAAGAGGGAGATGCCGTGGCGGCGGTCCTCGGCGCTGGGCGCGTCGGTACGGGCGCAGACGATCATGCGGTCGGCGTGCACGCCACCGGTGATGAAGGTCTTGGAGCCGTTGAGGACGTAGTGCGTGCCGTCCTCGGAGAGCTTGGCGGTGCTCTTCATGCCCGCGAGGTCGGAGCCGGTGCCCGGCTCCGTCATCGCGATCGCCCACATCTCCTCGCCGGAGACGAACTTCGGCAGGAAGCGCTTCTTCTGCTCGTCGGTGGCGAGCAGCTTGAGGTACGGCAGACCGAGCAGCACGTGCACACCGGAGCCGCCGAAGGAGACGCCCGCGCGGGCGGTCTCCTCGTACAGCACGGCCTCGAACTTGTACGAGTCGATGCCGGCGCCGCCGTACTCCTCGTCGACGCGGATGCCGAAGACGCCGAGCTCGGCGAGCTTGTAGTAGAAGTCGCGCGGCGCCTGGCCGGCCGCGAACCACTCGTCGTAGACGGGAACGACCTCGGCCTCGATGAAGGCCCGCAGGGTCTCCCGGAACGCCTCGTGGTCCTCGTTGAACACCGTACGGCGCACCGCCGGCCCCTCTCTGCGCCTAAGCCGGCGCCGCTCTCGCGGATGTGGTTGCTCGCCGTCGGGGTGCTCAATGGGTGATTGCGGCCGTCCCGGTGGCTAAGCGCTTGCTCAGAGAACAACCGTACCGGCGAGTACGAACAGCGTCCAGGGTGGGGCGGGGGTAACGCTCGTCACTCCACGGCCGCCGCGAAGGCCCCCCTGGCCATCCGGTGCAGCAGCGCCGCCGTGGCCGCGCGGCCCGGCAGGGAACCCGGTCGGCCGAGGTGCGGGGTGGAGTTCAGCAGACCGAAGACGGAGTGCACCGCCGAGCGGGCGGTCGGCTCGGCGAGGTCCGGATACACGGCGCGCAGGGCCTCCACCCACAGTTCGACGTACTGCCGCTGGAGCTGGCGGACCAGCTTGCGGTCGCTGTCGCGGAGGCGGTCCAGCTCACGGTCGTGCAGGGTGATCAGGGGACGGTCGTCGAGGGCGAAGTCGATGTGGCCCTCGACGAGCGAGTCGAGGAACGCCTCGGGCGGTACGCCGTCGGCCTCCTCCAGGCGCCGCTTCGCGCCGGTCAGCAGCCGGCCGCTGATACCGACCAGCAGCTCGGCGAGCATCGCGTCCTTGCCCGGGAAGTGCCGGTAGAGCCCCGGCCCGCTGATGCCGACGGCGGCGCCTATCTCGTCCACCCCGACGCCGTGGAACCCGCGCTCGGCGAACAGCCGCGCGGCCTCCCTGAGGATCTGCTCGCGACGGGTGGGGGCGTCGGTTCTCGTGGCCATGAGGGCAATTCTAGACAGGAAGGTTAGCGGTCGTTAACCTGAAGGAAATGGTTAACGCTCATTAACAGTCGATCACTGGGTGAGGGGACCGCAAGGATGGAGCAGGCACCGGAGCTGACGAGCGCGGCAGACCCCGCGTCGGAGGCCTGGCGGGCCAACGAGGCGGCGCACCGCGCACTCGTCGACGAGCTGCGCGGCAAGCTGGCCGCGGCCCGGCTGGGGGGTGGGGAGAAGGCGAGGGCGCGCCATACCGCGCGCGGGAAGCTGCTGCCCCGGGACCGGGTCGACAGCCTCCTGGATCCGGGGTCGCCCTTCCTGGAGCTCGCCCCGCTGGCCGCCGACGGCATGTACGAGGGGCAGGCCCCGGCGGCCGGGGTCATCGCCGGGATCGGGCGGGTCGGCGGGCGCGCCTGCGTGATCGTCGCCAACGACGCCACCGTCAAGGGCGGCACGTACTACCCGATGACGGTGAAGAAGCATCTGCGGGCCCAGGAGGTCGCCCTCGAGAACCGGCTGCCCTGCCTGTATCTCGTGGACTCGGGCGGGGCCTTCCTGCCCATGCAGGACGAGGTGTTCCCGGACCGGGAGCACTTCGGGCGGATCTTCTACAACCAGGCCCGGATGTCCGGGGCCGGGATCCCGCAGATCGCGGCGGTGCTGGGCTCGTGCACGGCCGGCGGGGCCTACGTCCCTGCCATGAGCGACGAGGCCGTCATCGTCCGCGGCCAGGGCACGATCTTCCTGGGCGGGCCCCCACTGGTGAAGGCCGCCACCGGCGAGGTCGTCACCGCGGAGGAGCTGGGCGGCGGCGAGGTGCACGCGCGGGTGTCCGGCGTGACCGACCACCTCGCGGAGGACGACGCGCACGCGCTGCGCATCGTCCGGAACATCGTCGGCACGCTCCCCGCGCGCGGACCCCTGCCCTGGGAGGTGCGGGCGCCCGTCGAGCCCAAGGTCGACCCCTACGGGCTGTACGGCGCGGTGCCCGTCGACTCCCGCACCCCCTACGACGCGCGCGAGGTCATCGCGCGCGTGGTCGACGGCTCCCGCTTCGCGGAGTTCAAGGCCGAGTTCGGGCAGACCCTGGTCACCGGCTTCGCCCGGATCCACGGCCACCCGGTCGGCATCGTCGCCAACAACGGCATCCTGTTCTCCGAGTCCGCCCAGAAGGGCGCCCACTTCATCGAGCTGTGCGACCAGCGCGGGATCCCGCTGGTGTTCCTCCAGAACATCTCCGGGTTCATGGTCGGCCGGGACTACGAGGCCGGCGGCATCGCCAAGCACGGTGCCAAGATGGTGACGGCCGTCGCGTGCACCCGCGTGCCGAAGCTGACGGTCGTCGTCGGCGGGTCGTACGGCGCCGGGAACTACTCGATGTGCGGCCGGGCCTACTCCCCTCGCTTCCTGTGGATGTGGCCGGGCGCCAAGATCTCCGTCATGGGCGGCGAGCAGGCCGCCTCCGTCCTCGCGACCGTCAAGCGCGACCAGCTCGAGGCGCGGGGCCAGGAGTGGCCCGCGGACGAGGAAGAGGCCTTCAAGGCACCGGTCCGGCAGCAGTACGAGCGCCAGGGCAACGCCTACTACGCCACCGCCCGTCTCTGGGACGACGGGGTCATCGACCCGCTGGAGACCCGGCAGGTACTGGGCCTCGCCCTGACCGCCTGTGCCCATGCGCCGCTGGGTGAACCCCAGTTCGGCGTCTTCCGGATGTGAGGAGGGGAGCCTTGATGTTCGACACCGTGCTTGTGGCCAACCGGGGCGAGATCGCCGTCCGCGTCATCCGCACCCTGCGCGCGCTGGGGGTGCGCTCGGTGGCCGTCTTCTCCGACGCCGACGCGGACGCCCGGCACGTCCGGG
This sequence comes from Streptomyces sp. NPDC060002, assembly GCF_042737245.1. Lineage (NCBI taxonomy): Bacteria > Bacillati > Actinomycetota > Actinomycetes > Kitasatosporales > Streptomycetaceae > Streptomyces > Streptomyces sp. NPDC060002. Next base: position 113,465 of record NZ_JBHWUW010000019.1, read on the forward strand.
AGGCGGACACGGCCGTACACATCGGTCCGCCGCCGGCGGCCGAGAGCTATCTGTCGGTGGAGCGGCTGCTCGCGGCGGCCGCCCGCACCGGCGCCCAGGCGGTCCACCCCGGCTACGGCTTCCTCGCGGAGAACGCCGGCTTCGCGCGCGCGTGCGCCGACGCCGGGCTGGTCTTCATCGGGCCGCCCGCGGACGCCATCTCCCTGATGGGCGACAAGATCCGGGCCAAGGAGACCGTGCAGGCGGCCGGAGTACCGGTCGTCCCCGGGTCGAGCGGCAGCGGACTCACCGACGCCGAACTCGCCGACGCGGCCCGCGAGATCGGCGCGCCCGTCCTGCTCAAGCCGTCGGCCGGCGGCGGCGGCAAGGGCATGCGCCTGGTGCGGGACCTGGCCGTGCTGGACGAGGAGATCGCCGCCGCCCGCCGCGAGGCCCGCGCCTCCTTCGGGGACGACACACTCCTCGTCGAGCGGTGGGTGGACCGGCCCCGGCACATCGAGATCCAGGTCCTGGCCGACGGCCACGGGACGGTCGTGCACCTGGGCGAGCGCGAGTGCTCCCTCCAGCGCCGGCACCAGAAGATCGTCGAGGAGGCGCCCTCCGTCCTGCTGGACGACAAGACCCGGGCGGCCATGGGCGAGGCGGCGGTCCAGGCGGCGCGCTCGTGCGGGTACCGGGGCGCGGGCACGGTGGAGTTCATCGTGCCGGGCAACGACCCGTCCTCGTACTACTTCATGGAGATGAACACCCGCCTCCAGGTGGAGCATCCGGTCACCGAACTGGTCACCGGCCTGGACCTGGTGGAGTGGCAGCTGCGGGTGGCCGCCGGTGAGCCGCTGTCCTTCGGCCAGGAGGACGTCCGGCTGACCGGGCACGCGGTCGAGGCGCGGATCTGCGCCGAGGACCCCGCGCGCGGGTTCCTGCCCTCCGGCGGGACGGTGCTCCTGCTGCGCGAACCCCAAGGCGACGGCGTGCGCACCGACTCCGGGCTGAGCGAGGGCACCGAGGTCGGCAGCCTCTACGACCCGATGCTGTCCAAGGTGATCGCCTACGGACCGGACCGGGAGACCGCGCTGCGCAAGCTCCGGGCGGCCCTCGCGGAGACGGTCACGCTGGGCGTGCAGACCAACGCCGGGTTCCTGCGGCGGCTGCTGGCCCATCCGGCGGTGGTGGCAGGCGAGCTGGACACCGGCCTGGTGGAGCGGGAGGCCCCGAGCCTCGTCGCGGCCGACGTGCCGCAGGACGTCTACGCGGCGGCCGCGCTGCTGCGCCAGGCCGCGCTCGCCCCCGCGCCCGGTACGGGCTGGGTGGACCCCTTCTCCGTCGCGGACGGCTGGCGACTGGGCGGTGAGCCCGCCTGGACGGCACACCACCTGCATGTGCCGGGACACGACCCGGTGACCGTCCGCGTGCGCGGCACGGCGGACGGCACGGCCGAGGTGCTGCCCGCCGGGGCGGACACCCCGCTGCGGGGCGCCGCAGGGCCGCTCCCGGCGCCGGGCGCGGATTCCCGGTTCACCTGCCGGCTCGACGGCGTCGCACAGTCCTTCGCCGCGCTGCCGGACGGCGCCTGGCTCGGCCGTGACGGCGACGCCTGGAATGTGCGCGATCACGATCCGGTCGCCGAGTCCCTCTCCCGAGGGGCCCACGCGGGCGCCGACTCGCTCACCGCGCCCATGCCCGGCACGGTCACGGTGGTGAAGGTCGCCGTCGGCGACGAGGTGGCCGCGGGCCAGTCCCTGCTGGTCGTCGAGGCGATGAAGATGGAGCACGTCATCTCCGCCCCGCACGCCGGCACGGTGGCCGAACTGGACGTGACGCCGGGCACGACGGTCGCCATGGACCAGGTGCTGGCCGTCATCGCCCCGGCGGAGGAGGACCGGTGACCCTTCCCATGGCCGTACCGGCCGCGGGCCTGCCCACGCGGGTGCGCATCCACGAGGTGGGTCCGCGCGACGGGCTCCAGAACGAGAAGTCGACCGTGCCCACGGCCGTCAAGGCGGAGTTCGTCCACCGCCTCGCCGACGCGGGCCTCACCACCATCGAGGCCACCAGCTTCGTCCACCCCGGCTGGGTGCCCCAACTCGCGGACGCCGAGGAGCTGTTCCCGCGCGTGAGCGGCCTCGAGGTGGCGCTCCCGGTCCTGGTGCCGAACGAGCGCGGCCTGGACCGCGCGCTCTCCCTGGGCGCCCGCCGGGTCGCCGTCTTCGCCAGCGCCACCGAGTCCTTCGCCAAGGCCAACCTCAACCGCACGGTGGATGAGGTGCTGGCGATGTCCGAGCCGGTGGTGGCCCGGGCCAAGGCGCGGGACGTGCATGTGCGCGGCTACCTCTCCATGTGCTTCGGCGACCCGTGGGAGGGCGCGGTCCCGGTCGAACAGGTCGTCCGGGTCTGCCGGGCCCTGCTCGACCTGGGCTGCGACGAACTGAGCCTGGGCGACACGATCGGCGTGGCCACCCCGGGCCACGTCCGGGCCCTGCTGACCGCGCTGAACGAACAGGGCGTGCCCACGGACGTGCTGGGCGTGCACTTCCACGACACGTACGGCCAGGCACTCGCCAACACGCTCGCCGCGCTCCAGCACGGCGTCACCACCGTCGACGCCTCGGCGGGCGGTCTCGGCGGCTGCCCGTACGCCAAGTCCGCCACCGGCAATCTCGCCACCGAGGATTTGGTGTGGATGCTGCGGGGCCTCGGCATCGACACCGGGGTGGACCTCGGCCGTCTCGTCGCCACAAGCGAGTGGATGGCCGGCCGACTGGGCCGACCCAGCCCTTCCCGCACCGTCCGAGCACTGGGCACCACCACAGAGCCCCACAAGGAGCAGTGACCCGACATGGACCACCGTCTCTCCCCCGAACTGGAAGAACTCCGCCACACTGCCGAGGAGTTCGCGCACGACGTGGTCGCGCCCAAGATCGGTGACTTCTACGAGCGGCACGAGTTCCCGTACGAGATCGTCCGCGAGATGGGCCGCATGGGCCTGTTCGGGCTGCCGTTCCCCGAGGAGCACGGCGGTATGGGCGGCGACTACCTCGCCCTCGGCATCGTGCTGGAGGAACTCGCCCGCGTCGACTCGTCCGTGGCGATCACCCTGGAGGCGGGCGTCTCGCTGGGCGCCATGCCGATCCATCTCTTCGGGACCCCGGAGCAGAAGCGGGAGTGGCTGCCGCGGCTGTGCTCCGGCGAGATCCTGGGCGCCTTCGGGCTGACCGAGCCGGACGGCGGCTCCGACGCGGGCGCGACGCGTACGACGGCCCGGCTCGACCCCGAGACGGACGAGTGGGTGATCAACGGCACCAAGTGCTTCATCACCAACTCGGGCACGGACATCACGGGGCTGGTCACGGTCACGGCGGTGACCGGCCGCAAGCCGGACGGCCGACCGCTGATCTCGGCGATCATCGTCCCGTCCGGCACGCCGGGCTTCACGGTGGCGAGCCCCTACTCGAAGGTCGGCTGGAACGCCTCCGACACCCGTGAGCTGTCCTTCTCGGACGTGCGGGTCCCGGCGGCGAACCTGCTGGGCGAGGAGGGCCGCGGATACGCGCAGTTCCTGCGGATCCTCGACGAGGGGCGCATCGCCATCGCGGCGCTCGCGACCGGCCTCGCGCAGGGCTGTGTGGACGAGTCGGTGAAGTACGCGAAGGAACGGCACGCGTTCGGCCGTCCGATCGGCGCCAACCAGGCCATCCAGTTCAAGATCGCCGACATGGAGATGAAGGCGCACACGGCCCGCCTCGCCTGGCGGGACGCGGCCTCGCGGCTGGTGGCCGGCGACCCCTTCAAGAAGGAGGCGGCCCTCGCCAAGCTCTACTCGTCGACGATCGCCGTGGACAACGCCCGCGACGCCACCCAGGTGCACGGCGGCTACGGCTTCATGAACGAGTACCCGGTGGCCCGGATGTGGCGCGACTCCAAGATCCTGGAGATCGGGGAGGGTACGAGCGAGGTGCAACGGATGCTGATCGCCCGCGAGTTGGGGCTGCCCTGCTGAGTCCTGACCGGAAGTCGACCTGACCGTCGCGGGTCTTGTGCGCGCACGAGGTCCCCGTACCGCTCGATCCGGGCCGGTACGGCGGCCTCCCTGGCATGCCCTGAGGCCGTCCGGCCGCTCTTCGCATCCTCGGAGGGAACAGCAACTCCGGTCCTGAATGGGCCCCCTGACATTCCGTACACCTTCGATCCACAGGAGGTGCACAGAAAGCAGGCATGCGTCGGCGGAGGCGTTCCACGACCTGGAACCACCCTCTGGACACGAGCTGAGGTTAGGCTAACCTACGTTCGAACCGTCCTCGGGTGATCCGCCCCGTCCGAAAGTAGCCAGACACATGTCCAACGCCAGAGCCGCTCGTCCCACCCGCCGTGGCATCCTCGCCGCCGGTGGCGCCCTGGGCCTCGGTGCCGCCCTCGCCGCCTGCGGGGACGACGACGCGAGCAGCAGTGGCTCCCGGTCGTCGGCGAGCGCCTCGGCCAAGTCCGGTTCCTGGACCTTCAAGGACGACCGCGGCACCACGGTGAAGCTCGACGAGATCCCCGCGAACATCGTCGCCTTCACCGGCGTCGGCGCCGCCCTTTACGACTACGGCATCCAGGTCAAGGGTGTCTTCGGCCCGACCAGAACGGCCGCGGGCAAGGCCGACGTCCAGGCCGGCGACATGGACGTCACCAAGGTGACGGTCCTCGGCAACGTGTGGGACGAGTTCAACGTCGAGAAGTACGCGGCCCTCGCCCCCGATGTGCTCATCTCCACGATGTTCGACAACGCCGGCACCCTCTGGTACGTCCCCGAGGCCTCCAAGGACAAGATCGCCAAGCTCGCCCCGAGCGTCGGCGTCTCCGTCTACGACCGTCAGCTGACCGCTCCGCTCCAGCGCATGTGGGAGCTGGCCGAGTCGCTCGGCGCCGACATGACGGCGGCCGCGGTCACCGACGCCAAGAAGAAGTTCGAGGACGCGGCCGCCCGGCTGCGCGCCGCCGCCAAGGCCAAGCCCGAGATCAAGGTCCTGGCCGGTTCCGCGAGCGAGGCGCTCTTCTACGTCTCCGGCACCAACCTCTCCATCGACCTGGAGTACTTCAAGGCCCTCGGCGTGAACTTCATCGAGCCGCCGGAGAGCGCGAAGGCGGAGGGTGGCGGCTGGTACGAGTCGCTGAGCTGGGAGAACGTCGACAAGTACGCGGCCGACATCATCATGATGGACGACCGGTCCTCGACGATCCAGCCCGCCGACATCGCCGAGGCGACCTGGAAGAAGCTGCCCGCGGTGAAGGCGGGGCAGGTCATCGCGCGCTCGCCGGAGCCGATCCTTTCGTACGCGAAGTGTGTGCCGCTGCTCGAGAACCTCGCCGAGGCGCTCGAGAAGGCCAAGAAGGTTTCCTGACCAACGGGTGGCTTCGGTCGTGGGTGAACTGCGGGCCCCTCGTGGCTGGTCGCGCCCACCCGGCGGGGCCGCATAGCGATGCGGCCCCGCGCCCCTGAAAAGCAGGTGAGCCACCCCTCCCCACGTCTACAGGAGCGCCCCCGTGACCACCGCCGTTGTCGCGCCCTTCCGGTTCTTCTCCCTCCAGGTCGTACGCACTCGGCGACTCGGCTCCTCCCTGGTCCGGGTCACCTTCGCCGGGGAAGACCTGCGGCACTTCTTCTCCGACGGGCGCGACCAGTCGTTGTCGCTGTTCCTGCCGCACCCGGGGCAGTCCGTGCCGGCCGTTCCCTTCGAGCTGGGGGACGGCTGGTGGCAGGCGTGGCGTGAACTGCCGGACGGTGTGCGGGCGGTGATGCGGTCGTACACGCTGCGTGCGCTGCGGCGCGATCCCGACGAGATCGACATCGACTTCGTGCTGCACACCCCGGCCGGGCCCGCCTCCGCGTGGGCCTCGGGCGCCGGCGCCGGGGACCGGGTCGTCCTGCTGGGCCCGGCCCTGGCGGACAACCGCGCGATCCGGTTCCGGCCGCCCGCGGACACCGATCTGATCGTGCTGTGGGGCGACGAGACCGCCCTTCCGGCCGTCGCGTCGATCCTGGAGTCCCTGCCGGCCGGACAGCGCGTCCGGGTCTGGCTGGAGGCGTCCGACGCCCGGAACGTGCAGAGGTTGGCGACGGCCGCGGACGCCGAGGTCACCTGGGTGGTCGGGGAGAGCTCCGTGGACGCCCTCCGGGAGGCCCGGCTCCCGGCCGCCGAGCACCCGTACGTCTGGATCGCGGGCGAGTCGGGGTGTGTGAAGGCGTTGCGCCGCCACTTCGTCCAAGAACGCGGGGTCGACCGGCGCCGGATCACCTTCGTCGGGTACTGGCGCCAGGGCATGAACGAGGAACAGCTCCGCGCGTCGGAATAGCCACCACCCGTGCCCCCAGGGGCAGTTGCGTGGGGGCGCCGACGTGATCACGGTCACGGCAGACGCCAGGTTCCCCCCAGCGCTACTTAGGTTAGGCTAACCTAAGTTGAACCCGATGCTCCGTCCCGAGCCCGTCCCGCAGCAGACCTCGTCCCCACCCCCCGGAGGACCCCCACCATGCGCTCGCACCTGCTCAATGACACGAACGCGGAGCAGTACCGCCGCTCCGTGACCGAAGGAGTAGAGCGGGTGGCCGCCAAAATCGCCGCCACCGACCGTCCGTTCACCGGCGTCTCGGTCGACGCCCTCGCGCCCCGCATCGACGGGATCGACCTGGACAAGCCGCTGCACGACACCACGGCCGTCCTCGACGAGCTGGAGGAGGTCTACCTCCGCGACGCGATCTACTTCCACCACCCCCGCTACCTCGCCCACCTCAACTGCCCGGTCGTCATCCCCGCCGTGCTGGGCGAGGCCGTCCTGTCGGCCGTCAACTCCTCCCTCGACACCTGGGACCAGTCGGCCGGCGGCACCCTCATCGAGCGCAAACTGATCGACTGGACGACGGCCCGCATCGGCCTCGGCCAGGCCGCCGACGGCGTGTTCACCTCCGGCGGCACCGCGTCCAACCTGCAGGCGCTGCTGCTCGCCCGCGAGGAGGCCAAAGCGGAGTCCCTCGCCGAACTGCGCGTCTTCGCCTCCGAGGTCAGTCACTTCAGCGTGAAGAAGTCCGCGAAACTGCTGGGCCTCGGACCCGAAGCGGTGGTGTCCATCCCGGTCGACAACGACAAGCGGATGCAGACCCTCGCGCTCGCCCGCGAGCTCGAGCGGTGCAAGCAGGCCGGTCTGACGCCCATGGCCGTGGTCGCCACCGCCGGCACCACCGACTTCGGCTCCATCGACCCGCTGCCCGAGATAGCCGAGCTGTGCGACCGGTACGGCACCTGGATGCACGTCGACGCGGCCTACGGCTGCGGACTGCTCGCCTCCGTGAAGTACCGGGACCGCATCGACGGCATCGAGCGCGCCGACTCCGTCACCGTCGACTACCACAAGTCCTTCTTCCAGCCGGTGAGTTCGTCGGCCGTACTGGTCCGCGACGCGGCCACGCTCCGCCACGCCACCTACCACGCCGAGTACCTCAACCCGCGCCGCATGGTGCAGGAGCGCATCCCCAACCAGGTGGACAAGTCCCTGCAGACCACCCGCCGCTTCGACGCGCTCAAACTGTGGATGACCCTGCGGACGATGGGCGCCGACGGCATCGGGCAGCTCTTCGACGAGGTCTGCGACCTGACCGTCGAGGGCTGGCACCTGCTGGCCGCCGACCCGCGCTTCGACGTCGTCGTCCAGCCGTCGCTCTCCACCCTCGTCTTCCGCTACATCCCCGCCGCCGTCACCGACCCGGCCGAGATCGACCGCGCCAACCTCTACGCCCGCAAGGCCCTGTTCGCCTCCGGTGACGCGGTGGTCGCGGGCACGAAGGTCGGCGCCCGCCACTACCTGAAGTTCACCCTGCTGAACCCCGAGACGACGACCGACGACATCGCCGCCGTCCTCGACCTGATCGCCGGCCACGCCGAGCAGTACCTGGGAGAGTCCCTTGACCGCGCTTCCTGAAGCCAGCCACACCTATGACTTCGTGGGGATCGGGCTCGGCCCCTTCAACCTCGGCCTCGCCTGCCTCACCGAGCCGATCGACACGCTCGACGGTGTCTTCCTGGAGTCCAAGCCGGACTTCGAGTGGCACGCCGGCATGTTCCTCGACGGCGCCCACCTCCAGACGCCGTTCATGTCGGACCTGGTCACCCTGGCCGACCCGACCTCGCCGTACTCCTTCCTCAACTACCTGAAGGAGAAAGGCCGGCTGTACTCGTTCTACATCCGCGAGAACTTCTACCCGCTGCGGGTCGAGTACGACGACTACTGCCGCTGGGCCGCGAACAAGCTGAGCAGCGTGCGCTTCTCGACGACGGTCGCGGAAGTGACGTACGAGGACGACGTGTACGTCGTGCGGACCACCGCCGGCGAGCGCTTCCGTGCCCGTCACCTGGTCCTGGGCACCGGCACGCCCCCGTACGTCCCCGAGGCCTGCGCGGACCTGGGCGGCGACTTCCTGCACAACTCCCGCTACCTGCGGCACAAGGCGGAGCTGCAGAAGAAGGAGTCGATCACGCTGGTCGGCTCCGGTCAGTCGGCCGCCGAGATCTACTACGACCTGCTCAGCGAGATCGACGTCCACGGCTACCGGCTGAACTGGGTCACCCGCTCCCCGCGCTTCTTCCCTCTCGAGTACACCAAGCTCACGCTGGAGATGACCTCCCCGGAGTACATCGACTACTTCCGCGAGCTGCCGGAGCAGACCCGCTACCGCCTGACGGACGAGCAGAAGAACCTCTTCAAGGGCATCGACGGCGATCTCATCAACGAGATCTTCGACCTGCTCTACCAGAAGAACCTCGGCGGCCCGGTACCCACCCGACTGCTCACCAACTCGTCCTTGACCAGCGCGAGTTACGCCGACGGCACCTACACCCTCGCCTTCCGCCAGGAGGAGCAGGGCAAGGACTTCGGCCTGAGCTCCCAGGGGCTGGTCCTGGCCACCGGCTACAAGTACGTCGAGCCGGAGTTCCTCGCGCCCGTCCGCGACAGACTGCGCTACGACTCCCACGGCAACTTCGACATCGCCCGCAACTACTCCATCGACACCACGGGCCGCGGCGTGTTCCTCCAGAACGCGGGCGCGCACACCCACAGCATCACCTCCCCCGACCTCGGCATGGGCGCGTACCGCAACAGCTCGATCATCCGTGACCTGCTCGGCAGCGAGTACTACCCGGTCGAGAAGACCATCGCGTTCCAGGAGTTCGCCGTATGAGCACGACCACGGCCGCCGTCGGCCGTCTCACCCTGCGCCCCCTCGACCCGGTCGAGGACGCCGAGCTGCTGCACGGCTGGGTCACCCACCCCAAATCCGCGTACTGGATGATGCAGAACGCGAAACTCGTGGACGTCGAGCGCGCCTACATGGACATCGCGGCCGACGAGCACAGCCACGCCCTCATCGGCCTGCACGACGGTGAGCCCGCCTTCCTGATGGAGCACTACGACCCGGCCCACCGTGAGCTGGTCGGCCTGTACGAGCCACGCCCCGGCGACGTCGGCATGCACTTCCTGGTCGCCCCCACCGACCGGCCCGTGCACGGGTTCACCCGGGCCGTGATCACCGCCGTGATGGCGCGCCTCTTCGACGACCCGGCCACCTCACGGGTCGTCGTCGAGCCGGACGTCTCCAACACGGCGGTCCACGCCCTCAACGAGGCCGTCGGGTTCGTGCCCGAGCGGGAGATCCAGAAGCCGGAGAAGCGGGCGTTGCTGAGCTTCTGCACGCGCGAGCAGTTCGTCGCCGCGACGGAGGTGCCGGCATGAGCCTCACCGACGCCGTCGCCCACCTCTCCCCCGAGCGCTGGGAGAAGGCCAACCGTCTGCTCGTCCGCAAGGCCCTCGCGGAGTTCGCGCACGAGCGCCTGTTCACCCCCGAGGAGAAGGACGGCCGCTACGTCGTACGCAGCGACGACGGGCTGACCTGCTACCGCTTCACGGCCGTCCGCCACGCCCTCGACCACTGGCAGGTGGACGCCGACTCGATCACCCGCACCCGCGACGACGCCGAACTCCCGCTCGCCGCCCTGGACTTCTTCATCGAGCTGAAGAAGACACTGGGCCTGAGCGAGGAGATCCTGCCGGTCTACCTGGAGGAGATCTCCTCCACCCTCTCCGGCACCTGCTACAAACTGGCCAAACCGCAGATCACGTCGGCGGATCTGGTCAGGAGCGGCTTCCAGGCCATCGAGACCGGGATGACCGAGGGCCACCCCTGCTTCGTCGCCAACAACGGGCGGCTCGGCTTCGGCGTCCACGAGTACCTGTCGTACGCGCCGGAGACGGCGAGCCCGGTCCGGCTGGTGTGGCTGGCCGCGCACCGCTCACGGGCCGCGTTCACGGCGGGCGTCGGCATCGCGTACGAGTCGTTCGTGCGGGAGGAGCTGGGCGAGAAGACGGTCGAGCGCTTCGACGGGATCCTGCGCGAGCAGGACCGGAACCCGGACGACTACCTCCTCATCCCCGTCCACCCCTGGCAGTGGTGGAACAAGCTCACCGTCACCTTCGCCGCCGAGATCGCGCGCGGGAACCTGGTCTGCCTCGGCGAGGGCGACGACGAGTACCTGGCGCAGCAGTCCATCCGGACGTTCTTCAACTCCTCGCACCCCGAGAAGCACTACGTGAAGACGGCCCTGTCCGTCCTCAACATGGGCTTCATGCGCGGTCTCTCGGCCGCCTACATGGAGGCGACCCCGGCCATCAACGACTGGCTGGCCCAGCTCATCGACAACGACCCGGTACTGAGGTCGACGGGCCTGTCGATCATCCGGGAGCGGGCGGCCGTCGGCTACCGGCACCTGGAGTACGAGGCGGCGACGGACCGCTACTCGCCGTACCGCAAGATGCTGGCCGCACTCTGGCGGGAGAGCCCGGTGCCGACCCTCCGGGACGGCGAGTCGCTCGCGACCATGGCCTCCCTGGTCCATGTGGACCACGAGGGCAACTCGGTGGCCGGCGCGCTGATCGAGCAGTCGGGCCTGACGCCGACCCAGTGGCTGCGCCGCTACCTCCAGGCGTACTACACCCCGCTGCTGCACAGCTTCTACGCCTATGACCTGGTGTTCATGCCGCACGGCGAGAACACCGTCCTGGTCCTGAAGGACGGGGCGGTGCAGCGGGCGATCTACAAGGACATCGCCGAGGAGATCGCGGTCCTGGACCCGGACGCGGTACTGCCGCCCGAGGTCCGGCGCATCCGCGTCGAGGTGCCCGAGGACAAGAAGCTCCTGTCCATCTTCACGGACGTCTTCGACTGCTTCTTCCGCTTCCTCGCGGCCGGCCTCGCCACCGAGGGGATCCTCGAGGAGAACGACTTCTGGCGCACGGTCGCCGAGGTCACCCGCGCCTACCAGGAGGCGAACCCCGAACTGGCCGACAAGTTCCGCCAGTACGACATGTTCGCCCCCGAGTTCGCCCTGTCCTGCCTCAACCGCCTCCAACTGCGCAACAACCGGCAGATGGTGGACCTGGCTGACCCGTCGGGCGCCCTCCAGCTGATCGGAACCCTGAGGAATCCCGTCACAGGGTTCTGATCCGGACAGACGGGCGCCCCCGGGTACGGTCCTCGGGGGCGCCCGTCGCCGTCTTTGGAAGAATCCCCCCATGGCGGAAATCATCCAGAAGGACGGCACCTGGGTCTTCGACGGCGATGCCCTGCGGCTGACCCCGGGCCGGGACAAGAACGTCAGCCCGCTGCGCAGGGAACTGGGTGAACTGGTCGTACCCCTGGGCGCGTTGGCGGGGCTGTCGTTCGAGCAGGGCAAGAAGACCGGACGGCTGCGGCTGCGGCTGCGGGACGGCGCCGACCCCCTGCTCCAGGCGACCGGCGGACGGCTGACCGAGCCGCACGATCCGTACCAGCTGCTCGTCGACTCCGACCGGTACGGGGTCGCCGAGTACCTCGTGGACGAGGTACGCCAGGCACTGCTCCTCGACGAGGTGCCGGCCGACCCGGTGGACGCGTATCTGCTGCCCGGCCCGTCCGTACCCCTGTCCGCCTCCGCCGGGGACGGCACCGCGAGCTTCGACGGTGAGCGGGTGCGCCTGGAGTGGAACTGGAAGACCGAGGAGTCCAAGTCCTCGGCCGGCGCCCGCAGTCTCGGCATCGCGGAGATCGAGGCCGTGGAGTGGCAGCCCGCGGTCGGCCTCGAGAACGGCTGTCTGCGCTTCCGGCTGCGGCACGCGCCGACGAAGGCGCCGGCCAAGTACGACCCCAACGCCGTGGAGCTGTGGGGGTTCAAGAAGGATCCGCTGATGGCGCTCGTCGCGGCGGCCGTGCAGGCCAGGCTGCCCCATCCGGCGGCCGGACCCCGGGACGCCCTGCCCGCGCAGCGCGAGCCGGACCCCACCGCCGGGGACGACCACGACGCGCTGCTGCGCCGTCTGCGCGAACTCGGCGACCTGCGCCGCGACGGCGTCCTGACGGACGAGGAGTTCGCGACGGCCAAACAGGCGGTCCTCAGACGCATGTAGCGCGGACGCGGACCGCCTGCCAGGCTTTCTCGGCGGGCTACTTCGCCTTGCGGGCCACGGTGAAGTGGTCGACCTGGTCACCGGTCTCGGCGATGCCGCGCACGGTCAGCGTGGCCGTACGGCCCTTCGCGGCCGGGGTGACGTCCACCCGCAGGAACGAGTAGTCGAGGTAGCGCACGCGCGACCAGGTGACGGTCTCGTTGACCTTGCCGTCCTTGGTGTTGATGAAGGAGGCGACGGAGTCGACCTCGTTCTCGTGCCCCTCGTAGGAGAGCGGGGCGGTGAAGGCGTACAGGCTGCGGCCGGCCGCGCCCGCCGTGACGTACACCACGCCCTCGGTCTCGGGGTACGCCGTGCCGCCGATCGGGAGCTTCTTGGCGACGGCGCCCTTCTTGAGGACGTCGGTGCGCTCGTACTGGTGGTTGTGGCCGTTGATGACCAGGTCGACCGTGTACTTCTCGAACAGCGGCACCCACTCCTGGCGCACGCCCCCCTCCGAGGCGTGCGCGGTGGAGGTGCAGTAGGCGCAGTGGTGGAAGAAGACCACGACGAAGTCGACGTCCTTCGACGCCCGGTACTTCTTGAGCTGCGTCTCCAGCCACTTGGTCTGGGTGCCGCCCGAGATGCCGAGGTTGGCCGGGATCTCGAAGGAGATGTCGTTGGCGTCGAGCGAGATCACCGCCGTGTTGCCGTAGACGAAGGTGTAGACGCCCGGGAGGTTCTTCGCGTCGGGGCCGTTGTCCGGGAGGTTCCAGCGGGCGTCCTCGCCGCCGTAGCCGTTGGGCGAGTACCAGGCCTCCATGTCGTGGTTGCCGTAGGCCGGCATCCACGGGACGGACTTGGCGACGGACTCGGTCTGGGCGAGGAACTGGTCCCACACCCGGGAGTCGAAGCCGGTGTCGGCGGTCTTGCCCGCGCCGGCCGGGTCGGCGTAGGCGATGTCGCCGGCGTGCAGGTGGAAGGCCGGGTTCTGGCCGAGGAGGAGGCTGTTGTTGGCGAGGCCGTGGTAGCCGACGCCCTCGTCGCCGAAGGCGGTGAAGGTGAACGGCGCCTTGTGGTCGGGGGCGGTGGTAAAGGTGCCGAGCGTGCCGAGGAGATGGGCGGCGGCCGGGTCGAAGCCCGTGTGGCCGACGCCGTAGTAGTACGTCCGGCCCGGCTTGAGGTGGGTGAGCTCGGCGTGCACGTAGTACTGGGTGTGGTCGCCGCTGGCGCCGACCCCGGCCGGGGTGTGCAGGGTGCGCACCTCGGCCTCGATCTTGCGGGAGAGGTCCCAGGGGTGGGCGCCGATCCGGATGAAGGGCTTCTTCACCGCGACCGGGACCTGCCAGGAGACCGTGATCTCGGTGCGCGGGTCCTTGCCGAAGGCGAGGTGGCGGCCGAAGGGGGCGACGAGCGCGCCGTCGACGTGCTCGGCGGCCGGTGTGGTCTTCGGGGTCTGCGTCGGCACAGCGGCCTGTGCCGTGGCGCCGGTCACGAACGCGCCACCCGTGACGGTGCCGAGCGTGACGGCGCCGCCTCTGATCATCGTGCGCCGGGAGAACTTGGCGCGCAGGTACTCGTGCTGCTCGGCCATGCTCATGCGTTCGGCGAGCCGCTCGGGTACGCCCATGCGAGGAGTGTCCATGACGTCTGAAAATGGTCGCCTCGGGCGACGGGCCGCAAGACGCCATATGGACGGTTCGCGAACAGCGGCTCATAACACATTCAATGTTCTCCCAAGGCTCCCTAACAGGGGCCTGCCCGAAATCGGGCACGATTCTTGCGAAACCGGCTCGCGTACCCCAGGATCTACCGGGTGCACGACGAACTCGTTGATCACCTGACGCGATCCACGCCCCTCCAGCGGGGCGAGGCGCTGCGGGTGATCCAGGACGTGCTCGCCTACTTCGACGAGACGACCGAGGACTACGTCCGTCGCCGCCACCGCGAGCTCCAGGCCCAGGGCCTGGTCAACGCGGAGATCTTCGAACGGGTCGAGGCGGACCTGAAATACCGTGCGGTGGCGCCGCCCGAGCTCACGCTCAGGCAGCTGCGGCGCATCGTCTACGGCTGATCGAAAGCTTGGGGATACCTATATATGTGCGGAATCGTCGGATACATCGGCAGGCGTGACGTGGCCCCGCTGCTGCTCGAAGGCCTTCAGCGGCTCGAGTACCGCGGCTACGACTCGGCGGGCATCGTCGTCACCTCGCCGAAGACGGCCGGTCTGAAGATGGTCAAGGCCAAGGGCCGGGTCCGCGACCTGGAGGCCAAGGTCCCGGCGCGCTTCAAGGGCACCACCGGCATCGCCCACACCCGCTGGGCCACCCACGGCGCCCCGTCCGACGCGAACGCCCACCCGCACATGTCGGCCGACCTCAAGGTCGCCGTCGTCCACAACGGCATCATCGACAACGCCTCCGACCTGCGCAAGAAGCTCGAGGCCGACGGCGTCGAGTTCCTCTCCGAGACGGACACCGAGGTCCTCGTCCACCTCGTCGCCCGCGCCCAGGCCGAGAAGCTCGAGGACAAGGTCCGCGAGGCGCTGCGCGTGGTCGAGGGCACCTACGGCATCGCCGTCATGCACGCCGACTTCAACGACCGGATCGTCGTCGCCCGCAACGGCTCCCCGGTCGTCCTCGGCATCGGCGAGAAGGAGATGTTCGTCGCCTCGGACATCGCCGCGCTGGTCGCCCACACCCGCCAGATCGTCACCCTCGACGACGGCGAGATGGCCACCCTGAAGGCCGACGACTTCCGCACCTACACGACCGAGGGCACCCGCACCACGGCCGAGCCGACCACCGTCGAGTGGGAGGCCGCCTCCTACGACATGGGCGGCCACGACACCTACATGCACAAGGAGATCCACGAGCAGGCCGACGCCGTGGACCGCGTGCTGCGCGGCCGCATCGACGACCGCTTCTCCACCGTGCACCTCGGCGGCCTCAACCTGGACGCCCGCGAGGCGCGCCAGATCCGCCGCGTGAAGATCCTCGGCTGCGGCACCTCGTACCACGCGGGCATGATCGGCGCCCAGATGATCGAGGAGCTCGCCCGCATCCCCGCGGACGCCGAGCCCGCCTCCGAGTTCCGCTACCGCAACGCGGTCGTGGACCCCGACACCCTGTACATCGCCGTCTCGCAGTCCGGTGAGACGTACGACGTGCTGGCGGCCGTCCAGGAGCTGAAGCGCAAGGGCGCCCGGGTGCTGGGCGTGGTCAACGTGGTCGGCTCGGCGATCGCCCGCGAGGCGGACGGCGGCGTGTACGTGCACGCGGGCCCCGAGGTCTGTGTCGTCTCGACGAAGTGCTTCACCAACACCACGGTCGCCTTCGCGCTGCTCGCCCTGCACCTGGGCCGCACCCGCGACCTCTCCGTGCGCGACGGCAAGCGGATCATCGAGGGCCTGCGCAAGCTGCCCGCGCAGATCGCCGAGATCATGGAGCAGGAGGCGGAGATCGAGAAGCTGGCCGAGACGCTCGCCGAGGCCCGCTCGATGCTCTTCATCGGCCGCGTCCGGGGCTACCCGGTCGCCCGTGAGGCCTCGCTGAAGCTCAAGGAGGTCTCGTACATCCACGCCGAGGCCTACCCGGCCTCCGAGCTCAAGCACGGTCCGCTGGCGCTCATCGAGCCCGCGCTCCCGACGGTCGCGATCGTCCCCGACGACGACCTGCTGGAGAAGAACCGCGCCGCGCTGGAGGAGATCAAGGCCCGCAGCGGAAGGATCATCGCGGTCGCCCACCGGGAGCAGGAGAAGGCCGACCAGACGGTCGTCGTCCCCAAGAACGAGGACGAGCTCGACCCGATCCTGATGGGCATCCCGCTCCAGCTCCTCGCCTACTACACGGCGAAGGCGCTCGGCCGCGACATCGACAAGCCGCGCAACCTGGCGAAGTCGGTGACGGTGGAGTAGCCCTCCCCGCTCACACGGAACGGCCCCCCACGTGTGCCACCTGCGTGTGGGGGGCCGTTCTGTTGCCGGGGACGCCCAACTCCCCGGCCTCGGCTGCCATTCAGCCCGTGGCCGTCACCCCGGGGCGGGCGGCACGCCGAGAGAACGCCGTGGGCCAGTGGGCCAGCGCCGCGGTCGCCGCGTACCAGGCAACCGCGCCCGCCGCGACGGCGAACCAGCCGCCGGCCTTCGTGAGCCCGTCGCTGTCGGCGAACCGGGCCACGGCCATCAGCACGAGCCCGGCGAAGAACAACCCGTAGACGCCCTGGCCGAGTTGGTCGCCACCGGCGAGGGTCAGGGAGAGCGCCACGAGGGCGAACAGGAGCAGGAAGAGCCCTGCGGCGTTGTCGGAGACCTGGGTGCCGGCGGAGACCGCCCAGGTGAACCAGAAGGCGCCGAGGACGGTGTAGGCGGTGCCGGTGGCCGTGTCACGGTCCCGGAGGGCGAACAGGCCGGCGACGAACAGTGCGACGCCGCCGACGTAGTGGGCGATGGATACGGCGTCCGCAGCCGTCACGCCGTCGATGAGGTCGGTGTACCCGAGCCCGAAGGCCAACAGGGTGACACCCAGGGCGAGTCGGCCGGCGATCGTGGTGGTGCCGCTTCCCGCAGAGACGTCTTTGTCCACGGCGGGCTCCCTTCATGCATGTGCAGTTGTGTGAGCGATATATGCCCTTCACAAAGGCACAAACACCCCTACGCGCCAGTAGATTCATGCTGCGCGGCAAGGGGGGCGGACGTACCCGGATCTCATCTCACGCGGGAGGAAGGCGAGTTACGGAATGACGACGACGGGCCGCTTGGCCCGCTTGGCGAGCCGCCCCGCGACCGAGCCGAAGATCCGGCCGACGATGCCGTGGGTCGAGCCGACGACGATCGCGTCGGCCTCGTACTCCCGCCCGACCTCTTCGAGTTCGTGGCAGATGTCGCCGCCGCGCTCGACCAGGATCCAGGGCACCTCGGCGAGGTACTCCGCGCAGGCGAGCTCCAGACCGAGCACCTCGGTGCGGTGGTCCGGAACGTCGACGAAGACGGGCGGCTCGCAGCCGGCCCACACCGTGGTGGGCAGCCGATTGGCGACATGGACGATGATCAGGCCCGATCCGGAGCGGTGGGCCATGCCGATGGCGTAAGCGAGCGCGCGTTCACTGGATGTGGAGCCGTCGAAGCCGACGACCACGCCGTGCTGGAAGGCTGGATCGCAGGAGTGGCGTGCGTCTTCCGCCGCCAGGGGCTCGGCCGCCGTAGGGTCGGCGACGGGCCGCTTGCGGTCCGCGGGTTCGAAGAATTCGTGACCGGCCATGGCTGTCTCGGCGTGTTGATCCTTATAGGAGGGGGACGCGGCGTGAGCGACGGAGCTGTCCGGGAATCATCTTCCCAACCCCATACCCCCAAGGGTACGGCGGCACGCCTCCTAGGCCCAGTTCCCGCACGCCCCCGGTGGGGGTTCCAGGGAGCATGCACGAGCGGACGCCCGTAACGCAATGGTTGCTGCCCCGTACAGGAGGTTTGCACAGGATTCACTTACGCGGGACCGACTCCGGCAGTGACCGACCGCTCGAACAGGCGTTGAACCCCGTGCACCGCCGCCCCGCCGCCGACGCACCGCCCGCCCCTCGCACCGCCGCACCGCCGCCCCAGGAAGGAGCCCACCCCGTGCCCTCGTCCCGCGCCACCCCCGAGACCGGCCCCGGCGACGACCGGTCGACCGACCTGATCCGCTGGGCGGCCTTCAGCTGCTTCCTGGTCCCGGTGGTCCTCCTCTGGTACGGCACCTCCCTGGCCGGCGCCACCGGCACCGCGCTGGGCCTCGCCGCCGTCACAGCGGTCTGCCGGGTGCTGCTGCGCCGGTCCGAGCGGTGCGCGGCCCGGCTGCTCGACGAGGACCTCGACGAGGACGAGGCGCCGCAGGCGCACCACCGGGGGCGCCATCAGCGCACCGGAACGGGGTCGCACCGTGGCCGTCGTCACTCCGGGGGAAACTCACCGGTCGGTTGACCGGTTTTCACGCACCGACCCGCTTCTTTTCAGCCAACTTCCGGTGATGGCGCATCCCTTGCCCCAACCACCCCCCACCCCCCGTTCCACCTGCACGGAAAGGACCTCAGGGGCCCTGCGCACCCTACGGGGATTGGCCACCGCACCGAGGCGCACTTCCCTGCACGGCCCACGAGTGCAACGCTTCGTGATCGAATGCTTCACGCCAAGTTGCCATGTCGACAATCTGCCGGGTGGTGAACTGGCCACGCCGGCATTGTGCGACACGTTAGATTCGATCTTGACTGTCTACGGCGGGGGACTCGTGCAGGACCGAGGGGAAACGTGCAGGAGCGACACAACCGAGGAGCCGCGACCACCGAGGGGGGCTTAGCAGGATGAGCCACGACTCCACTGCCGCGCCGGAAGCCGCGGCCCGGAAACTCTCCGGGCGACGCCGCAAGGAGATCGTCGCGGTGCTGCTGTTCAGCGGCGGCCCCATTTTCGAGAGTTCCATTCCACTGTCGGTGTTCGGGATTGACCGCCAGGACGCCGGCGTACCGCGCTACCGCTTGCTGGTGTGCGGGGGCGAAGAAGGCCCGCTGCGGACCACGGGGGGGCTGGAACTCACCGCGCCACACGGCCTGGAGGCGATCTCACGGGCGGGCACGGTCGTCGTGCCGGCCTGGCGGTCGATCACCTCGCCGCCGCCGGAGGACGCGCTCGACGCACTGCGCCGGGCGCACGAGGAGGGTGCCCGCATCGTGGGCCTGTGCACCGGCGCGTTCGTGCTGGCCGCCGCGGGTCTGCTGGACGGGCGCCCGGCCACGACCCACTGGATGTACGCGCCGACGCTGGCCAAGCGCTATCCGTCGGTACACGTGGATCCGCGCGAACTGTTCGTCGACGACGGCGACGTGCTGACGTCGGCGGGCACCGCGGCCGGAATCGACCTCTGTCTGCACATCGTGCGGACGGACCACGGTAACGAGGCGGCGGGCGCGCTGGCCCGGCGACTGGTCGTCCCGCCACGCCGGTCGGGCGGCCAGGAGCGCTACCTCGACCGGTCTTTACCCGAGGAGATCGGCGCCGACCCGCTCGCCGAGGTCGTCGCCTGGGCGCTGGAGCATCTCCACGAGCAGTTCGACGTGGAGACGCTGGCGGCACGCGCCTATATGAGCCGCCGCACCTTCGACCGCCGCTTCCGGTCCCTGACCGGCAGCGCGCCGCTCCAGTGGCTGATCACCCAGCGGGTGCTCCAGGCGCAGCGCCTGCTGGAGACGTCGGACTACTCGGTCGACGAGGTCGCGGGGCGCTGTGGCTTCCGCTCGCCGGTGGCCCTGCGCGGCCACTTCCGCCGGCAGCTCGGCTCGTCCCCGGCGGCATACCGGGCGGCGTACCGGGCCCGCAGGCCACAGAGCGAACGGCCGACGGACCACGAACCGTCGGGACCTCCGCAACCGCCTCCGGCGCTGCACCCGGACGGCCCGGGGCCGGTACCGCCGCAACTGCGGCGTACGGCCTCGGCGGCGGCCGGTGCGATGAGCTCGTCGGCGTCCCTGCCGTCCGAGCACGCGCGGGACGCGTACGCGACCTCGCGGGCGAGTCTGCCGGGGCAGCGCAGCGGCACCTGAGCGGGTGACGGAACCTCTCGAGCGCCGGGGGGGCCCCCCCCCCCGCCCCGGGGGGCCCCACACCCGGACACCCGGCCACCACCCCACCCTCTCCGGGCGGCCGAGCACTCCCCCGTGGCCCGGCCGCCCGGTCCTTTCCCCCTGGCCCCGGCAACGGCAGCGTCCCGCTACGCGGGGCGTTGCCGTTGCCGTTGCCGTTGCCGTTGCCGTTGCCGTTGCACCGCTTCGTCCAGGTGGCTCAGCTCCTCCTCGGTCAGCGTCAGGCCGGTTGCCGCCGCGCCGGGCCCGATCGCGCTCACGCGCGTGTCGCCGAGAGTGCGGTGACGTACGTCAGTTCACCTTCCCCAGGGTCTCGTCGGCCGCGCGCCGCAGCCACCGTCGGGCGTTGCCGAAGGTGAACCCGAGCCGGGTGGCGCGGGTGTTGTCCATGCCGTAGAAGCGGCGGAAGGAGAGCGGGGACACCTCGCCGACCTCGACCTCGTGGAACACCGCCCGGCCGGCGGGGACATGCGCGGCCACCGCCTCGCACAGCTCGCGCGTGGTCAGCGTCCCGTGCGAGGCCGCGTTGACCGGGCCGGTGAAGTCCTGGCCCACCGTCCAGAACAGGAAGTCGGCGATCTCCTCGACATGGATGTACGTCGCCGGACGGTTCACCGTCGGCACGGTGATCGGCTCACCCGCGCGGATCCGGGAGGCGTAGTGCTCCAGCCGTCCCGTGAAGTCGTCGGCCCCGCCCAGCACATGGGCGACGCGGACGGCCACGTGCGGGAACGCCGGCTCCGCCGCGAACACCGCCTCCGCCTGCCGCTTGCCCTCGCCGTAGTGGGAGTCGAGGAACTCCGGATCGTGCCAGGGGAGTTCGAGATCGACCTGCACGCCCAGCGGATCGACGTCCCGCTCCCGCACGAAGGCGACGGAGTCCTCGTACTCGTACACCTCGACCGTCGACGTCAGCACGTAGCGACCGGTGCGGCCGGCGAACACCCGGCGGGCGATCACCGCCTGGCGCGGGGTGTAGCAGACCTGGTCGACGACGACGTCGAAGGCGCGTGAACCGAGCGCCGAGTTCAGCGCGTCCTCGTCGTCACGGTCGGCGATCAGATGGAGCGCGCCCGGCGGCGGCGCGGACGAACCGCGGTTCAGTACCGTCACCCGGTCCCCGGCGGCCAGCAGGCGCGCGATCAGCCGCTTGCCGAAATAGCGGTTCCCGCCGATGACCAGTACCTCCCGGGCCTTTCCCTCCCGGGCCTCTGTCTCCCGGGCCTCTTCCTCCCTTGCCTCCGGCTCCCCGGCCGCCACTTCCCGGGCCTTTACCCCCCGTGTCATTTCCATGACCATGATTCTCCCGGCGTACACGCGTGTCCTGAAGGGGTAGCCATGGGAGTTCCGGCCGTCGCACCGAAAGAACCTCGGCATTCGCGGGCCGCCGCCGACGAAACGTCGGTGGCCTTCGACGCGCTGGACCGGCAGATCCTGGAACTGCTCCAGACCGACGGCCGGATCAAGCTCAGCGAGCTGGGCCGCCGGGTGCGGCTGAGTCCGGCGGCGGTGACGGAGCGGGTGCGGCGACTGGAGGCCGCGGGGGTCATCAGCGGCTACGGCGCGCACGTCAGCCCCGCGCGGCTCGGCTACGGCATCCAGGCGTTCATCAGGGTCGATCCGCACGGCGGCTACACCCTGAAGCACCCGAGGACCCTGGAGCTGATCGGGCGTCCCGAGATCACCGAGGTCCACCACGTGGTGGGGGAGGACTGCTGGATCCTCAAGGTCGCCGTCCGGGACACCGTCCACCTGGAGGGCGTCCTCGAGGCGGTCTCCGCCCTCG
Source organism: Streptomyces sp. NPDC060002 (assembly GCF_042737245.1). Taxonomy (NCBI): domain Bacteria; kingdom Bacillati; phylum Actinomycetota; class Actinomycetes; order Kitasatosporales; family Streptomycetaceae; genus Streptomyces; species Streptomyces sp. NPDC060002. Next base: position 135,303 of record NZ_JBHWUW010000019.1, read on the forward strand.
GGCGCACGACGACGTCGATCGTGCTCACCTCGCCGGTCGAGCGGAAACCGCTCTTGCCTTGACGTGGGCGTCAAGCCTTACGTTCGTAGGCATGCGCATCGGCGAGCTGGCCGCACGGGCCGGGACCACCACCCGGACGCTGCGGTACTACGAGTCGCGCGGGCTGCTGCCCGCGCGGCGCGGTGACAACGGGTACCGGACCTACGACGAGGGCGATCTGCGGCTGTTGCGGCAGATCAGGACCCTTCAGGACTTCGGGTTCGACCTGGAGGAGACCCGGCCCTTCGTGGAGTGTCTGCGGGCCGGGCACCCGGAGGGCGACTCGTGCCCGGCGTCGCTCGTGGTCTACCGGCGCAAGCTGGACGAGCTGGACGCGCTCATCGGGGAGCTGCGGGCGGTGCGGGAGACGGTCGCCGGGCAGCTCGTGCGGGCCGAGCTGGCCCGTGACGAGCTGGCCGCCGAGGCGCGGGTTCCGGGGGGTCCGGAGCCCGAGTGCGAGCTGGGAGGGCAGGAACGGTGATCAAGGCGGACGGGGTGGCCGAGGTGACGGACGCGGACTTCGGGGCGGAGGTGCTGGGGGCGGAGCTGCCGGTGCTGGTGGAGTTCACCGCGGACTGGTGTCCGCCGTGCCGGCAGATGGGGCCGGTGCTCACCGCGCTCGCCGCGGAGGAGGGCGAGCGGCTGAAGGTGGTGCAGCTGGACGTGGACACCAACCCGGAGACCACCCACGCGTACCGGGTGCTGTCGATGCCGACCTTCATGGTGTTCCGGGCCGGTGAGCCCGTGAAGTCGATGGTGGGCGCCCGGCCGAAGCGCCGGCTGCTGGCGGAGCTGGACGAGGTCCTGTGAGCCCGCGATGAGCTGACTGCCGACGCCTTCGGCCCACAAAGAAATCCCCCGAGCAATTGCGCTCGGGGGATTTCTCTGCGTATATTCGATGGTTCGCGACTTCATATGAATGAGGGCGCAAAGAAGCTCAGTGAGCACAGTATATGCGGGCGGGAGTGGAATTGTCAAACGCCGACTTTCCGGACAGTGAATTGCGCTGCGAGCAGGAATTCATCGACGGCCTGTACGCGCGCGTGGACGCACTGCGCGGCGACACCGAGGGCGCCGTGACCGACGCGCTGGCCCAGGGCAACACGCCCATGCAGGCCCGGCTGGAGCGGGACATCCTCGTCGTCGAGCGCTCCGGGCTGCTCGCCGCGCTGAACGCGGTGGACGGCTCCCTCTGCTTCGGCCGCATCGACCTCACCTCCGGCACCAACCACCACATCGGACGCATCGGCCTGCGCGCCGAGGACGCCGAGCGCACCCCGGTCCTCATCGACTGGCGCGCCGACGTGGCCCGCCCCTTCTACCTGGCGACCGGCCACACCCCGATGGGGCTGCGCCGGCGCCGGCACCTCACCACCGAGGGCCGCCGGGTCACCGCCCTGCACGACGAGATCCTCGACATCGGCGACGCCACCCGCACCGGCCACGAGGACCCGACCGGCGACGCCGTGCTCCTCGCCGCGATCGACTCCGCGCGCACCGGCCGGATGAGCGACATCGTGCAGACCATCCAGGCCGAGCAGGACGAGATCATCCGGGCGCCCCACCGGGGGGTGCTGGTGGTCGAGGGCGGCCCCGGCACCGGCAAGACCGCCGTCGCCCTGCACCGCGCCGCCTATCTCCTCTACGAACACCGCGAGCTGCTCGCCAAGCGGGCCGTCCTGATCGTCGGACCCAACCCCGCCTTCCTCGGCTACATCGGCGAGGTGCTGCCCTCGCTGGGCGAGACCGGTGTGCTGCTGGCGACGGTCGGCGAACTCTTCCCCGGCGTGAAGGCGACGGCGACCGACACCCGCGCGGCGGCGGCCGTCAAGGGCCGCGCCGACATGGCGGACGTCCTCGCCGACGTCGTACGCGACTGGCAGGCGCTGCCCGATCCGGTGATCGCGATCGGGCACGACCGCGAGATCCTGATGCTCGACGACGGCCTGGTGAACATGGCCCGTGAGCGCACCCGGGCCGCCCGGCTGCCGCACAACGCGGCCCGCGAGATCTTCGAGGGCCACATCCTCAACACGCTCACCGACATGGTCGCCGAACGCATCGGCACGGACCCCTACGACGGCTCCAACCTCCTCGACCCGAGCGACGTCACCCAGATCCGCGACGAACTCGCCGACAACCCCGAGGTCTGGGCCGCCATCGACCAGTTGTGGCCGCGCCTGACCCCGCAGCGCCTGGTCGCCGACTTCCTCGCCGACCCCGTGGGCTATGTCTCCGACGACGACGCGGCCGCCGTTCGGCGCCCGGTGACGCGGGCGTGGACCGTGGCGGACGTACCGCTGCTCGACGAGGCGGCCGAACTGCTCGGCGAGGACGACCGGGTGGCACGGGCCCGCGCGGACCGCGAGCGGGAGACCCAGGTCGCCTACGCGCAGGGCGTCCTGGACGTCTCGTACGCCTCCCGCACCTACGAGTTCGAGGACAAGGACGAGGAGGACTCCGAGATCCTGTCCGCGCACGACATCATCGACGCCGAACGCTTCGCCGAACGGCATGAGGAGGACGACCACCGCAGCGCCGCCGAACGCGCGGCCGCCGACCGCACCTGGGCGTTCGGGCACATCATCGTCGACGAGGCGCAGGAGCTGTCGCCGATGGCCTGGCGGCTGCTGATGCGGCGGAGCCCGACCCGCTCGATGACCCTGGTCGGCGACCCGGCGCAGACCGCCGAGGCGGCCGGCGTCGGCTCCTGGGCCAGGATCCTCCAGCCGTATGTCGGGGACCGCTGGGAGCACACCAGGCTCGGCGTCAACTACCGCACCCCGGCCGAGATCATGGACGTGGCCGCGGCGGTGGTGCGCGCGGAGCACCCCGGCTTCGAGCCGCCGAGTTCGGTGCGGTCGACCGGCGTACGTCCGTGGGCGCGCGCCACCGACGACCTCCCCGGCGCGGTCGCCGAGGCGGTCGGCGAGCTGACCCCCGCCGAGGGCCGGCTCGCCGTCATCGCCCCGCGTGACCTGCACCGGAAGCTGGCGGCCCGGCTGGACGGGGTGACCGCGGGCGCCGAGCCGGACCTGACCCGGAGCGTCGTACTGCTGGACCCGCGCCAGTCCAAGGGCCTGGAGTTCGACTCCGTGCTGGTGGTGGAGCCCTCGCGGTACGGCACCAGCGACCTGTACGTGGCGCTGACCCGGGCCACGCAGCGGCTGGGGGTGCTGCACAGCAGGACCCTCCCGAAGGCGCTGGCCGCGGCCCTCGGGGGACCTCCGGCGTAACGCGGCATCGGCGGGGCGCGACGGTTCGCGCCGTGATCGCTGCGGGGGAACGGCCGGTGCGGTGGGCGTGCGAGGCGGGGATCCCCGCCCGTACGCCGACGCACCGGCCGACAGCCCCGCCCCCGGGTCGCTGCCCCGGGCGGGGCTCAGAGGACTCAGGCAGGCCGCAGCCACACCGTCGCGAGCGGCGGCAGCGTCAGCCGGACGCTCGCCGGCCGGCCGTGCCGGCCCTGCGGCTCCGGCTTGACCGGGTCGGGGTGGGCGACACCGCTGCCGCCGTACCCGGCCGCGTCGGTGTTGAGGACCTCGTGCCAGGCCGGGACGTCGTCGGGTGCGCCGAGGCGGTAGTCGTGACGGACGACCGGGGAGAGGTTGGAGACGGACAGCAGCGGGGCGCCCTCGGCGTCGTACCGCAGGAAGGCGAAGACGTTGTCCTCGGCCGCGTCGCCGACCACCCACTGGAAACCGGCGGGGTCGGTGTCCCGCTGCCAGAGGGCCGGCGCCGCGCGGTAGACGGTGTTCAGGTCGCGGACCAGGTCCCTGACACCGCGGTGGTCGGCCTCGGCGCCGTACGCCGGATCCAGCAGCCACCAGTCGGGGCCGTGGGCCTCGGACCACTCCGCGCCCTGGGCGAACTCCTGGCCCATGAAGAGGAGTTGCTTGCCGGGGTGGGCCCACATGAACGCCAGGTACGCCCGCAGGGCGGCGCGCTGCTGCCACCAGTCGCCGGGCATCTTCGACACCAGCGAGCGCTTCCCGTGGACCACCTCGTCGTGGGAGATGGGCAGCACGTAGTTCTCGCTGTAGGCGTACACCATCGAGAAGGTCATCTCGTGGTGGTGGTACCTGCGGTGCACCGGCTCGTGGCTCATGTACTCCAGCGAGTCGTGCATCCAGCCCATGTTCCACTTCAGCCCGAATCCGAGCCCGCCGAAGCCGCTCGGACCCGCGTGGTGCGTGGCCCGCGTGACACCGTCCCAGGCCGTGGACTCCTCCGCGATCGTGACGACCCCGGGGCTGCGGCGGTAGACCGTCGCGTTCATCTCCTGCAGGAACGCCACCGCGTCCAGGTTCTCCCGGCCCCCGTGCTCGTTCGGGGTCCACTGGCCGGGCTCGCGCGAGTAGTCGAGGTAGAGCATCGAGGCGACGGCGTCCACGCGCAGCCCGTCGATGTGGAACTCCTCGCACCAGTAGGTGGCGTTGGCCACCAGGAAGTTGCGCACCTCGCGCCGCCCGAAGTCGAACTCCAGCGTTCCCCAGTCGGGGTGCGCGGCGCGCAGCGGGTCCTCGTGCTCGTACAGCGGACGCCCGTCGAACTCCGCGAGGGCCCACTCGTCGCGCGGGAAGTGCGCCGGTACCCAGTCCATCAGGACGCCGATACCGGCCCGGTGCAGAGCGTCCACCAGGTACTTGAAGTCGTCGGGTGTGCCGAGCCGGGCGGTGGGCGCGTAGAAACCGGTGACCTGGTAGCCCCACGAGCCGCCGAAGGGGTGCTCGGCGACCGGCATCAGCTCGACATGGGTGAAGCCGAGGTCCCGGACGTACGCGGGCAGCTGATCGGCAAGTTGACGGTACGTCAGTCCCGGTCGCCAGGAGGCCGGATGGACTTCGTAGACGGAGAACGGGGCCTCGTGCACGGGTATCTCGGCCCGCCGGGCCAGCCACTCCTCGTCGCCCCACTCGTAGTGCGAGGCGTGCACGATCGACGAGGTCGCCGGCGGCACCTCGGTACGCCTGGCCATCGGGTCGGCGCGCAGGGTGTGCGAGCCGTCGGGGCGGGTGATGTCGAACTTGTACAGCTCGCCCTCGCCGACCCCGGGCACGAACAGCTCCCAGACACCGGACGAGCCCAGTGACCGCATCGGGTACCCCGTGCCGTCCCAGAAGTTGAAGGTGCCGGCCAGTCGCACCCCGCGCGCGTTCGGCGCCCACACGGAGAAGGCGGTGCCGCTCACCCCCTGGTGGGTCGTCGGACGCGCGCCCAGCACCGTCCACAGCTGCTCGTGCCGGCCCTCGCCGATCAGGTGCAGGTCCAGGTCGCCCAGCGTGGGCAGGAAACGGTAGGCGTCCTCGGTCTCCACGGTGGTGCTCTCGTAGGTCACGAGGAGCCGGTGGACCGGGGCCTGCGTCAGGGGCAGCAGGCCGGAGAAGAAGCCGTCGCCGTCGTCGTGGAGTTCGGCGCGCAGGTCGCCCGACAGCACCGTGACGGACCGCGCGTACGGGCGCAGCGCCCGGAAGGCGATCCCGCCGGGCACCGGATGCGCGCCGAGCACGGAGTGCGGGTCGTGATGGGTGCCGTGCAGCAGGCGTTCACGCTCGGCGGCATCCAGGGCGGGGTCCACGAGTGCTTCCACAGGGGGCGCCTGCGGGCCCTTCGCCTTCCTCGGCTTCTTCACGGCGGCCTCCTCGGCGGCCGTTGCCGCCTGCTCGACGGTCGCCTGCGTGCCCGCCGCTTCCTCGCCGGCTGCCTTTCCGCTCGCCGCCTTCCTGCTCGCCGCCTTCCTGCCCGTCGTCTTCTTGCCCGCCGCCTTCTCGGTCACTGCTTTCTTCGCGGTGGCCTTCTTCTTCGGGGGAGTCACGTACGGAGCCTCCTCAAGGCAGATCGGGTGCGGCGAGGCGGTGTATCGCGGAAAGGGGTACGGAGAGCCAGTCGGGGCGGTGCCGGGCCTCGTAGACGACCTCGTAGACCGCCTTGTCCGTCTCGTGGGCCCGCAGCAGCACGGGGTCGGTGCGCGGGTCGACACCCGCCACCTCGGCGTACCCGGAACAGTAGGCCGCCCGGCAGGCGTGTGCCCAGGCCGGGGACGGCGGATCGGCCGAGTGGGCGGCGTAGTCGAAGGAACGCAGCATGCCCGCCACGTCCCGCACGGTCGGCTGGGGCATCCGCCGCTCGGCCAGCGGCCTGGCGGGCTCCCCCTCGAAGTCGATCAGCGCCCACTGTCCGGAGGCCGAGCGCAGACACTGCCCGAGGTGCAGATCGCCGTGGACGCGCTGGGCGGTCCAGGTGTGGCCCTCCGCCGCGAGGCCGGCCAGCGCGGTGAAGGCGGTGCGCAGCGCCGGCGCGTACGGGCGCAGCGCGGGCACCGCCTGCGCCGCGGCGTCCAGCCGCTCGGTCATGCCGTCCACCATCGGCCGTATCTGCGCCTGCCCCAGGGTCGCCGTGGGCAGTGCCCGGGCCAGCGCGCCGTGCACCTCGGCGGTGGCCCGCCCCAGCGCTCGCGCCTCGGCGGCGAAGTCCTCGCCCTTGGCCAGTTCCCGCAGCGCCAGCTCCCAGCCGTCCGCCGCGCCCTGCACGTACGGCTGGAGCACGGCCAGGACGTACGACTCCCCCTCGCCCTCACCCGGGTCCCCGTACATCCACGCGGTCGGCGCGGGCACCCGGGGGCAGCCCTCGCGGGCCAGCGCCAGCGGCAGCTCCAGGTCGGGGTTGACGCCCGGCACGACCCGGCGCAACAGCTTGAGAATGAACGTATCTCCATAGACGACGGACGAGTTCGACTGTTCGCCCGTCAGCCGGCGCGGGACCAGTCCCGACCGGATCTCCTGCCCGGGGTCCCGCTCGCAGCGCAGCCCGCCGATCCGGGCCCCGGTGCGCAGGGCCTCCAGCAGCACCTCGGCGGGCCGGGTGTCGTACAGGGCGTCGAACACGGTCCGCCCGGCCAGTGGACCCTGCGTCACATGGCCGATCAGCGCGGGCGCCAGCCGGGGCGGCAGGGCCTCGCGGGCGCCGATCAGGAGCTGGTAGCAGTCGCCGGGCACCGCCGGCTGATGGGCGCGCACCAGCAGGTGGTACAGCGCCAGTCTGCCGCCGGCCGGCAGCAGCTCGGTGGCCGCCACCAGCGAGAACCCGGTGACCGGACGCCCCTTGCCGGCGAACCAGCGCTGCCGGGGCAGCCACTCCCGCAGCAGGGGGTCCAGCGAAGCGAGGAGGCCGGGGTCGGTCCGGCCGGAACGTGTGACAGTCGCCGCCATAGGTGTCACATTCCTTTCCCCGGAGATCGGGGTCGGGGCGTTACTGATGCGTGCCCCGGGCGGGGCGGGGGAAACCGCCCCGCCCGGGGTTCTAGGCGTCCCTGCGCAGCCTGAACCAGTAGAAGCCGTGGCCCGCCATGGTGAGCAGGTACGGCAGGTCACCGACCGCCGGGAAACGCACCCCGCCGAACAGCTCCACCGGGTACCGCCCCTTGAACCGGCTCAGGTCCAGTTCCGTGGGCTGCGCGAACCGCGAGAAGTTGTGCACGCACAGCACCAGGTCGTCCTCCCCGTCCTTGGTCAGGGGCGCCTCACGGAGGAAGGCGAGGACGGCCGGGTTGGAGGACTGGAGTTCGGTGTAGGTGCCGAGACCGAAGGCGGGGTTCTGCTTGCGGATCTCGATCATCCGGCGGGTCCAGTGCAGCAGCGAGGAGGGCGACGACATCGACGCCTCGACGTTGGTGACCTGGTAGCCGTAGACGGGATCCATGATGGTCGGCAGAACGAGCCGCCCGGGGTCGCAGGACGAAAATCCCGCGTTGCGGTCAGGTGTCCACTGCATGGGGGTGCGGACGGCGTCGCGGTCGCCGAGCCAGATGTTGTCGCCCATGCCGATCTCGTCGCCGTAGTAGAGGATCGGCGAGCCGGGGAGGGAGAGCAGCAGGGCGGTGAAGAGTTCGATCTGGTTGCGGTCGTTGTCGAGGAGGGGTGCGAGGCGGCGGCGGATGCCGATGTTGGCGCGCATACGCGGGTCTTTCGCGTATTCGGCGTACATGTAGTCGCGTTCCTCGTCGGTGACCATTTCGAGGGTGAGCTCGTCGTGGTTGCGCAGGAAGATTCCCCACTGGCAGCGGGAGGGGATCGCGGGGGTCTTGGCGAGGATTTCGGAGACGGGGTAGCGGGATTCCCGGCGGACCGCCATGAAGATGCGGGGCATGACGGGGAAGTGGAACGCCATGTGGCATTCGTCGCCGCCGGAGGCGTAGTCGCCGAAGTAGTCGACGACGTCCTCCGGCCACTGGTTGGCCTCGGCGAGGATCACCGTGTCCGGGTAGTGGGCGTCGATCTCCTTGCGGACCCCTTTGAGGAACTCATGGGTCGCGGGGAGGTTCTCGCAGTTCGTGCCCTCCTTGGCGTACAGGTACGGCACGGCGTCGAGGCGGAAGCCGTCGATGCCCAGGTCCAGCCAGAACCGCAGCGCGGAGATCATCTCCTCCTGGACGGCCGGGTTCTCGTAGTTGAGGTCCGGCTGGTGGGAGAAGAAGCGGTGGAAGAAGTACTGCTTGCGGACGGGGTCGAAGGT
>NZ_JBHWUW010000020.1:0-142137 GCF_042737245.1 Streptomyces sp. NPDC060002
CCCGGACTTTACTTTTTACCCACCCCCCGCCCCCCCCCTCCGTAAGGTTCCGGGGGCGGGCGCCGTCCATACACAGATACCCTTGACAGGTGACCGACGCCCAAGAAACCGCAGCAGCCAGTTCACTGCGAACCACCGGAGGCGCCCCTCCGGACGACGGCGGATCAGCTGATTCCGGGGCGCCGACACCTTTGCTCGAACCGCGCGAGGGCATCCCTCCCGTGATCGCCGACGAGGCGTCCCTCGCCGAGGTGATCGCCGCCTTCGCCGCCGGTACCGGCCCCGTCGCCGTGGACGCCGAGCGCGCCTCCGGCTACCGCTACGGACAGCGCGCCTATCTGGTGCAGCTGCGTCGCGAGGGCGCCGGCACCGCACTGATCGACCCCGTGGGCTGCCCCGACCTCTCCGCGCTCGGCGAGGCGCTGTCCGGCGCGGAATGGGTGCTGCACGCGGCGACCCAGGACCTGCCGTGTCTGCGCGAGATAGGCATGGTGCCGACGCGGCTGTTCGACACCGAGCTGGCCGGACGGCTCGCCGGGTTCCCGCGGGTCGGCCTCGGCGCGATGGTCGAGGGAGTGCTGGGCTTCGTCCTCGAGAAGGGCCACTCCGCGGTGGACTGGTCCACCCGGCCGCTGCCCGAGCCCTGGCTGCGGTACGCGGCTCTCGACGTCGAGCTCCTGGTCGACCTGCGCGACGCGCTGGAGAAGGAGCTGGACCGGCAGGGCAAGCTGGACTGGGCCCGCCAGGAGTTCGACGCCATCGCGTCCGCCCCGCCGGCCGAGCCCCGCAAGGACCCGTGGCGCCGTACGTCCGGCATGCACAAGGTCCGCCGGCGGCGGCAGCTGGGTGTCGTGCGGGAGCTGTGGGAGACGCGGGACCGGATCGCGCAGCGGCGGGACGTGTCGCCGGGGAAGGTGCTGTCGGACGCCGCCATCGTGGAGGCGTCGCTGTCGCTCCCGGTGAACGTGCAGGCGCTGGCCGCCCTCAACGGGTTCGGGCACCGGATGGGCCGGCGCCAGCTGGAGCAGTGGCAGGCGGCGGTCGACCGGGCGAAGGCGCTGAGCGAGTCGCAGCTGCCGCAGCCGGGGCAGCCGGTGGCGGGCCCGCCGCCGCCGCGGGCCTGGGCGGACAAGGACCCCGTGGCGGCGGCGCGGCTGTCCGCGGCGCGGACCGCCGTCTCCGCGCTGGCCGAGGAGCTGAACATGCCGCAGGAGAACCTGATCGCTCCGGACGCGGTGCGGCGGGTCTGCTGGGAGCCTCCGGCGGCCGACGAGGAAGCCGTCGCCGGTGCACTCGCTTCGTACGGGGCGCGGCCGTGGCAGGTGGAGCAGGTCGCGCCGGTGCTCGCCGAAGCGCTGTCGGGTGAGGATGCCTGACCGGCGCCGCCCCGTCCGGGTGCCTGAGCAGGAGCTGCGCGAGCCCCACGAAGCTGCGCGAACCGCAAGCGGTTACCTCGTCGCTCCTCTCATGAAACCGTTGTAGATGTATTTCTGGAGGGCGAGGAAGACGATCAGTGTCGGCAGGATGACCAGCACCGCTCCTGCCGAGATCGTTTCCCAGTGGGCGGCGTAGGGGCCCTTGAAGCGGAACAGGGACGTCGAGATCACGCCAAGATCTTGTGAGGGCATGTAGAGGAAGGGGATGTAGAAGTCGTTGTAGACGGCGATCCCCTTCACGATCACGACCGTCGCAATTGCCGGTTTCAGCAACGGAAAGATGATTTTCCGGTAGATCGTGAAGGCATTGGCTCCGTCGAGCCGGGCGGCTTCGTCCAGCGAGATCGGGATCGAGCGCACGAACTGCAGGAAAATGTAGATCGAGACGATGTCCGTCCCCATGTAGAGCGCGATCGGGGCCCAACGGGTGTCGAACATGCCGAGGCTGTGGACGATCTGGAAGGTGGCCACCTGGGTGGTCACCCCGGGAACCAGCGCGGCGACCAGGAACAGGGCGATCACCAGTTTTCGGAAACGGAAGGTGAACCGGTCGATCGCGTACGCCGTCATCGACCCGATGAGAACGGTTCCGCCGACCGAGACGACGAGGATGAACGCGGTGTTGCCGAACGCCGTGAGCATTCCGCCGTCCTGGAACGCCGTCACGTAGTTGTGGAAGTTGAACAGGTCGTGCGGCAGCGTGAGCGCCCCGCTGCCGTTCGCCGTCTCGTTCTCGGTCTTCAGCGATGTCAGGAGTACGACGCCCAGCGGGAGCAGGACGACCAGCGTCGCGGCGATCAGCGACACGTACACGAGAGTCCGGGCCACGGCACGGCGTGTCATACGAGGTCCACCCTGTCGTCGGGGACGAGACGTCGCTGCACCCAGGTCACCAGCAGGATGATCAGCAGCAGCACGACCGCCGCCGCCGAGGCGAGCCCCGTCTTGTTGAACTGGAAGGCCAGCTTCACGGTCTGGATCACGAAGGTCTCGGTACCGGTCGCCCCGCCGGTCATGATGTACGGGATCTCGAAGGCCGAGAGGGAACCGGAGACGGACAGGATCACCGTCAGGGTCAGCACCGGCTTGATGCCGGGCAGGATGATGTAGCGGAACTGGTGCCAGCGGCCGGCACCGTCCAGTTCGGCCGCCTCGTACAGCTCCCCCGGGATGGACTGGATCGCGCCGAGGAACAGGACGAAGTTCATACCGAGGTAGCGCCAGATCGAGACGCCCGCGAGCGAGACGTTCGCCGAGGCCGGGGTGCCCAGCCAGGCGTGGTCGGTGTGGTATCCGAAGAGGCCGAGAACCGTGTCGAGGGTGCCGCCGTCCTGGAAGAAGTAGAGGAAGACGAAACCGATTGCTACGCCGTTCACCAGGGATGGGAAGAAGAGCACGCCTTTGAAGAAGTTCCGGAAACGGACGGTGAAACTCAGGATCGTCGCGAAGTAAAGCGCGGCGACGATCTGGATCACCGAGGCAACAAGGTAGTAGCCGCTTACCCAGAAGACCTGGAAGAGGTCCTCCCTGGTGAAGATCTCCGTGTAGTTCTCGGCGCCCGTGTAGTGCAGTTCGGGGCTCACGCCGTCCCAGTCGGTGAAGCTGTAGGCCACCATGTTGGCGATGGGCGCGTAGGTGAACGTGATCAGCAGGGCGAGCGGGGCGAGCAGGAAAAGCCAGGGGGTCACCAGCCGCCAGGTGCGCGCCCGGCGCGGGGCCGGCGCGGGAGCGGCGTACTCCGAAACCGGTTTCACGGCCTCGGGGTCCCTCTGCTCACGGTGCGCCGGGGTGTGCGTGTGCGCGTGCGCCATCAGTCGCTCACGTTCGCTTGCGTCTCGGTCCACTTCTTGCCCAGGTCACCGAGGAAGTCGTCCAGGCTGCCCTTCTTGGCGCCGCGTGCGAGATCGACGAGGTCCTGGCGGTACTCCGGCTTGTAGATGCCGACCTCGGACTGGTCGTCGATGAGCTTGACCTTCGCGCCCGCGGAGTCGTCCAGCTCGATGAGCTTGACGCCCGCCTCCTCGTACGGCTTCAGCACCTCGGGCATGGCCGCGTCCTTGAGCGGGGAGATCGCCAGGTTGTCCTTGTCGTAGCCGGACGTGTCGGTGAACCAGTCGATCCAGGCGCGGGCCGCCTCCTTGTGCGGGGAGTGGACGTTCACGGCCTGGTTGTAGTCGGGGCCCACGGTCGCGCAGAAGGCTCCGTCCGTCTGGGCGGGAAACGGCATGAAACCGATGTCGTCCGGGTTCACGCCGGCCTTCTTCGCGGCGTCCTGGAACTGGATGATCGCCCAGGTGCCGAGCCACTGGGTGGCGATCTCGCCCTTGGCCGTCCGGGGTTTGGACTCTTCCCAGTTACTGGTCGTCGGGTCCTTCTCGGCGAGGCCCCGCTTGACGATGTCGTGCAACAGCGTGTCCCCGACCCGCAGGTCGGAGCCCTCGGCCCAGGGGTCGTCCTCGGCGAGCTTCGTGGTCGCCTGCGGGTCGCAGTGGACCGCGCCGTCGACGTACGTCCACGAGGTCAGCGGCCACTGCGCGGCGAAGTTGGTGTAGTAGGGAACCGCGTCGGTCCTCGCCTTGATCGCCTTCAGGTCGGCGAGGAACTCGGCCGGGGTGGTGGGCCATTCGGTGACCCCCGCCTCCTTCCAGACCCGCTTGTTGTAGACGAAGCCGGGCATCACACCGACCGGGCTCTGGCCGTAGACCTTGCCGTCGACGGTGGTGAAGTCGGTGAAGCGGTACTTCTTGCCGCGTTCGGCGGCGGTCCCGAGGGAGGCGAAGAACTTCGGGTAGTCGTCCTTCTTGATGACCGCGGGGATCAGCAGGACATCGCCGTAGTCGTCCGTGTTCATCCGGATCTTGATCTCGGCCTCGTAGTTGGTGAGGGCCTGGAACTCCACCTTGACCTTGGGATAGGTCTTGTTGAACTCGGCGGCGTACTTCTTCATCGTGCCGTCCTGCACGAGGTCGGTGCGCACGGTGAGGACGGTGATGGTTCCGCTGACCTTCGAGGGGTCGTCGGGCGCCTTGGCGTCCGCGCCCTTCGCGCTGCCTCCGGTGCCGGTGCAGCCCGGGAGCAGCAGGGCGGCTCCCACGACCGTGGCGAGGACCGTGACTGTACGGCGGTTCATGTGCATCACTTCCGTTCTCGGGATGTTCTCGGGACGGACGAGCACGTGCGGGTTGGTCGAGCACAAGCGGGTTGGCTGATTCGGCACTCTGACAGCGCTTTCTCAACCGGTAAAGTCCGATTCCCGCCAACGATGCAGAAGTGGCGCTCAGTTGTGGGCTTGACCGGTTTAGGGAGTGCGCATGCTGGAGGCCTCACCGCTCGACGACGGATGGCACCTGCGGCACGGGGGAAAGCCGCTTCCGGCCGTGGTGCCCGGCTGTGTGCACACCGATCTGCTCGCCGCCGGGGTGATCCCGGACCCGTTCCTCGGCGAGGGTGAGAACGAGGTCGCGTGGGTGGGGCGGCGCGAGTGGACGTACGAGAGGGAGCTGCCGGCCGTGCCGTCCGGGCACGAGCAGACCGACCTGGTCTTCGACGGACTCGACACGGTCGCGGAGATCACCCTGAACGGTCAACTCCTCGGCAAGGTACGGAACATGCACCGCTCGTACCGCTTCGACGTGACGGGGCTCGAGGGACCGCTGGCCGTCGGGTTCGTCTCCGCCTACGCCGAGGCGGAGGCCGTCCGCGGCAAGGTCGGTGACCGCCCGGCCGCCTACTCCGAGCCGTACCAGTACCTCCGCAAGATGGCGTGCTCGTTCGGCTGGGACTGGGGGCCCACCCTGGTGACGGCCGGGATCTGGCGGCCGGTACGGCTGGAGCGCTGGTCGACGGCACGGCTCGCCCGGGTGCGCCCGCTGGTGAGGGTCGAAGAGGGCGTGGGGATCGTCGAGCTGCGGGTGGAGGTGGAGCGGACCCGGGTGGAGGCCGGGCTCACGCTGGAGGCCCGGGTGGCGGGGCGGTCGGTGCGCGCCGAGGTGACGGGAACCAGCAGTGTCGTGCGCGTCGAGGTGCCGGACGCGGAACTGTGGTGGCCGCGCGGATACGGCGGGCAACCGTTGTACAACGTCGAGTTGACGTTGCATCACGGAAGTGCGCCGCTCGATGTCTGGCGGCGGCGCGTCGGGTTCCGCAGCGTCGGACTGGACACCTCCGCGGACGCCCATGGAACCGGTTTCACCCTGGTTGTCAACGGGGAGCGGCTCTTCGCCAGGGGCGTGAACTGGATACCGGACGATGTGTTTCCGTCCCGGGTGACCCGGGAGCGTTACCGGAAGCGGTTGCGACAGGCGGCCGACGCGGGGGTCGACCTGGTCCGGGTCTGGGGCGGCGGTATCTACGAGAGCGAGGACTTCTACGACGCCTGCGACGAGTTGGGCCTGCTGGTGTGGCAGGACTTCCCGTTCGCGTGCGCGGCCTATCCCGAGGAGCAGCCGTTGCGGGGCGAGGTGGAGGCGGAGGCCCGCGAGAACGTCGTACGGCTGATGCCGCATCCGTCGCTCGTGTTGTGGAACGGCAACAACGAGAACCTGTGGGGGTTCAGAGACTGGAAGTGGGAGGAGCGGCTCGGCGGGGACTCCTGGGGCGAGGGGTACTACCTGGGCGTGCTTCCCCGCGTCGTGGCCGAGTTGGATCCGACCCGGCCGTACACGGCGGGGAGTCCGTGGTCGGGGTCATGGGAGCACCATCCGAACGACCCGGCGCACGGGACGCACCACTCGTGGGAAGTGTGGAACCGGCAGGACTACGCCGAGTACCGGTGTGAAGTGCCGCGTTTCGTAGCCGAGTTCGGCTGGCAGGCACCGCCCGCGCATGCGACTCTGCGGCGGGCGCTGCCGGGCGAGGAGCTCGCGGCGGACTCCCCCGGCATGCTGCACCACCAGAAGGCCGAGGACGGCAACGGCAAGCTGGAGCGCGGCCTCGCCCGTCACTTCATCGTCCCTGACGGGGACTTCGACCGTTGGCATTACCTCACGCAGGTCAACCAGGCGCGGGCCGTGGCGACCGGGATCGAGCACTGGCGGTCGCACTGGCCGGTGTGCGCGGGCACGATCGTCTGGCAGCTCAACGACTGCTGGCCGGTGACCTCCTGGGCGGCGATAGACGGGGACGGGAGGGAGAAACCGCTGTACCACGAGTTGCGGCGGCTCTATGCGGACCGGTTGCTCACGTTCCAAGTGCGGCGTGCCGAGCTGGTGTTGGCGGCCGTCAACCAGTCGGCCGAGCCGTGGGCGGGCACGTTGTCGTTGCGGCGGCTGTCCGTGGAGGGCGAGGTGATCGGCGCGGCGAGCGTGGAACTGGCGGTCGGCGCCCGGGTGGTGGGCGAGGTGCGGGTGCCGGCGGAGCTGGAGCCGGCCGGGGCGAAGGAGT
Organism: Streptomyces sp. NPDC060002; assembly: GCF_042737245.1. NCBI lineage: Bacteria > Bacillati > Actinomycetota > Actinomycetes > Kitasatosporales > Streptomycetaceae > Streptomyces > Streptomyces sp. NPDC060002. The sequence goes on from NZ_JBHWUW010000020.1 coordinate 6,819, forward strand.
TCCTGGTGGCGGACGCGGACGGGCTGCGGGCCGTGCGCTTTCCGGTGCCCGACCGCGACATCCCGTACAAGGAGCCGCAGTTCGAGGTGGCCGTGGCGCCGGGGAGCGTCACGGTGACGGCCCACACCCTCGTACGGGATCTGCTGCTCCAGGCGGACCGGCTGGGGCCAAAGGCGCGCGCCGACCGGGGGCTCGTGACCCTGCTGCCCGGGGAACGGGTGACCATCGGGGTCGAGGGCTGGGAGACTCCGGATGCCGCCGCCGCCCGGGCCGCGCTGTACTGCCAGGAGCCCGCTCGATGACAGCGTCCCCCTCGCCCCGCGTCACCATCAAGGAGGTCGCGGCGCGCGCCGGCGTGTCCAAGGGTGCCGTGTCGCTCGCCTTCAACCACAAGCCGGGGCTGTCGGAGGCGACCCGGGACCGGATCTTCGCCGCGGCGCGGGAGCTGGGCTGGGAACCGAACCTCACGGCGCGCTCGCTGTCGAGTTCGCGGGTGGACGTGGTGGGGCTCGCGATCTGCCGGCCGGCGCGGATGCTGGGCCTGGAACCGTTCTACATGGAGTTCGTCTCCGGGGTGGAGAGCGTGCTGACCGAGCACTCCTGTTCGCTCCTGCTGAGGCTGGTACGCACCGTCGAGGAGGAGTCGGGGCTCCTGGAGTCGTGGTGGCGCGGGCGCCAGATCGGCGGCTCGATCCTGGTCGACTTCCGGGCCGACGATCCCCGGGTGGCGGCGGCCGAGCGGCTCGGGATGCCCGTGGTCGCGGTGGGGCACCCCACGCTGACCGGGAGCCTGCCGTCCGTGTGGACCGACGACGCGACGGCGGTGACGGAGGCGGTGCGTTATCTCGCGGCGCTCGGGCACCGGCGGATCGCGCGGGTGGGGGGCGCGGCCGCGCTCGGGCACACGGTGATGCGGACCGCGGCCTTCGACGCGGCGGCGCGGACTCTGGGGCTGGCCGGGGCGTGGCAGGTAGCCACGGACTACTCCGGGGAGGCGGGGGCACGGGCGACCCGGTCGATGCTGACCGCCGCCCCGGCGGACCGGCCGACGGCAATCGTTTACGACAACGACATCATGGCGGTGGCCGGGCTGGCCGTCGCCGCCGAGATGGGGCTCGGGGTGCCGGGCGACGTCTCCCTCCTCGCCTGGGACGACTCCCAGCTGTGCCGGCTCACTCATCCGACGCTCTCCGCGATGAGCCATGACGTGCACGGATTCGGCGCGGAGGCGGCGCGGACGCTGTTCGGCGTGATCACCGGGTCGGGTACGGGATCGCATCCCGTGCCGACGCCCGTCCTGACACCGCGGGGCTCGACGGCGCCGCCGCGGGGCTGCGTGCGCGGGTGACCTCCGACCCGTTCCGGGTGTGACGTTCGCCGCTTGGCCCTCCGGGACTGGGCAGCTACGTTACCCACAAGTAGCATGGGTCCTGAGCGCGCGCTCAGCGTTTGCGTGCCGCAGCAGTGCCATCCCGCACCTGGAGGAGAGCCATCGTGCCTCGTACCGTCAGGGACGTCGTCTTCGTCGACGGCGTCCGTACCCCGTTCGGCAAGGCGGGCCCGAAGGGCATCTACCACGAGACCCGGGCCGACGACCTCGTCGTGAAGGCGATCCGGGAGCTGCTGCGCCGCAACCCCGGTCTCGACCCGAAGAAGATCGACGAGGTCGCCATCGCCGCGACCACGCAGATCGGCGACCAGGGCCTGACCATCGGCCGTACCGCCGGCATCCTGGCCGGTCTGCCGACCTCCGTGCCCGGCTACTCCATCGACCGCATGTGCGCGGGCGCCCTGACGGCCGTCACCGCGGTCGCCGGCTCCGTCGCCTTCGGCGCCTACGACATCGCCATCGCCGGTGGGGTCGAGCACATGGGCCGCCACCCGATGGGTGAGGGCGTCGACCCCAACCCGCGGTTCGTCAGCGAGAAGCTGGTCGACGAGTCCGCCCTGTTCATGGGCATGACCGCCGAGAACCTGCACGACCGCTACCCGCAGATCACCAAGCAGCGCGCCGACGAGTACGCCGTGCGCTCGCAGGAGAAGGCCGCCAAGGCCTACGCGAACGGCAAGATCCAGGCCGACCTGGTGCCGGTCTCGGTCCGCCGCACCAACCCGGACGCCGGCGAGACGGGCTGGGGCCTGGTCACCGCCGACGAGCCGATGCGCCCGGGAACGACGCTGGAAAACCTTTCCGGTCTCAAGACCCCGTTCCGTGTCCACGGCCGGGTCACGGCCGGAAACGCGGCCGGTCTGAACGACGGCGCAACCGCTTCCCTCATCGCGTCCGAGGACTTCGCCCGCGAGAACAACCTGCCGGTCAAGATGCGCCTCGTCTCGTACTCCTTCGCGGGTGTCGAGCCGGAGGTCATGGGCTACGGCCCGATCCCGGCCACGGAGAAGGCACTGGCCCAGGCCGGTCTGTCCATCTCCGACATCGGCCTCTTCGAGGTCAACGAGGCCTTCGCCGTCCAGGTCCTGGCCTTCCTCGAGCACTACGGCATCGCGGACGACGACGAGCGCGTCAACCAGTACGGCGGTGCGATCGCCTTCGGTCACCCGCTGGCCTCCTCCGGCGTCCGTCTGATGACGCAGCTGGCCCGCCAGTTCGAGGAGCAGCCCGACGTCCGCTACGGCCTGACCACCATGTGCGTCGGCTTCGGCATGGGCGCCACGGTCATCTGGGAGAACCCGCACTTCGAGTCCGCCGGAGGCGACAAGTGAGCACCACCGAACTCCTGAAGGGCGCAGCCGAGCTGTTCCCGGACGAGGTCGTCACCCAGGCGCACGTCCGTCACCTGGACCTGCCGTTCGGCGCGGGGCGCTTCGCCCTGATCACGCTGGACAACGGTTTCGACCACACCAAGCCGACCACCTTCGGCCCGCAGTCCCTCGCGAACCTCGACTCCGCGATCGACCAGGTCGAGAAGGAGGCCGCGGCCGGCGAGATCGTCGGTATCGGCGTCACCGGCAAGCCGTTCATCTTCGCCGTCGGCGCGGACCTCAAGGGCGTCGAGCTCCTCAAGGAGCACCAGGACGCGCTCGCCATCGGCAAGGGCGGCCACGAGGTCTTCAAGCGCCTGTCGGGCCTCGCGGTCCCGACCTTCGCGTACTACAACGGTGCGGCGATGGGCGGCGGCGTCGAGGTCGGTCTGCACTGCGCGTACCGCACTGTTTCGAAGGCGCTTCCCGCGTTTTCCCTCCCCGAGGTGTTCCTCGGCCTGGTGCCCGGCTGGGGCGGCTGCACCCTGCTGCCGAACCTGATCGGCGCCGACAAGGCCGTCTCGGTGATCATCGAGAACAGCCTCAACCAGAACAAGCAGCTCAAGGGCCAGCAGGTCTTCGACCTGGGGATCGCCGACGCGATCTTCGAGGGGGCGGACTTCCTGGAGCAGTCGCTGATCTGGACGGCGAACGTCCTCAAGGGCGACGTCGAGGTCGAGCGCCCGGCGATCGACCGCGGTGAGGCCTGGGACCAGGCAGTCGCACGCGGCCGGTTCGTCGCGGACAGCAAGGTGCACGGCGCGGCCCCGGCCGCCTACCGCGCCCTCGACATCATCGCCGCCGCCAAGAACGGCGACCTTCAGCAGGGCTACGACGCCGAGGACGTCGCGCTCGCCGACCTGATCATGGGTGGCGAACTGCGCGCCGGCATCTACGCGTTCAACCTGGTGCAGAAGCGCGGCAAGCGCCCGGCCGGCGCCCCGGACAAGTCCCTGGCGCGTCCGGTCACCAAGGTCGGCGTCGTGGGCGCGGGCCTGATGGCCTCGCAGCTCGCGCTGCTGTTCCTGCGCCGTCTCGAGGTGCCGGTCGTGCTGACCGACATCGACCAGGAGCGCGTCGACAAGGGTGTGGGCTACGTCCACGCCGAGATCGAGAAGCTGCTCGGCAAGGGCCGCATCAACCAGGACAAGGCCAACCGCCTGAAGGCCCTGGTGACCGGTGTGCTGGACAAGGCCGAGGGGTTCGCCGACGCGGACTTCATCATCGAGGCCGTGTTCGAGGAGATCGGCGTCAAGCAGCAGGTGTTCGCGGAGGTCGAGGCGGTCGCCCCGGCGCACGCGATCTTCGCCACGAACACCTCCTCGCTGTCGGTCTCCGAGATGGCGTCGAAGCTGAAGAACCCCGAGCGGGTCGTGGGCTTCCACTTCTTCAACCCGGTCGCGATCCTGCCGCTCCTCGAGATCGTCCGGGGCGAGCAGACCGACGACGCCTCGCTGGCCACCGCCTTCGCCGTCGCCAAGAAGCTGAAGAAGACCGCGGTTCTGGTGAAGGACGCCCCGGCGTTCGTCGTGAACCGCGTTCTCACCCGTTTCATGGGCGAGGTGCAGAACGTCATCGACGAGGGCACCCCGGTCGAGGTGGCGGAAAAGGCGGTGGAACCGCTCGGCCTGCCGATGTCCCCGCTGGTGCTCCTCGAGCTGGTCGGTCCGGCGATCGGTCTGCACGTCTCGGAAACCCTCAACCGGGCGTTCCCGGACCGTTTCACGGTCTCCCCGAACCTCGCGGCCGTCGTCAAGGCGGGCAAGCGCGGCTTCTACGTCTACGACAGCGGCAAGCCCGAGCTGGACCCCGAGGTCTCCGCGCTCCTGGAGCAGGGCGACACCGTCCTGACCGAGGAGCAGGTGCGGGCGCGTGTCCTGGACGCGGTGGCGCAGGAGATCGGGCTCATGCTCGACGAGGGCGTTGTCGCCGAGGCGCAGGACATCGACCTCTGCCTGATCACGGGCGCCGGCTGGCCCTTCCACCTGGGCGGCATCACGCCGTACCTGGACCGCGAGGGTGTATCCGAGCGAGTGAACGGCACGAAGTTCCTGGCGCCGGGCCTGGCCTCGGTTCCGGCGTAACCGTCGTCACCGTTACAGCCGTCCTGCGTCCCAGGACGTGAAGAGGGCCTCCGCCGGTGGCGGAGGCCCTCTTTCCTGCGCTCGAGCCGCTCTGTCGGGAGCGTCAGCCGTTGTTCCGCGTCACACCGTCCGCCAGGCCATCAGGGCCAGGCCGGGCTCGTCCTTGCGGCGGGTGAGCTGGAGCAGACCGGTCGACGGGGACAGGGCCGCCGCGACCACCCGTTCCTCGTGGTCCTTGGCGAGCGCCACCACGGCGTCGGCGGGCAGTTGGGGGCCCGACTCGGCCCACCAGGCGCCCGCCGACTCCCGTTCGGTCGGATACGCCGCGAAGGCGACCCTGCCGCTCGCGGAGCGCTGGGCGAGCAACGTGCAGTCGTGACCGTCGAGTTCGGTGCGGATCGCGGCGACCGGGCCGGGTCCGGCGGCGGCGAGCACGGAGACGGGCTCGGTACCGGGGCGCCACGCGCACACGTCACCGGAGTCGTCGGTGTAGAAGAGGGTGGTGTGCTCCGGGGAGGTGGCCAGCGCCCGGAGGGTACGGGGCCTGACCGGTGCCTTGAGGGGCTCCTGGAGCACCGGCTGGGCGCCCGGCGCCTCCTGGCGCCAGTGCAGGATCCCACCGGAGACGGCCGCGTACGCCTGGACGCAGCCGGACTCCCCCGTCACCGCGATCGGCGGCCCCTCGACGCCCTGCCCCTTCAGGTCGCGCCACGGGTCCCAGCCGCCCTTCTCCTTCTGGGCGACCATGCACAGTCCGGTGCCGATGTTGGGGGCGAAGACATGCGCGCGTCCCTGGGCGTCCACCGCGACGGCGGGCGTGCCGGTGCGGTCGCCCTTCTTGTTGGGATGGCCGATGGGCGTCCAGTCCAGGGCGGCGAGGTGCGGCCGGAAGTGCGCGGAGTGCACCAGGCCCGCCTCCCCCTTCACCGTGGGCCGCCAGGAGGCCAGATGCGCGTAGCCGTCGGCGCCCTGGCCGACGGCCGGGGCCGGACAGACCTTCTGGTCGCCGCCCACCCTGCGTGGGGCCTCCCAGGGCCCGCCCGGGGTACGTTCCGCCCGGCACAGGACGGCGTCGTCCGACGTCAGATAGACACCGAGCCGCCCGTCGCGGCCGCGTATGAGCCAGTCGCCGTTCACCCGATCACTTTATGTCGGCCCCTTCGCGGCGCCTGCGCGAGGGTCACTCCCGCGGGGCCGTCCGTGCGACGCTGGGCCCATGGACGACAACGCCGCGCTGCTCGTGATCGTCGACGCCGCGAACGTCGTCGGGTCGGTGCCCGACGGGTGGTGGCGGGACCGGCGCGGGGCCGCGGAGCGCCTGCGCGACCGGCTGGCCGTGGACGGGCTGCGGGGGCACGAGGGTCCCCTGGAGATCGTCCTCGTCGTGGAGGGCGCGGCCCGCGGGGTGGAGCCGGTGCCCGGCGTCCGGGTGGAGGCGGCGCCCGGCAGCGGGGACGACCGTGTCGTCGAGCTGGTCGCCGGGTCCGTGGAGCGCTCCCGGCTGGTCGTCACGGCCGACCGCGAGCTGCGCCGCCGGGTGACGGAGCTGGGCGCGGACGTGACGGGCCCGCGCTCGGTACGGGACTGAAGCGGCGCGCGGCCGAAGCGGCGAGGACCCACCGGAGCCGGCCCCCGCGTGGACAGTGCGGGGCCGGGCTCCACAGGCGTCACACGGTGTCGTCGCGGCCCGGCTCGACGGCCCCGCCGGCGGTCGCCTTCTCCCGCCGTCCCAGACGGCTGTGCGAGCGGCCGTAGAGGAAGTACACGACGAAGCCGATGACCATCCAGATGCCGAACCGCAGCCAGGTCTCGGCGGGCAGGTTGAGCATCAGCCACAGCGAGGCGCACACCGACAGGATCGGGAGGAAGGGCACCCATGGGGTCCGGAAGGACCGCGGCAGGTCGGGACGGGACCTGCGCAGGATGATCACGCCGAGCGCGACGACCACGAAGGCGAAGAGGGTGCCGATGTTCACCAGCTCGGCGAGTTCGCTGAGGCTGGTGAAGCCGGCGAGGATCGCGATGAGGACGCCGAGCAGGATGGTCGGCCGGTGCGGGGTCTTGAACCGCGGGTGGACATGGGAGAAGAAGCGCGGCAGCAGTCCGTCGCGGCTCATCGCGAAGAAGACCCGGGTCTGGCCGAGGAGCAGGATCATGCAGACGGTGGTCAGGCCGACGGCGGCGCCGAAGCTGATGAAGCCCGCGAACCAGGGGTGCCCGGTGGCCTTGAAGGCGTCGGCGAGCGGGGCGCTGACCGACAGCTTGGTGTAGTGCTGCATCCCGGTGACGACGATCGACACGGCGACGTACAGGACCGTGCAGATGATGAGGGAGCCGATGATGCCGCGGGGCATGTCGCGCTGCGGGTTCTTGGTCTCCTCGGCGGCCGTGGCGACGACGTCGAAACCGATGAACGCGAAGAAGACGACGGAGGCGGCGGTGAAGATGCCCATCACGCCGAAGTTGGAGGGCGCCCAGCCGAACATCAGCTGGATGAGCGGGGACTGGAGTCCGTTGCCCGCATCGACGGCCTGCGCCTTCGGGACGAAGGGGTCGTAGTTGTCGCCGTTGATGAAGAAGGCGCCCGCGATGATCACGGTCAGGACGACGGTCACCTTGATGGCGACCACGACGGAGGTTACGCGCGCGGAGAGCTTCGTGCCGATCACGAGAATGACGGTCAGCACCAGGACGAGGGCGGCGGCCAGGATGTCGAAGCCGAAGCCGTCGGCTCCCTCTCTGCCGCTGAGCGCCGCCGGCAGGTGCCAGCCCGCGTTGTCGAGCAGCGAGGCGATGTACCCGGACCAGCCGACGGCCACCACCGCCGTGCCGAGCGCGAACTCCAGGACCAGGTCCCAGCCGATGATCCAGGCGGGGAGCTCTCCGAGGGAGGCGTACGAGAAGGTGTACGCCGAGCCGGCCACCGGCACGGTCGAGGCGAACTCGGCGTAGCAGAGCGCGGCGAGCGCGCAGACGACCCCGGCCACCACGAAGGCCAGAGCGACGGCGGGACCGGCGTTGTTCTTGGCCACCGTGCCGGTCAGGACGAAGATGCCGGTGCCGATGATGACGCCGACACCGAAGACGGTCAGATCGAGCGCGGACAAGGATTTCTTGAGCGCGTGCTCGGGTTCCTCGGTGTCGAGGATGGACTGTTCGACCTTCTTCGTCCGGAAGAGGGTGCTGCTCACGGGGTACCTCCCACGCAGTGTCGTCCTCGACATGATCGAGAGGGGGCGTAGACCGTATGCCCCGACGCGGGCGAGTTAACGCGAATGGGCCGGTTCAACCACTCTTCACAGTGGTTGAACCGGCCCATCCGGGTGTGTCGGCCTGCCCGGTACGGCGTCAGTCGCGCGCGGACTCCACGGAGTCGACGTCGGCGGCCGTGCTGCCGTACTTGCCGTCGAGCCTGGAGACCAGCCCGGTGACCTGGCGGGCGATGTCGGGGGCGGTGAGCCCGATCTCGGCCATGACCTCGGCGCGGGAGGCGTGGTCGAGGAAGCGGGGCGGGATGCCGAAGTCGCGCAGCGGGACGTCGACGCCGGCGTCGCGCAGTGCCTGGGCGATCGCCGAGCCGACGCCTCCGACGCGGGAGTTGTCCTCGACGGTGACGACCACGCGGTGCCGCTCGGCGAGCGGGGCCATGGCCTCGTCGACGGGTTTGACCCAGCGGGGGTCGACGACCGTGGTGGTGATGCCCTGCCGGTCGAGGAGGGTCGCGATCTCCAGGCACATCGGGGCGAGGGCGCCCACGGAGACCAGCAGCACGTCGGGGGTGTCGGTGCCGCTCTCGCGCAGTACGTCCATGCCGCCGACGCGTCCCACGGCGGGTACGGCGGGGCCGACGGCGCCCTTGGAGAAGCGGACGACGGTCGGCGCGTCCTCGACCTCGACGGCCTCGCGCAGCTGGGCGCGGACCTGGTCGGCGTCGCGCGGGGCGGCGAGCCTGAGGCCCGGGACGACCTGAAGGATCGACATGTCCCACATGCCGTTGTGGGAGGCGCCGTCGGTGCCGGTGACGCCGGCCCGGTCCAGTACGAAAGTCACACCGCACTTGTGGAGGGCGACATCCATCAGAACCTGGTCGAAGGCACGATTGAGGAATGTGGCGTACACCGCGAACACCGGATGCACCCCGCCCGCCGCCAGACCCGCGGCGGAGACGGCGGCGTGCTGCTCGGCGATGCCGACGTCGTAGATGCGGTTCGGGAAGGCGTCCGCGAACTTCTTCAGGCCGACCGGCTGCAGCATCGCCGCCGTGATCGCGACGATGTCCTCGCGCTCCTTGCCGAGCTCGACCATCTCGTCGCCGAAGACCGAGGTCCAGTCGGCGCCCGAGGCCTTGATCGGCAGACCGGTGTCGGGGTGGATGGGGCCGATGCCGTGGAAGCGGTCGGCCTCGTCCTGGAGGGCGGGCTGGTAGCCGCGGCCCTTCTCGGTGAGGCAGTGCACGATGACCGGGCCGCCGAAGCGCTTGGCGCGGGCCAGCGCGGACTCCAGGGCCTCGATGTCATGGCCGTCGATCGGGCCGACGTACTTCAGGCCGAGGTCCTCGAACATGCCCTGGGGGGCGATGAAGTCCTTCAGGCCCTTCTTGGCTCCGTGCAGGGTCTCGTAGAGGGGTCTGCCGACGACGGGGGTGCGCTCCAGCACCTCCTTGGTGCGGGCGAGGAAGCGCTCGTAGCCGTCCGTCGTACGCAGGGTGGCGAGGTGGTTGGCCAGGCCGCCGATGGTGGGCGCGTACGAGCGCTCGTTGTCGTTGACGACGATGACCAGCGGGCGGTCCCCGTCGGCGATGTTGTTCAGCGCCTCCCAGGCCATGCCGCCGGTGAGCGCGCCGTCACCGATGACGGCGACCACGTGGTCGTCGCGGTCGAGGATCTGGTTGGCCTTCGCGAGGCCGTCGGCCCAGCCGAGCACCGTGGAGGCGTGGCTGTTCTCGATGACGTCGTGCTCGGACTCGGCCTGAGAGGGGTAGCCGGAGAGGCCGCCCTTCATCTTCAGCCGGGAGAAGTCCTGCCGGCCCGTGAGCAGCTTGTGCACGTAGGACTGGTGGCCCGTGTCCCACAGCACCTTGTCCTTCGGGGACTCGAAGACCCGGTGCAGGGCGATGGTGAGCTCGACCACGCCGAGGTTGGGGCCGAGGTGGCCACCGGTCTTGGAGACGGCGTCGACGAGGAAGCTCCGGATCTCCTCTGCCAGCTGGTCCAGCTCCTCCGGGCTGAGCCGGTCCAGATCACGCGGTCCCCTGATGCGGGTCAGCAGCGGCACCCGTGCCTCCTTGCAGTAAAAGCTGATCGAGCTGTTGCCGGGCTCGTCGAGTCTAATGTTCCGCCCGGGCGGACGGACTCCGGCCCATGGGTCATAGGTCACGCGAACGGCCGTACCCAGGATGAGCCTTTCCTATGACACGACTGTGCCCGGCATCCGTTCGGATGCCGGGCACCTCGGTCGCCCGGAGCGCTAGCTGCGACCGGCGGCCATCTGACTCCTGCGGGAGACGGAGTCGATGACGACCGCGCCGAGCAGAACACCACCGGTGATCATGTACTGGATCGAGGTGTTCATGTTCAGCAGGTCGAGACCGGTCCGGATGGACTGGATGACCAGCATGCCCAGGAGGGCGGACCAGACGGTACCGCGACCGCCGAAGAGGCTGGTGCCGCCGATGACGGCCGCCGCGATGGCGAGCATCAGGGTGTCGCCTGCGCCGGCACTCAGCGACGCGCCCGCGGTCTGGCCCGCGAAGAACATGCCGCCGACCGCCGCAAAGCCGCCGGAGATGGCGAACACGGTGATACGGACCATCGGGACGTTGATACCGGCACGGCGGGCGGCCTCGATGCCGCCGCCGACCGCGAACACCTTGCGGCCGTACGTCGTACGACGCAGCACGAAGTCCACGATCACCAGTGCCGCCAGGAAGATCACCAGCGCGTTGGAGACACCGGAAGCGTTGTTCAGCACGGCGGCGGACACGAACGCCGCGACGGCGAGCGCGCCCACGCGCAGCAGGATCTCACCGGTCGCGCGGAACGGCACGCCCGCCGCCCGGCGGCGGCGCTGCTCGCCGAAGTTGCCGACCAGGGACAGCACGACGGCGAGACCGGCCAGGATGTACGCACCGATGATGGCCTGGTCCATGAAGAAGGAGTTCTGGCCGAACAGGTGGATCGGACCGGAGTCCGACGGCAGGTTGATCGTGCCGCTGGAGCCCAGCAGCCACAGCATCAGACCGTTCCAGGCGAGGAGGCCTGCCAGGGTCACCACGAAGGCAGGTACGCCGATCTTCGCGAAGAACCATCCGTGCAGGGCGCCGATGGCGGTACCGGTGACGATCGTGAGAACCAGCGAGAGCCATGGGTTCATGCTGTGGTCCACCACGAACACGGCGAACAGCGCGGACGCCAGACCGCTGACGGAGCCGACCGACAGGTCGATCTCGCCGAGCAGCAGCACGAATACCAGGCCGATGGCGAGCATGCCGGTGGCCGACATGAAGTAGCTGATGTTGGAGAGGTTGTCGGCGCTCAGGAAGCGGTCGTTCTTCAGCTGGAAGATGGTCCAGATGATGATCAGACCGAGGACGACCGGGATCTGGCCCAGCTCGCCGCCCTTGACCTTGCGCTTGAATTCGGTGACGTAGCCCTTGAGGCCCTCTTCGCGGATCAGCAGCCGCGGGTCGACGACGGTGATGGGCGCGGCCGTCGGGTCGTCGGCGGGGGCGACGGTCTCCTGACCCTCGACCACGCCCTCGGCCTTCTGGACCTTGGTGGCCGTCGGGGCCTTATCGGTCTTCGGGCCCTTCCCAGGCTCCGAGGAGTCGCTCTTCACGGTCTTGGACGTGTCGCTCACTTTGCCGCCTCCGCGGTGCGACGCCCCGCACGACGGGTCACGGCGTTCTCCGTGGCACCCGTGATCGCGGCGATGATCTCTTCGTGGCTGGTGTCCTTCACGGGGAAGGAGCCGTTGTTCTTGCCCAGACGCAGGACGGCCACGGTGTCCGCGACCGCCTTGACGTCGGCCATGTTGTGGCTGATGAGGATGACGCCGAGGTCGCGCTCGCGCAGCCGCTCGACCAGGTCGAGGACCTGCGCGGTCTGCTCGACGCCGAGCGCGGCCGTGGGCTCGTCGAGAATGACGACCTTCGGGTTGCCGATCAGCGCGCGCGCGATGGCGACGACCTGGCGCTGACCGCCGGAGAGACTCGCGATCGGGATGCGCACGCTCGGGATGCGGATGGAGAGCGTGGACAGCAGCTCCCGGGAGTTCTTCTCCATCGTCACCTCGTCGATGACGCCGCGGCGCAGCAGCTCACGACCGAGGTAGAGGTTGCCGACCACGTCGAGGTTGTCGCACAGGGCGAGGTCCTGGTAGACGGTCGCGACGCCGAGTCCCTGGGCGTCGTGCGGCCGGTTGATGCTGACCGGCCTTCCCTCCCACTCGATGACGCCCTCATCAATGGGGTGGACACCCGCGATCGTCTTGACCAGGGTGGACTTTCCTGCGCCGTTGTCGCCCACCAGGGCGACCACTTCTCCGGCGTGAACCTCCAGCTCGACGTCGGTGAGTGCCTGAACCGCACCGAATCGCTTGGAGACTCCGCGCAACGCCAGCACGGGCGTAGCGGACACGTGAACCATCTCCTTCGCCGCCTGACCGGCGGGGATGCCGCGCGCAAAGACAGGCGCGGAGGGATGTGCGCGACACGCGGGGTACGCGATGCCGTCGCACGAGGTTTACAAGATGAACATGCGTGAATCCGCTGCGCTTGGCAACGGTTCCGTCCGACGCCCACCCCGGCAGCGGGGTATGAGGTGGGGCGGGCGTCGGACAGGTCTCACGGGACCGCTGAGCGGTCGGCGGGACCCGAGGGCCGGCTCGAGAAACGACTCGAGAGGGGCCCTCGGGACCGGGTGCCTACGGGCGGACCGGCGGACTACTGGAGACCGGCGGCCTTGCAGGCGGCGGCGTACTCGGCGGTGCAGATGTCCGCGGCGGTGTACAGCCCGTCCTTGACGACCGTGTCCTTGATGTTGGCCTTGGTGACCGACACCGGGGTCAGCAGCTGCGAGGGGACCTTGTCGCCGGAGCCGCTGGTCAGCGTCTCGGTGGCCAGGGACTTGATGTCCTTGCCCTCCAGCAGGTCGACCGCGAGCTGGGCGGCCGCCTCGGCCTCGGGCTTGAAGGCCTTGTAGACGGTGGAGGACTGGGTGCCGGCGACGATGCGCTGGATACCCGCGAGCTCCGCGTCCTGACCGGTCAGCGGGATGCCGCTGATCTTCGCGCCCTTGAGGGTGTTGGCGATGCCGCCGGCCATGCCGTCGTTGGCGGCGTAGACGCCCGCGATGTTCTTGGCGCCCAGCTGGGTGATGGCCGCGGACATCTTCTGGGCGGCGACGGTGTCCTTCCAGAGGCCGGACTGCTCGTAGGCGATGGTGACCTTGCCGTCGAGGACCTTGTGCGCGCCTTCCTTGAACTGACCGGCGTTCGGGTCGGCGTCGTCACCGTTGATCATGACGATCTTCGACTTGGTGGTCGCCTTGGCGCCGAGGGCGTCGAGCAGGGCCTGGCCCTGGAGCTCGCCGACCTTGACGTTGTCGAAGGAGACATAGGCCGAGACGGGGCCCTGAGCGAGGCGGTCGTACGCGACGACCTTGACACCCTTGTCCACCGCGGACTGGATCGAGGACTTGATCGCGGCGGAGTCCTGGGCGGAGATCACGATGACCTTCACGCCCTTGGTGACCATGTTGCTGACCTGCTGGGCCTGCTTGGCCGGGTCGGCCGCGGCGTTCGCGTACTCGAGCTTGCAGTCGGAGCAGAGCGCCTTGACCTTGGCGTCGAAGTACGGCTTGTCGAACTTCTCGTACCGCGCGGTGACGCTGTCGGGGAGCAGCAGGCCGATGGACTTGTCGCCCGAGCTGCTGCTGCCGGAGTCGCTGTCCTTGTCGTCGCCCGCCTTGCCACACGCGGCAATCGAAAGCGCCATGGACACGGCGGTGGCGCCGATCACGACTCTACGCATCGTTGCGTTCATTTGAGGTGTGCCTCCCTGACAGGGCCGCAACGCTGCGGCCGAGGTGGCTCGAAGTCAACTCGGCCGCAAGTTCGACGTCAAGAAGTAAATACTTAACGAGATGGCAACGGCCTCATTCGTTCTCTAAGTGAAGGCAGGTGTCGCCGCGGTCAGCGTGCCGTCCAAAAGGGTTGAATCGCCCATCTCGCTCAACGCGAGAGCGAGCGCCCCCAGCACCTCCGCGCGGCCGCCAAGTGCCCCTGGGAGAACGGAAAGTTGACGCGCCGCACTCGGGATCGCATAGCGGCCGACAGACTCCCTGATCGGACCGAGCACCAGCTCACCGGCCTCGGCGAGATCACCGCCCAGCACCACCCGGCTCGGATTCAGCAGGTTGCAGAGATTGGCGACTCCACTGCCGATGTGTCGGCCGACGTCGGCGATCACCCGACGGCAGCCCGGATCACCGTCCCTCGCCAGCCGCACAACGCCTTCCATCGTCAGATCCGTGCCGTGGCTGGACTGGAGGAGCGGGAGCACATAGCGCGCCGCCGCGAAGGTCTCCAGGCAGCCCCGATTTCCGCAGCGGCAGACCGGGCCGGACTCGTCAAGTGTAATATGTCCGATTTCTCCGGCGGTGCCACCGGGACCCCGGTAGATCTTGCCCTCGATCACCAGACCGGCACCGACACCGCTCGCGACCTTGATATACGCGAGATCACGTACGCCTCTGCCGCTGCCCCAGACCATCTCGCCGAGGGCACCCAGATTGGCGTCGTTGTCCACGTGCACGGGTACGCCGAGTCGGCCTCTCATCTCCTCGGCGGGTCTGGTGCCGATCCAGCCGGGCAGGATGGCGGACGAACCCAGCGTCCCGGACTCCAGATCGATCGGTCCGGGCACGCCCAGACCGACTCCAGCGACCTTCTCACGGTCCACCCCGGTGGCCTCGATCAGCCGGTTGACCAGCTGTTCCGCCCGGTCGAAGCCCTGTGTCGAGGAGGCGTCCACATCGAGCGGCTCAGACTCCTCCGCGAGGACCTGGTGCGCCAGGTTGCCTACGGCGACCCGTAGGTGGGTATGGCCGAAATCCACCCCGATGACGATGCCCGCGTCGCCGCTCAGACTGACGCTGCGAGCCCTTCGTCCACCCGCCGAGGTGGGGGTCACCTCGACGGTTCCGCCGTCCTTGAGTTCACGCACGATGTTGGAGACGGTCGCGGCGGACAGACCGGTGGTCCGGGCGATCTCCGCTTGCGTCAGGGACCCTGCCAGACGCACTGCGCGTACGACCCGCTCCAAGTTGGCTCGGTGCAGCGACGACTGCGACCCCGGAGTCTCCACGACGACCTCCTGCGCGCGGGACCGCTTCAATGAGGCCCCGTCTATGTCCAACTAGTGAACTCTAAGCTGAGCCGTTCGGGTCGCCTCCCGTCAAGAGGTTGAACAGTATCCGCATGCGTGCGAAGAGACACGGAGGGTGTCCGAGCCACGGTTGCGGGGCGTGCGGGAGCGGCTGCGGGGCGTTGCGGCCAGGGCTCGGCCCGGGCGGGAGCGGGGGGAAGACAGGTGGTGAAAGCGGGCGGGACGGGGTGAGCGCCCGGGGAGAGCGCGGGGCGGCAGGCGCAAGGGTGAGAGTCAGAGGGCCAGGTAATGAAGGCGAAGCCGGCCTTTCGCCACCCCTCTTCGGCCGGCCCCCGTACCGCGGCCATGGCCAAGCGACAGCCACGGCCGCCATCGGAGTCCGTGCGGGGAACCCACCCCGGAGCCGGAACCGACGTCCGGACGGGAGTACAGACGTCCGGACGGGAGTACATGTGGCGCGACCTCGCGTCGAGGCCGCGGCGGAGGACCGGCGAGGGCACGAACGGCGGCGGGCTGCCGACGGAGGACGTGAACGACGACGAAGGCGGACCCCGGGAGGGCGGGCACGGTGCGATGGGCGGACCCCGGGAGGGCGGGCACGACGCCTTGGGCGGGCGCCGGAAGAGCGGGCACGGGGGCCTTGGACAGGCGCCGGAAGAGGGGGCAGACGCCATGGACAGGCACCGGAAGGGTGACGGCGAAAGGTGGACGTCACCTCTGCGCGGGCGGTTCCGTGAAGCAGGCGCCCGCGCAGACCCGAAGAGCTTCTCGACGCGGGCGCCGGCCGTGTTCTGGACGCGCTCCTACTTCAGCGCCCCCGCGGTCAGCCCCTGCACCACCTGCCGTTGGAAGACGATGTACGCGGCGAGCACCGGAAGCATCGCCATCACGAGGCCCGCGAAGAGCCCCGACCAGTCACCCTTGTAGCCCTGGCTGACGGCCAGTTGGACCAGGCCCTGGGTGAGGACGCGCTTGTCGGGATCGGTGTTGAGGACCGTGGGGAGCATGTACTGGTTCCACTGGCCCAGGAAGTTGAAGATACCGACGCTGATCAGGCCCGGCTTGGCCATGGGCACCATGATCTGGAAGAACGTACGGCTGTGCGAGGCGCCGTCCACGAAGGCCGCCTCCGCCACCGAGGTCGGCAGCGTGCGGAAGAAGGCCGTCAGGAAGAACACCGTGAACGGCAGCGAGTAGGCGATGTAGACGAGGATCAGGCCGTGGATGGAGTTCAGCAGGCCCATGTTGTTCACGACGTAGAACAGCGGGACCAGCGCCAGCATGATCGGGAAGCTCATGCCGCCGATGAAGAGGTAGTAGATGAAGCGGTTGCCCGGGAAGTCGAAACGCGCGAGGACGTAGGCCGCCATGGAACCGAGGACCAGCGTGCCGATGAGTGAACCGCCCACCACCAGGATGGTGTTGAGGAAATAGTCGCTCATGTTGGCCTCGGTCCAGGCCCGTGACCAGTTGTCGAAGTGCAGTCTGTCCGGCAGTGACCAGGGCGACCCGAAGATGGAGCTGTCGTTCTTGAAGGAGGTCATCACCGCCCACAGCAACGGCAGCACGACCATGATCGCCCAGATGACCAGGATGCCGTGGGAGAAGGCGTTGAGAACGTTTCCTTCCGTTTTCTTCTCCGTAGGCGGTTTCCTGGTGGACAGGCCGATCTTCGTGACCGTGACGGTCGAGCCGGACTCGGCCGGCAGGGGCGCGGGGGTTTCGGTCGTCTTCATCGTCAGTACTCCAGCCGCTCGCGCCGTCCCAGTCGCATCACGACCGCGGCGAAGGCCAGCGTCACGATGAGCAGGGCGACGCCGATGGTGGTGGCGTAGGCGGCCTGACCGTCACGGAAGGCCTTCTGGTACACGTACAGGACCATGACGGTGGTCGAGTAGTCGGGGCCGCCGGGTCCGGTCGTCATGATCTGCACGACCGCGAACGACTCGGCGCCGAGCGCGAGGATCCCCATGTAGACCCAGCCCGACTGCACGGTGTCCCAGAGCAGGGGCAGGGTGATGCGGAAGAACGTCGCGGCCCGGCCCGCGCCGTCCAGCAGCGCGGCCTCGTACAGGTCCGCCGGGATGGAGGCCATGCCCGCCGAGAACAGGACCACGAAGAAACCGACCGTGGACCAGACGAGCACCGCCATCACGCACCACAGCGCGAGATCCGGGTCGCCGAGCCAGAGCGGCTGGAGACCGTCCAGCCCGATCCCCCGGAAGAAGGAGTTGATCGCGCCGCTGTCCGGGTTGTACGCGAAGGCGAACAGCAGCGCCACGATGGCGATCGACAACACCTGTGGAAAGAAGTACACGATCTTGTAAAAGGAAGAGCCCCGGACCCCGGAGATCACCGGGCCGCCCTTCCTTCGCCGTCCACCGACATTGATCATGAAGGCGAAGAACAGCGCCAGGCTGATCGTCACCAGCGGCAGCACGACCGCGAACATCAAGCTGTGCTGCAAGGACTTCCAGAAGATCTCGTCGTCCAGCATCCTCCGGTAATTGTCCAGGCCGACCATCTTGAATTCGGGGCTCAGGCCGGTCCAGTCCGTGAACGAGTAGTAGATGGACTGGACGAACGGCCATACCACGAAGAGCGCGTACAGTCCCAGAGGGAGCGTCAGGAACCCCACGATGAACCGGTACTTGCCGTGCTGCATCGCCACTCCGGTGCTTTTATGGATACTTCGCCGTGATTCTCACCGTCACTGGTGCTTGTAATGCTTGATCGTCGTGTCCTTCGCGGCCTCGTCGGCGTAACCCTGGATCTTCTTGACCGCCTCGGCCGGAGTGAGTCGGCCGGCCATCATCTCCCCGAGACCGGACACCCCGATCTTCTCCTTCTGCAGCTGGACATACCAGTCCTGAAGCCGCGGATTCACCACGTTCTCGCCGGCCTTGTCCAGCGCCGCCACACCCGACTTGAGGCCCGGAGTGAGGGTGATGCCGTCGGTGCCGCCGTTGTACGCGGTCAGCGACTTCACCTTGGAGGTGAAGTTCCTGGAGGACGCCTCGCTGAGCATGACGCGCAGCTGCTCCATGCCGCCCGCCGTGTTCTTCGCCTTGGCCGGCACGACGAACGGCTCGCCGCCGGACGCCCAGATGGTGCCGAAGGGCATCTTGTCGGAGGAGTCGATGCCGGTGGGCGCGGAGACGGCCAGGTCGAAGTCCGCGGGGATGACGTTCGCCGACTCGTTCTCCACCCAGGAGCCGTTGGGGATGAACAGGGCCTTGCCCTTGGCCCAGGCGGTCTGCGACTGGATGTGGTCCAGGCCCGGGGTGCCCTGGAGGACGTAACCCTTCTTGTACAGCTCGTAGTAGGCGTCGAAGCAAGCCTTTACCGCCGGGTGTTTCCAGGCGTTCGGCTCCAGGTTGTCGATGGCGTCGAGGACCTCGCGACCGCCCACCTTGCCGATCATCGGGTACAGCGAGAAGGGGAGGTAGTACGGGTATTTGCCCGCGTACGTCCAGCCCGCGATGCCCTTCTTCTTGGCCTTCTCGCAGACCGCGAGCATCTCGTCCCAGGTCTCGGGATACGTGGCGTCGAGCGAGTCAAGGGCCTTCTGCGAGTACCAGACGCCGTAGACGGTGTAGGCGTAGTACATGATCCAGACCGGGTCGCCGTCGAACTGGCCCATCTCGACGATGCCGGGGCGCAGGGTCTCGCGCACCTTCTTGTTCGGGTCGTCGTAGGACGGGGCGTCCAGGAGCGGGGTGAGGTCGGCAAGCTGTTTCTTGCCGACCAGGACGCCCATGTCCATCTGCTCGGCGCCGGAGTTGTCGATGAGGTCGGGCGGGGTGCCCTGGTTGAAGCGGGGCTGGAGGGTCGACTGGATCTTCTGGGTGGCCGAGAACTTCACCTTCGCGTCGGGGAAGCTCTGCTCGTAGATCTTGACCGCGTCCTCGGCGTACTCCTTGCCGAAACCGCCGTCGAACAGGACGAATTCCATCTGGGCGGTGTCGTTGACCGCGAGAGGATTCTTCGCGGTCTTCTTGCCGGCCTTGGCCTTGTCCTCGTCGCCCCCGCCGCTGCTGGCGCAGGCGGACAGAAAGCTCATGGTGGGGACGGCGATCAGGCCGAGCGCCGCGGATCTCTTGATCAGATCTCGGCGGCCGACACCTGCGGAGCCGTTCTTGTTCGAGCCGATGTTCTCGGAGTGGGATCCCATGCTCAAGTCCTCGCCTTCTCCAGGACTCAGGCGGTGCACCGGATCCTTCCCGGCACCGCGGTCAGGTCAAGCAGGGTCGTACGGATCATGCGGTCGGACGCCGTCGCCGGATTCGACGGTGAATCGCCGACAGGTATAGTCCACTTCTTGCCAACGGAGCAAGATCGAATGCAAGGTTGGCCATTGGTCTTTTCCGAGTTGAGACCTCCCGGAAATATGACCGGCCGGTGGGCGGCTTGCCGGAAAATTGCATGACATGGGCCCCACCTGGCGCAATCAACATCCTTGACATCACTGTCCACTTGGCCACCTACTGATTCCTGCGCCACCAAGAAGACAACGTTGTCCGGGGCGTTGTCCGGCGCGGGGAGGGTGCTCACGCATGCGACGGTTGAGGCGGTTGCGGGCGGTCGTGATCACGGCCGCTCTGGTCATGACGGTCGGCGCTCAGGGGACGGCGGTCGCGCTGCCTTCCCCGGTGCCGGTACCGGGCCGGGGGTTCGCCTCGTCCTTCGAGGCGGGTGAACACGCCCCCGACTGGCAGAGCACCGTCGACACCACGCCCGGCGGAGGCAAGCGGGCCTCGGGGGTGGACGGCGGCTACGGCGGTGGGCTGCCCGGCGATGTGACCGACCGGGTCACGGACGTCCGGGCGAGCGCGGAGAACACGGCCGGCGGCGAGGTGAAGGAGAACCTCGTCGACGGCGAGGCGAGCACCAAGTGGCTGGCGTTCGCGTCCACCGGGTGGGTCGAGTTCGATCTCGACGAACCCGCGCGGGTAAACGCTTACGCACTCACCTCGGCCAACGACGTCGCCGGGCGCGACCCCGCCGACTGGACCCTCTCGGGCTCGGCGGACGGTACCGCCTGGACCTCGCTGGACACCCGCACCGGGGAGTCCTTCGCCGAGCGGTTCCAGACCCGTACGTACACCCTCGCGGCCCCGGCCGAGTACCGGCACTTCCGGCTGGAGGTCACCCGCAACCACGGCGCCGGGATCCTCCAGCTCGCCGACGTGCGGTTCGGCACGGGCGGCAGCGACGGGCCCGTCCCGCCGGACATGCTCACCGTCGTCGACCGGGGCCCGAGCGGCTCACCGACCGCGAAGGCCGGCGCCGGCTTCAGCGGGCGACGGGCGCTGCGTTACGCGGGTCGGCACACCGCTTCCGGCCACGCCTACTCGTACAACAAGGTTTTCGACGTGAATGTCCGGGTCGGCTCACGCACGCAGTTGGCGTACCGGATCTTCCCCGGGATGGCGGACGGCGACCGCGACTACGCCGCGACAAATGTTTCCGTGGACCTGGCCTTCACGGATGGCACGTATCTGAGCGGGCTCGGCGCGAGCGACCAGTACGGCTTCCCCCTGTCGCCTCGTGGGCAGGGCGCCGCGAAGGTGCTGTACGTCAACCAGTGGAACGATGTGGTGTCGGGGATCGGGACCGTGGCGGCCGGGAAAACGGTCGACCGGATCCTCATCGCCTACGACTCCCCCGGCGGGGCGGCCCGGTTCAGGGGGTGGGTGGACGACATCGCGCTGCGCACCGCTGCCCCCGAGGCGGCGAAGGCTCATCTGTCGGACTACGCGGTGACCACCCGAGGCACCAACTCCAGCGGGAGCTTCTCGCGTGGAAACACGTTTCCCGCCACGGCCGTGCCGCACGGCTTCAACTTCTGGACGCCGGTGACCAACGCGTCCTCACTCGGCTGGCTGTACGACTACGCGCGGGCCAACAACGCGGACAACCTGCCCACGATCCAGGCGTTCAGCGCGAGTCACGAGCCGAGTCCGTGGATGGGCGACCGGCAGACCTTCCAGCTGATGCCGTCGGCCACGGCCGGCGTCCCGGACACCGGGCGCGCAGCGCGGGCCCTGGCCTTCCGGCACGGGAACGAAACCGCCCGCCCGTACTACTACGGAGTCCGTTTCGAGAACGGTCTTACGGCGGAGATGGCACCGACCGACCATGCGGCCGCCCTGCGCTTCACCTACCCGGGCTCGGACGCGAGCGTCGTCTTCGACAACGTGACCGACCAGGCGGGATTGACCCTGGACAAGGAAGCCGGCGTCGTGACCGGCTACTCGGACGTGAAGTCCGGACTGTCGACGGGAGCGACCCGGCTCTTCGTGTACGGCGAGTTCGACGCCCCGGTGACGGACGGTGCGTCGAGCGGCGTAAAGGGTTACCTGCGTTTCGACGCCGGCGCCGACCGCACGGTCACCCTGCGCCTGGCGACCTCCCTCATCAGCGTCGACCAGGCCCGCGACAACCTCAGCCAGGAAATTCCGCAGGACACCGATTTCGACACCGTCAAGCAGCGTGCCCAGCAGCAGTGGGACAAGCTCCTCGGCACGGTGGAGATCGAGGGTGCGAGCCAGGACCAGCTCACGACGCTGTACTCCAGCCTGTACCGGCTCTATCTGTACCCCAACTCCGGTTTCGAGAAGGTCGGTTCGACGTACCAGTACGCGTCGCCGTTCTCGCCGATGCCGGGCCAGGACACCCCGACGCACACCGGTGCGAGAATCGTGGAAGGCAAGGTGTACGTCAACAACGGTTTCTGGGACACCTACCGGACGACCTGGCCCGCCTACGCCCTGCTGACACCCACTCAGGCCGGTCAGCTGACCGACGGCTTCGTCCAGCAGTACAAGGACGGCGGCTGGACCTCGCGATGGTCCTCGCCCGGGTACGCCGACCTGATGACCGGCACCTCGTCCGACGTCGCCTTCGCGGACGCGTTCGTCAAGGGAGTCGGCTTCGACGCCAAGGCGGCGTACGAGGCGGCGTTGAAGAACGCGACGGTCGTGCCCCCGGCGTCGGGAGTGGGCCGCAAGGGCATGGCCACCTCGCCCTTCCTCGGCTATACGGGCACGGCGACGCACGAGGGCCTGTCCTGGGCGCTGGAGGGCTACCTCAACGACTACGGCATCGCCCGCATGGGCCAGGCCCTGTACCGGAAGACCGGCGAGAAGCGCTACCAGGAGGAATCCGACTACTTCCTCAACCGCGCGCAGGGCTATGTGCACCTCTTCGACGCGAAGGCCGGGTTCTTCCAGGGCAAGGACGAGAAGGGCGACTGGCGGGTGACGTCGGAGGCCTACGACCCGCGGGTGTGGGGTTACGACTACACCGAGACCAACGGCTGGGGCTACGCCTTCACCGCCCCGCAGGACAGCCGGGGCCTGGCCAACCTGTACGGCGGCCGCGACGGTCTGGCGAAGAAGCTCGACACCTACTTCGCCACCCCGGAAACCGCTTCCCCGGAGTTCGTGGGTTCGTACGGAGGCGTCATCCATGAGATGACGGAGGCGCGGGACGTGCGGATGGGCATGTACGGGCACTCCAACCAGGTAGCCCACCACACGATCTACATGTATGACGCGGCCGGGCAGCCCTGGAAGGCGCAGGCGAAGGCCCGCGAGGTGCTCGCACGGCTCTACACCGGCAGCTCGATCGGGCAGGGGTACCACGGCGACGAGGACAACGGCGAGCAGTCGGCCTGGTACCTGTTCTCCGCGCTCGGCTTCTATCCGCTGGTGATGGGAAGCGGCGAATACGCCGTCGGCTCGCCGTTGTTCACGAAGGCGACCGTGCACCTGGAGAACGGCAAGGACCTGGTGGTCAAGGCGCCGAGGAACAGCGCCAAGAACGTGTACGTACAGGGGCTGAAGGTCAACGGCCGTGCATGGACGTCGACTTCACTGCCCCACACGCTTCTCGCCAAGGGTGGGGTCCTGGAGTTCGACATGGGACCGCGCCCCTCGTCGTGGGGGTCCGGAAAGAACGCCGGTCCGGTGTCGATCACTCAGGACGACAAGGCGCCAACGCCGCGTACGGACGTGCTGAAGGGCGCGAGCCCGCTGTTCGACGACACGTCGGCAACGCAGGAAACGGTATCGGGTCCGCTCGCCCTGCCGGTCACGGCCGCCACCAAAGCGACGCAGTACACCCTCACCTCGGCCGACCACACGCAGGCACCGACGGGTTGGGTACTCCAGGGCTCCGCCGACGGGTTGACGTGGACCGACCTGGACCGGCGCTCCGGCCAGACCTTCCCGTGGGACCGGCAGACACGCGCCTTCACACTCGCCCAGCCGGGCACGTACGCGCACTACCGGCTGGTCGTCGACACGGACGCGGGTGGGACGGGCCAAGTCAGCCTCGCGGAGGTCGAGTTGTTGTCCTGATCCGGTAACCAACAGCGATGCCCTGCTGTACCGGGTGTCACCCTTGTTCCAGAATGACGAGGCCGCCCGCGGACACCGGGCGGTCCGTCATGGAGGGGGAAATCGGTACATGAGCATCATCAGACGGTTCACGGGACTGCTCGCGGGTGCGGCGCTGGGAGCGGGAGCCCTGTTCGCGACAGCGGCTCCGGCGCAGGCGTACAGCCCCAACCCGGTGTTCCACGCCTACTACTACGACACCGACAACTGCCCGTGCAGCGGCGGTAACCTCACCGACCCGTTCGACAACACCTACTTCGCGAACGACGCCGGCGGCCAGGCCGTGAAGATGGAGCTGACCGACTCGGGGGCGTTCGTCGGCAAGGTGGAATTCCACCCCAACGACGAGAAGCTGTGGGTGTACGACACCGCCAACGACGGTGACACGTACTACGTCAAGGTCAGCTACACGTCCGGCGGCGCGACCCGCGACCTGGGCACCTTCAGCCCGCCCGGGACCACGGCGGTGCTGGACTACCAGGTTCAGGACTTCGACCTGCCCGAAGGCGCTTACGTCGACATTTCCGTCTACGACGACGCGGCGCTCACCGACCTCATCGGCGCCGCCCGCGGCACCGGATCGGCCATCGCCTAGGCAAACCCGCGTCACCCGGAGAGATCATGCCGCTCACCGTCCCCCGGTACGGGGAGCTGAGCGGTGGCGCCGGTCCCCGGAGGGAGATGCCCCCGTACCCGTTCAACGGGCACGAGGGCGGCGAGGCCGAGCGGGTGGCACCAACTGCGCCGCCTCGCGGCGACGTTGACCGACGACGTCCGCATCGCGCCACCACCCGCGGGCGACAGCCGGAGCTGTGCGTCACGGCGGAAGCCGGGCCCTGCTGCGGAGCGGCGCTCCACGCGTCAGGCCGAGGCGATCGTGCACCCCCTGCGCGAGTGCGCCTGCCGGCACTTGGCGCCGGCAGGCGCTTCCTGGCCAACCTGCACCAACTCGTTTGGCTCCTGCACGCGTTGACCCGTAGGGTCGTCCACACGACGTCGAGACAACGTTGTCGCCCGCGTTCCCTGTCCGTGGCACCGTCCGGGCGGGGACACCCCGGGCCGCCCCGCTCCCCCCTTGGGGCGGGCCCGGCTCGCGGGCCCGGTGGGTGTGCGGCTCGCCGCCCGCCGGGCCCGCCCTGAGCTGTTCTTGGTCAACCGACCCTGCAGGGAAGGCCCGTGGCACTGTCGCCACCCGAGCCGGAGACGACGTATCCGAACGTCGTACTCTGGCCCGGACTCAACGAGCCGTTCCAGTCGGCGTTGTGGACCATCACCGCCTGCCCGTTGTACGTCGCGTTGCCGCTCCACAGACTGGCCACCGACTGACCGCTCGGCAGCGTCCAGTCGACCATCCAGCCGAGCATCGCAACGTCGCCGGAGTTGGTGACGGTCACCTCGGACTGGTAACCGCCGGTCCAGCTGTTGGTGGTCCGACGAGTGGCGGTGCAGGTACCGGGAACGGGCTCGGTCGGGTTTCCCGGTTCGTGGATGCCGGTCACCTCGCCGTTTCCGCCGTCGAAGACGACGTCGGAGCAGGAGTAGAAGGTCTCGGCACTGTCCGAACGCTGCCAGACCATGTAGATGATGTGCCGGCCGGACTTGTTCGCCGGGAGTTGGCCGGTCCAGGAGTAGTTGGCCTCGACCGTACCCGGACTGCCGTTGAGCGGCGGGTGGTCGACGGAGAGGAAGGGCTGGCTCTCCATCGCGTCCCAGGTGAGAGTCTGGGTCGGGTCGAAGCCGTCCTTGGTGACATAGACGTAGAACCAACCCGGATGCGCCGCCCAGGCATTGTAGGAGAAGTCGACGCTCGCGCCCGAGGTGAGATGGGTGAGCGGCCAGTCGCTGCGGGCCGCGTTGAAACCGGTGAAGTTGGCGTTACCGCCACTGCACAGCTGACCGTCCGGCACGAAGCCGCGGGTGCGGCCCGCCCCGTCGGAGCGCAGCACCGAGAACCAGTTGTAGAACGGCGTGGTACCGCTCACCTGCTGCGCGTTCTTGCAGGCGGGGTTGACCGGCTTGATCTCGCCGGTGTCGGTCAGCCCGTCCTGCCAGCACAGGAAAGTGCGGCTGCCGGGTTTCATGGGGGTGCCGTGAGCCTCGGCCTTGCCGCCGGTCGTGACGATCAGGCCCAGAGCGGGGACGGTGGCCAGCAGGGCGAGGAGGACGAGGAGGAGGGCCCGGGTGCGTAACCTTGACTTGGTGCCTGACGTGATCATGACAGATCGCATGGCGAATGAGTCCGCCTTCCGTGTACGGACCGTGCGTGCATGGGGTGCACTGCGGATGCGGGCGTGGGGGCGTGAAGTGGGAGCCTCCCGGACCCGAGCCCGACAGGTTCCGGTCCGCCGGGCACGAGCGGATATGGGAGCGCTCCCACCTCACCTGTGGCGGAAGGTAGCGCCGTACGGCCCATTTGTAAATGGCTCGTACGGCGCTCCTGCGAAACGTCGGGCTGTCAGTGGTGATGCGGCGACGTATGGAGGTGCCGGCGCAGAAGCTCCTTGCCGTAGTCGTTGCCGTTGGGTGTGCGGACCACACAGTGCAGACGCTGCTGCGTCGGGGCCCCGCCGTTGCTCTCGCCGTAGAGCGAGCCGAACGCGAACAGCGACTGGCAGTCGACCTCGATCCCCAGATGACCGGGCTCTGCATACGGCAGTAGAAAGCGTATCCGGCGGTCGTTCCACCCATCCAGGCGAAGTGGGTCTTGGCGAGATGTTTCCGCATGGCCCCACCGGCCCCGCCGCTCGGGGAGGCAGTGGCGGTGGCGTCCGCCGTGCCGGTGGCATCATCGGCCATCGCGGCCCCGGCCCCGGCCCCGGCCCCGGCCATGGTCGCCACGGCGGTGGCGCCACTGGCGAGGAAGACCTTGCGCATGAAGTTTCGGCGACTGTCGTGAGCGCGTCGACCGGTTTCGGGCTGCCGTTCCGCCTGCGGTCCCAGTTTCCCGGGAGGTGGAATCGGTCATCTCCGCTGGCTCCCTTCGTCATTGGCACGCCCATGACGGGGTGTCGGGCCGGGGACGACTGTGGGAGCGGAAACTGATGGAAAACTGAAGAGGTGGGCTCTCAGATGCCGGGGAACTCGACGATTCGTCGGGCGTGTTGCCGGCTGGAACAACGCCGGTAGGCCGTTGCGTCCGTTTCCTGGTGCGACCCACTGTGGTGGCCCGACGAGACGATCGGTGTGGCCGATGTGGCCGATGTGGCCGATGTGGGCCGATGCGGCCGATGCCGTCGAACCAGCGTCGTTGCGGACAGCGGTTTCTTGGCGTCTGACCGCGCCGGCCGGAGCAAGCGGACCGAGGCGGCCCCATTGGAACGGACCGGCTGTGCGGCGTGGTGAGCGGGCCGAGTGAAGTCCCACAGTGGTGTGGCGGGGCGCGCGAGACACCACCGTGTGGTGGCGGAGCGCGCCCGCTCGAGCACCTCGGCAGCGCTTCAGCTCATCGCACCGACACCCGTGGGCTCCAGGTCAGGGTGTCCGCGCCGGTGTCCCCTGCGAGCGGCAGCTCCACCGTGAACTCCGTGCGGCCCGGTTCGCTGTGCACGGCGATGTGACCGCCGTGGGCCGCCGTGATCGCCGCGACGATGGCGAGGCCGAGGCCGGCGCCGCTGCCTGCGGTGGCGCGGGCCCGGGAGGCGTCGGCGCGGGTGAAGCGTTCGAAGACCGCCGGGAGGAGGTCGGGCGGGATGCCGGGGCCGTCGTCCCGGACGCGCACCGCGCACATCCCCCGTCCTGCCTCCACCACCGCCACGACACTCGTGCCGACGGGTGTGTGCACACGCGCGTTGGCCAACAGGTTGGCGACCACCTGATGGAGGCGTGCCTCGTCGCCGAGGACCAGGGGCGCCTCGTCGAGACACAGCTCCAGTTGCCAGTCGTGACCGCTGCCCGCGGCCCTGGCGTCCCACACCGCCTCGGCGACGAGCGCCGCCAGATCCACCTCGGCGGATTGCAGCGGTCTGCCCTCGTCCAGTCGGGCGAGCAGCAGCAGGTCCTCCACCAGGCCTGTCATCCGCGCCGACTCGGCCGTCACCCGGCGCCAGGCCAGTCCCGGTTCGATGCGGTCCGTCCCCCGGTTCATCAGCTCCGCGTATCCGGCGATGGAGGCGAGGGGGGTACGCAGTTCATGGCTGGCGTCGGCCAGGAAGCGGCGCATGCGTTCCTCGCTGCGGCGCATCCGCTCCTCGCTGCGCTGGCGTTCGGCGAGCGAGGACTCCACGTGGTCGATCATGCGGTTCAGGGCGGCGCCCACCTGACCGGCCTCGCTGCCGGGGTCGGTGTCTCGTTCGGGAACTCTGGTGAGACCGGTTACCTCGCCGCGGCAGAGCGGGGCGTGCGAGACCTCGACCGCGGTGGCGGCGACCCTGCCGAGGGGGCGCAGCTGGCGTCGGATGATCACCGCGCAGACGCAGCCGGCCACGGTGAGGCCCGCCGCCGCCACGACCGCCTCCACGACCACCAGGCCGCTGATCATGTCCTGGACGTCGTCCATCGGGAGTCCGGTGAGAACGCGTACACCGTTGTTGTCGAGCGCGGTGAAGCGGTAGGTGCCCAGGCCGGGAACCGTCCTGGTGTGCAGGCCGCCGTCGGTCTCGATGCCCTTGAGAACCGCTATCTGGGTTTCCGTCAGGTTCTGCGGCGGAGCGTCCTGGCCCACCGTCGCCGCCGCGAGGACGCTGCCGTCGGCGTCCAGACGGGCGGCGAGCATCCCGGCCGGGTGACCGCTCTCGTTGAGAAAGGTGAGGTCGTGCGTCAGGTCCGGGTGGAGTGAGGCGCCGCCCAGGCTGCGTTCCGCGGCGTTGGTGACACGGTCGTCCAGGTTGCCGAGCAGGTATGCACGCTGGACGAAAACGGTTGTGAGAGCCATCACGGCGCACACGGCGACGAGCACGACACTGATGAAGATCAGGAGCCGGGTGCGCAGCGAGCCGCCCCGCGGAGAGGCGTCCCGACTACGGCAATCCCACCGGCGGACACTCCTCGGACGGACCTCCGTCGCACGTGCATCCCTCGGACCGGCATCCCTCGGGCGGACGCTACTCGGACCGCCATCCCTCGGGTGGACGCCACTCGGATGAATCCTCATCTTCCGTCCTCCACCGGCCTGATGGTGTACCCCAGCCCGCGCACCGTGTGGATCATGGGCGAGCGGCCGCGGTCGACCTTCCGGCGCAGGCTGGAGATGTACACCTCGACGAGGTTTCCGCCGCCGTCGAAGGAGCTGGTCCAGACGTGGTCGAGGATCTGCGCCTTGCTCAGCACCTGCCGCGGGTGCTCCATGAGCAGGCTGAGGAGTTCGAACTCCTTGGCGGTCAGGGTGATCCGCGAACCGTCACGAAGCACTTCACGGCTCTCACCGGTCAGCACCAGGTCGCCGAGGACGCGTACGGAGTCGTCGGTGCGGGACCGTTCGGCACCGGACCGGCGCAGCAGTCCGCGCAGTCGCAGCACGACCTCCTCCAGGGAGAACGGTTTCGTGACGTAGTCGTCGGCCCCGTTCTCCAACCCGTCGATGCGGAACTCCAGCGCGTCGCGGGCGGTGAGCATGAGGACGGGCAGCTCAGGGTTCTCATAGCGCAGACGGCGCAGCACCTGGATCCCGTCGAGATCGGGCAGCATGCCGTCGAGGACGACGGCGTGCGGGGCGCAGCCGCGCGCGATCCTGAGCGCGCTCTGTCCGTCGGCGGCCGGGTAGGGGCGCCAGCCCGCCTCGGTGACGGCCACGGAGAGCACTTCGGTGAGCGCGGGCTCGTCGTCGACGATCAGAACGCGGACCCGTCCGCTTCGGGTACCGGAGATGCCAGCCATGTCCTGATCCTGTCCCGGTTGGCTGAGGGAACCCTGTGTTCCGACTGAGCCGGAGCCGTGTGAACCGGGGTTCTTCCCACCTGCGCCGATCCGTGGCTTCTCACGGTTTGCCTCCCCATGACTCGGGGAGGACCGCCGGCGGCTGTCCACCAACTACCGCGGCCCGAAAGAACATTGACACTCGTCGACCACGGGAGCTCGGCGTCCGGGCGGCACGGTGGAGGGCCGCACCCCCGCTGACGGGGATGCGGCCCTCCACTACCGTGCCGTACTGCTTGCCTACCGCTTGCTGAACCGCTGCTCGACCGTTTACGGAACCGGTTGCTCGATCGGTTCTCGATCGGTTGCGGAACCGCTGCCTGATCGGTTGCGGAACCGCTTGCCCGATCGGCTACTTGCGGATCAGGCTGCGCAGCACGTACTGCAGGATGCCGCCGTTGCGGTAGTAGTCCGCCTCACCGGGGGTGTCGATGCGGACGACCGCGTCGAACTCCACACCGGTGTCGGTGGTGACCTTGACCGTGGCGGGGGTGGTGCCGTCGTTCAGCTCGGTGATGCCGGCGATGGAGAAGGCCTCCTCGCCGGTCAGGCCGAGGGACTCGGCGGACTGGCCCGCCGGGTACTGCAGCGGGATGACGCCCATGCCGATGAGGTTGGAGCGGTGGATGCGCTCGTAGGACTCGGCGATGACCGCCTTGACGCCGAGCAGCGCGGTGCCCTTGGCCGCCCAGTCGCGGGACGAACCGGAGCCGTACTCCTTGCCGGCCAGGATGACCAGCGGGATGCCCTGCTCGATGTAGTTGCGCGAGGCGTCGTAGATGAACGACACCGGCGCGTCGGCCTGGGTGAAGTCACGGGTGTAACCGCCTTCCGTCCCCGGCGCGACCTGGTTGCGCAGGCGGATGTTGGCGAAGGTGCCGCGGATCATGACCTCGTGGTTGCCTCGGCGCGAGCCGTAGGAGTTGAAGTCACGCCGCTCGATGCCGTGCTCGGTGAGGTACTTGCCCGCCGGGGTGTCGGCCTTGATGGCGCCGGCCGGGGAGATGTGGTCGGTGGTGACCGAGTCGCCCAGCTTGGCGAGGACGCGCGCGCCCGCGATGTCGGAGACCGGGGTGGTCTCCATCGTCATGCCCTCGAAGTAGGGGGGCTTGCGGACGTAGGTCGACTCGCTGTCCCATTCGAAGGTGTTGCCGGTCGGGATCGGCAGCGCCTGCCACTGGGCGTCGCCCGCGAAGACGTCCTGGTAGGACTTGTTGAACATGTCCTCGCCGATGGAGTTCGCCACGACGTCGTTGACCTCGGCCTCGGAGGGCCAGATGTCGGCCAGGAAGACCGGCTTGCCCTCCTGGTCCGTGCCGAGGGCGTCGCGCGTGATGTCCACCTTCATGGAGCCCGCGAGGGCGTAGGCGACGACCAGGGGCGGGGAGGCCAGGTAGTTCATCTTGACGTCGGGGTTGATCCGGCCCTCGAAGTTCCGGTTGCCGGAGAGGACCGAGGTGACCGCGAGGTCGTGGTCGTTGACGGCCTTGGAGACCTCCTCCGGCAGCGGGCCGGAGTTGCCGATGCAGGTGGTGCAGCCGTAGCCGACGAGGTTGAAGCCGACCTTGTCGAGGTACGGGGTGAGGCCCGCCTTGTCGAAGTAATCGGTTACGACCTTCGAACCCGGGGCGAGCGTGGTCTTGACCCACGGCTTGCGGGTCAGGCCCTTCTCCACGGCCTTCTTCGCGACGAGCGCGGCGGCGACCATGACGTACGGGTTGGAGGTGTTGGTGCAGGAGGTGATGGCCGCGACCGTCACCGCACCGTGGTCGATCTCGTACGTCGAGCCGTCGGGGGCGGTCACGGTGACCGGGTTGGACGGGGCGCCGTTCGGAGCGACGGCGGGGGCGTCGGAGGCCGGGAAGGACTCCTGGCCGGCCTCGTCCACGGAGTCGACGTAGTTGCGTACGTCCGTCTTGAACTGCTCGGCGGCGTTCGCGAGGACGATACGGTCCTGCGGGCGCTTCGGGCCGGCGATGGACGGGACGACCGTGGACAGGTCCAGCTCGAGCTTCTCGGAGAAGTCCGGCTCGGCCTGCGGGTCCAGCCAGAGGCCCTGCTGCTTGGCGTACGCCTCGACGAGCGCGACCTGCTGCTCGGAGCGGCCGGTGAGCTTGAGGTACTTCAGCGTCTCGTCGTCGATCGGGAAGATCGCGGCGGTGGAGCCGAATTCCGGCGACATGTTGCCGATGGTGGCGCGGTTCGCGAGGGAGGTGGCGGCGACGCCCTCACCGTAGAACTCGACGAACTTGCCGACTACGCCGTGCTTGCGGAGCATCTCGGTGATGGTCAGCACGAGGTCGGTGGCGGTGGTGCCGGGAGTGAGCTCACCGGTGAGCTTGAAGCCGACGACGCGCGGGATCAGCATGGAAACCGGTTGTCCGAGCATCGCGGCCTCGGCCTCGATGCCGCCGACGCCCCAGCCGAGGACGCCGAGGCCGTTGACCATGGTGGTGTGCGAGTCGGTGCCGACCAGGGTGTCGGGGTAGGCCTGGCCGCCCCGGACCATGACCGTGCGAGCGAGGTGCTCGATGTTCACCTGGTGGACGATGCCGGTGCCCGGCGGGACGACCTTGAACTCGTCGAACGCGGTCTGGCCCCAGCGCAGGAACTGGTAGCGCTCCTTGTTGCGGCCGTACTCCAGCTCGACGTTCTGGGCGAAGGCGTCGTTGGTGCCGAACTTGTCGGCGATGACGGAGTGGTCGATGACCAGCTCGGCCGGGGCCAGCGGGTTGATCTTCGCCGGGTCGCCACCGAGCTCCTTGACGGCCTCACGCATGGTGGCGAGGTCGACGACACAGGGCACGCCGGTGAAGTCCTGCATGATCACGCGGGCCGGCGTGAACTGGATCTCCTGCGACGGCTGGGCCTGGGAGTCCCAGTTGCCGAGCGCACGGATGTGGTCGGCGGTGATGTTCGCGCCGTCCTCGGTACGGAGCAGGTTCTCCAGCAGCACCTTCAGGCTGTACGGAAGGCGAGCCGAGCCTTCCACCTTGTCCAGCCGGAAGATCTCGTACGACTCGTCGCCCACCTGCAGCGTGCTGCGGGCGTCGAAGCTGTTCGCCGACACGACAGTCTCCTTCTTTGATGTGCGCTTACCACCGCATCCTGCCGCCACGCAGACTTGGCCGATCCGCTAAGGTCAGGCTAAGTTAGGTCACCCTTACTGGGTTGGCGGCTGCGGGGCGCCTCGGCAGATATCTCGATGTCGAGATAACTCTAGTACATGGGGGCTGAATGGTCATGCCCGGGCTCGCCGCCCGCCCCCGGGAACGCCGGATTCCGCACTCAGCCGGCCGGGCCGACAGCTCCCGCCGGGAAGCGCTGGCGAAGTATGCGGCCGGTGAAGCGCACGCCGTCCGTGACCTCGGCCACGCAGCGCACGGACCGCACGAAGGCCCGCGCCTCTTCTTCACCGGGGAACCCCTCCCCCGCAAGAGGACGCTCGATCTGACGACGGCACGGACCAGCGCCTGCCGGCGAGGAGCGCCCGACTCGCCGACCGGTCTCGGGGCGGCCGTGCGGAGCGGCCGTGCGGGGCCGGCCACACGAGGCGGCGCGGACGACTGTCGGGCACCGGCCGCGAAGGCCGCCGACGCGATCCGTGAGACGGACGGGTCCGGCGAGCCGGAGCGGTGGCGGTTCGACCGGGAGTGGACCCATGCCCGGGACGCCCGGCGGACCAGATGCGCACCCACGGCACCCTCACCCGCCTTCCGGCCGACCATGCGGCCGAGGTGCCGACCGGGGTCGGGGCCACGATCGACGCGAGGGGCCGCAGCCTCACCGCATCGCGCGCGACGGTCGCGGTGACGGGGATGCGGGACGTCGACGCCTGAACGGGCCTCGAAGGGAGGGGCATTGGCAGCGCACCGGTCATGGGTCCGCCGAGTCGGGGTAGACGTGTGCGAACGGACGCCACGCGACGAAGGAGGCTCGATGCCCCTCACTTTCCGCAAGAGTTTCCGCATCCTTCCCGGGGTGCGGCTGAACATCAATCGGCATTCCTGGTCCATCACGACCGGCGGCGGCAAGCACGGACCCCGTCACACGCACAGCAGTACCGGACGTCGTACGACATCGGTTGATTTGCCCGGACCTTTCGGGTGGCGTCGTACGCGTAAGGACAGGCACCATTGACGGGACGTCACCCGAACGGGCCCCCCAAGAGGTGCCATCTCATATCTGAGATAACCTCAACCCCATGGCAGACGACTACCTCGTACGCATCGGCAAGCTCATCCGTGACGCCCGGCAGCACCGGGGCTGGACACAGGCACAGCTCGCCGAGGCTCTCGCAACCAGCCAGAGTGCCGTCAACCGTATCGAGCGAGGCAACCAAAACATCAGCCTTGAGATGATCGCTCGAATCGGTGAAGCTCTGGACAGCGAAATCGTCTCTCTGGGCTATGCGGGACCGATGCACCTGCGGGTCGTGGGCGGCCGTCGGTTGTCCGGCGCGATCGACGTGAAAACCAGCAAGAACGCTTGCGTGGCCTTGCTGTGCGCCTCGCTGCTCAACCAGGGGCGCACAGTGCTGCGCCGGGTCGCCCGGATCGAGGAGGTCTACCGTCTCCTCGAGGTCCTGAACTCCATCGGCGTACGGACCCGTTGGATCAACGACGGTGTCGACCTGGAGATCGTGCCGCCGGCCGAGCTGAACATGGCGGCGATCGACGCCGAGGCCGCCGTACGCACCCGTTCCATCATCATGTTCCTCGGTCCGCTGCTGCACCGGATGAACCACTTCAAGCTGCCGTACGCCGGCGGCTGCGACCTCGGTACGCGGACCATCGAGCCGCACATGATCGCGCTGCGCCGGTTCGGGCTGGAAGTCGCGGCGACGGAGGGGCAGTACCACGCCGTCGTCGACCGCGCCGTCCGCCCGGACCGGCCGATCGTGCTGACCGAGCGCGGGGACACGGTTACCGAAAACGCTCTGCTGGCGGCGGCCCGGTACGACGGTGTAACCGTTATCCGCAACGCCTCTTCCAACTACATGGTCCAGGATCTGTGTTTCTTCCTGGAGGCGCTGGGGGTGCGGGTCGAAGGCATCGGCAGCACCACGCTCACCGTGCACGGCGTGCCGAACATCAACGTCGACGTCGACTACTCGCCCTCCGAGGACCCGGTCGAGGCGATGAGCCTGCTGGCCGCCGCCGTCGTCACGGAGTCGGAGCTGACGGTGCGCCGGGTGCCCATCGAGTTCCTGGAGATCGAGCTGGCGGTCCTGGAGGAGATGGGGCTCGACCACGACCGTACGCCGGAGTACCCGGCCGACAACGGCCGCACCCGTCTGATCGACCTCACGGTCCGGCCCTCCAAGCTGGAGGCGCCGATCGACAAGATCCACCCGATGCCGTTCCCCGGACTGAACATCGACAACGTCCCCTTCTTCGCGGCCATCGCGGCCGTCGCGCAGGGCAAGACCCTCATCCACGACTGGGTCTACGACAACCGCGCGATCTATCTGACGGACCTGAACCGGCTCGGCGGACGGCTCCAACTCCTCGACCCGCACCGGGTGTTGGTCGAGGGTCCGACGCGCTGGCGGGCCGCCGAGATGATGTGCCCGCCGGCCCTGCGGCCCGCGGTGGTCGTGCTGCTGGCGATGATGGCGGCGGAGGGCACGTCGGTGCTGCGCAACGTGTACGTCATCAACCGCGGCTACGAGGACCTGGCCGAGCGGCTGAACTCCGTCGGGGCGCAGATCGAGATCTTCCGGGACATCTGATACGCGCGGTGTCGTGCCCCTTGGAGGCAAAGGGCACGACACCTCAACATGTCAGTTGACCTGCGGATACCCACCTTCACGACCCTCCATTGATCATTGTTGTTTTTCAGCACCTTGTGCAACACACGTGCAAGATGATCTTGAATGGTTGACGATGCGTCAGAGATGCCTGAGTATCCGTCAGCCTTCACGGAGGGTTGTCGCCGAAGTGGCCTCGCAACGTCCGACGTCGGTCGTGTCACGCCGACCGCATCTGGTCGACGAGGTGAACGCCATCTGCCCGACGTCTCCGGCCTCGTGACGCAGCCTGGGGTCCGGCCGCGCATCCGAGTCCTCCGGCTGACCACCTCGCCGCGCAGAAGAGGACCCGCACCGCGCGGGCGCGGGTCCTGTGTTGTAGACGGGCGCCGTGACGGGCTGAGCCTGCGCCCGCCTCGTGGGAGCACCCGCCGTGACGTCCGGGCCAGCGGGGGGTCGGGCCGCCTACGATGAGCAGCGCGACAAGTCTCCGCACCCCAGGCTCTGGCCCTCAGCACATAGCCGTGGGGACGGCCGAGACCGACCGCCGGCTGACCGACTCCACCCGACTGATGTAGTCCTCCGACATGGCCGCCTTCATTGCCTGGTGCGCGAGCGTTGGCCGGCGGCCGCTGCCTGCTACCCCGGAGACGGTCACTGAGTACGTGGCGCACTTGACCGTAACCCCGTCGCCGAAGACCGGCCGCCCGCTCGCCCCCGGGTCCATCAACCGCGTTCTGACCGCCGTCCGCGCTGCGCACAGAGCGGACGCTGCGCCCGCCCCTGAGACCGAGGGCGCCCGCAAGGTACTGTCCGGCCACCATAAACGCCCGGCCGCCGCCAAGATCCGGGCCGAGGGCCGGGCCGCCCGCCCCCGTAGGACCGAGCCCTCCACCCCGGGTGCCTTCCGCGAGATGCTCGCCACCCTCGACCAGGACACACTCATTGGAAAGCGGGACGCCGCGCTGCTGTTGCTTGGCTACGCCTGCACCGCCCACGTCTCCGAGTTGGTCGCGCTCGACCAGGCCGACGCCGTTCGGCGCATCGGCGGTAGAACCGGTACAACAGATCGCGGACCTGTTCCCGGTCTGGGCGGGTCCGGGCGGTGGCCAAGCGGGTCCAGGAGGTCTTCCTTGGCGTTCCACGCTACGGTGATCGGCGCGCCGATCACCCTGGGCAGGTTGGACAGCTCGTCGAGGACGGGCCAGCCCTCGCACTGAGCGTCGGCGGTCCGATCGACCAGGTTGTCGCGCATCTCGATCAGCCGGTCTCACCGCGAGGGCGCGGGCCGGAGGAGCGGGCAACGGACGCAAGCATCTCCGAACTTCGCTGCTTGTAAGCTTTGTTGGTCGTCATCGCGAGCGATGAACGTCGTGAGAGTACTTGACGAGGTGGCTGCCGATCCGCTTCCCCTTGATCCCCGCAGCCGCATCTGACTAGGTTTGCCGCCAACAGCCGACGATCAGGCAGGCGGAGCGTATGGCGGGTTCGGATGACCTGGTGCGACTGTTCGGCCCGCCTCCGGCCCGAGACCCGTCCCCCGGCGGCTGGGCCGAGGTAGAGGACTATGTCGGCTCGGCGCTGCCGGGTGACTTCAAGGCGTTCCTTGACGCGTACGGCACTGGCGTGATCTGCGGAGAGCTGGTGGTCTTCCACCCCCGAGGGTCCAGCCCGCTGCTGGATCGGATGCGGAAGATCCACGAAGCGTTCGGCCAGTCGTGGCGACATGACTCGGACCAGTATCCGTTCCGGTTCCATCCCGCTTCGGATGGCCTCATCTCCTGGGGATACGACTACTCCGGTGACGAGCATTTCTTCTGGCCATGCGACCCGGACCCGGGCCTCTGGAAGATTGTCACGAACATCAACGGGACGGATCCCGAGGTTCTCGACGGATCGTTCACCGACTTCGTGCTCGCCTTCGTCAAGCGCCTGCGCGACGTAGACCCGCACCATGGGATCGACCCAGATGCCTTGGAGTTCCTTGAGCTGGAAGACCTGAACGAACTGGTAGAGCGCGGCGAGATCGGTCCGGTCGAGCCGAGCTTTGAACCGTTCTGATCCGGCTGCTTCACGGGGGCTTGTCGTTTTGGGGCGCGTGACGGCGCGCTTCATCCACCCGCGAGGATGGAATCGCGGCCAGGGGACCACCTGAGCTAAAAGAGGTCGCGCTCCCGACACACGCGCCATAGCGTGCGCGCGTGGACGTTGAAGATCCAAAAGAAGTGGTCCGGCGCGGATATGACGTGCTCTCGGAGCACTATGAGCGGGCATTTGGCAGCGAGACGAAGTACGGATCGTGGATCGGGGAGTTGCTCGGTCGACTCCCCGAGACAGGCACCGTCCTGGACATCGGGTGTGGCACCGGTGTTCCCGTAGCCCGGTCCCTGGTCGCGGCGGGCCACCGCGTGACGGGCGTCGACATCAGTCAGGTCCAGATCCGCAGGGCCCGGGAGCTTGTACCGGGCGCCGACTTCATCCGGGCTGATGCCACCACTCTGGAGCTTCCTCAGGGCAGCTTCGACGCCGTCGTCTGTCTGTACACCCTGATCCATGTTCCAGTGGAGGAACAGCCGGCCCTGCTGGAACGGGTCGCTTCCTGGATCCGGCCCGGAGGTTGGTTCCTGAGCACCACCGGGCATCGGGCCTGGACCGGGACCGATGAGAACTGGCTCGGCGCTGGGGCCGCGATGTGGTGGAGTCACTCCGACGCTGCCACGAGCCGCGCATGGCTCGTGCAGGCCGGCTTCGACGTGGCCCACGAGGAGTTCGTCCCCGAAGGCGACAGCGGCGGCCACGTCCTGTTCTGGGCTCGGCGCTCTCCGGGATGACGGGGGCAGGCCGAAAGAAACCGGGCGGCGACACCGGGCCTCTGATCGGGTGAGGTTCGGGATCGATGATCAGAGTAGTGGGTCGGCACTCTTGGCTGCGTCGGTTTTCTGAGTGCTCTGGTCCACTTCGTGTGGTCGCGTGACTCTCGGTTACGCCAACAGGACTCGTTCGCGCGGGAGATCGAATCCTGCGCGGCCGAACGTCTGGCGCTTGAGCATCTTGATCCGGTTGGCATGACCCTCCACGACGCCGGAGTTCCAGGGCAGTGTGAGGCGCGCGGTGACAGCGTCGAGGTCGCGTTCGAGGTGTTGGGCGAAGCTCCGGAGGCAGGGCAGTTCGGTGGTGGAGGCAGCCGCTTCGATCCAGGTCGGCAACGGGTCGCCCTGGCGGGGAGCGACCATGTGCCGAAACGAGCGCACGTGCTCGGCAAGTGCCGTCAGCTCGGCGCAATTGGCCAGGACGGCTTTGAGCTGGAGCAGGTCGCCTTCG
Organism: Streptomyces sp. NPDC060002; assembly: GCF_042737245.1. Classification (NCBI taxonomy): domain Bacteria; kingdom Bacillati; phylum Actinomycetota; class Actinomycetes; order Kitasatosporales; family Streptomycetaceae; genus Streptomyces; species Streptomyces sp. NPDC060002. The sequence continues at coordinate 45,378 of NZ_JBHWUW010000020.1, forward strand.
GGTAGGGCGTCGATCAGGTCGAGGTAACCGAGCGCCGTCTGGCCGCCGTCATGCGCGATGATCGCGCGCACCTCAGGATCACGCAGTAGTCCATTGAACTCCTCGGCGATCTCCGCCGGCCGAGCCGCACTCCACCAACGGTGCCGCCCTGCTTCGAGGAGCGGTGCCCGACGCACGCGGAAACCCATCCGCTCGAGCACGATGACCGCCTGCTCGAGGTCGGGCTCGTAAGCGGCATCGAGCGGACCGGACAGCACCGCGATGACGACGAGATCTCCGGGCCTCAGGGCACGAGGCCGCAGCAGTTGAGGTTGTGTCGTACGGGTCATCGAGGCAGTGCCCCGACACCCGTGACAACACGCTACTCATTTACCGATCGACCGCCCAGCGACCCCTCCTGTGAGGCGCCCGGTCAGCTGGCCTGGGCCTGTCCGTTCTGGGCTTGTCCGTTCTGGGCTTGTCCGTTCTGGACTTGGGCTTGGCTGTTCCGGGCTTGTCCGTTCTGGGCCTTGGTGTGGGCGAGGCGGTAGGACTCGGTGCCGGTCTGGACGATGGCGCCGTTGCAGGTCAGCCGGTCGGCGATGGCCGCGCAGAATTGGTCGTAGTGGGCTGCCGACGGCAGCGGCCCACAGCCCGGAAGTGCCGTCGGCAGATTCACCGCCGACGACAGTCCGACCCGCGCGGCCACCGTCTCCACCGGCTGGTCGCTCTTCTCCAGCAGCACCCGAGCTGCCTCGATCCGTCGCGCGAGCACCCACTGCCCCGGACTGACCCCGAGCTGCCGTGCGAACCGCCGGGTCAGCATCCGCTCGGACACCCCGGCACGTCGGAGACCACCTCCACCGCCGGGAAGACGGCGGCCACTACTTCGTGCTCGCCAGCGAGGTCATCGAGGGCGGGGAGCGCCACGGCCCGGGCACGTACGTGGTCTTTCGCCCCCGGCAGCCGCTCCTCACCTGGCTCCTGGAACCCTGGGGCCCGGGGGCCCGTCTCGTTCCGTGGGAGCCTACGAGGGCAGACGGAAGACACGGACCTGGAACGACGTACGTTCATCGGGGCGGCGCGGCCTGGACCTGTGTGACGATCCGGACCCGGTGCCGTCGCGCTGTCACCGCCGGAACAGGTCGTAGACCCGATCCCGCGGACCGTACCGTTCCGGCACGTACCGTTCCGGCACGTCCCGCTATGGGGCACCAGTCCGGGTCCGCCACCGTGTGCCGTCTGTCAGCTGCCGCCGCGTCCACACCGTCGGATGGCCCGGCTTGACGCCGTGCGGCAGTAACGGCTCCAGACGTGCTCACTGGCCATTCGTCAGATCACCAGGTCCCACGGCGCGTGATCATTCACGTCCGAGATCCACTTTCGGCGAGAATCCGGGCGCGCGCTTCATCGGCGAGTCCGGCGACCGCCTTCCCCACCGCGCCAACCGTCGCAGCTGGTTGACGGTCAACTCCAGCGCCTGAAGGGTGGTGCGCGGCGACGTCACCGGCGCCGGCCTTCCGTGCACGATCTGGCAACCCGTTGACGTTCAAACGCGTCAGCGGCGGACAGGCGCGCGTGTTCGGAGTCGCGTCAGTGTGGGACACGAGCCCGCGGCCGACGCGGTCGCGGACGACGCGACGGTGGCCGGCGCAGCCGGGACGAGCGGCTGGCTGCCGGTCGCGGGGACCAACAGTCAGCGTCTGCCACAGTTGCTGCGGGCGGACGGGTCAGCTGGTGTCCTCAACCGGCCAGCCCGAGCATGTCTCGAGCATGACGGTCCCGTTCCCGTCCTTGTTGCTGTCGTATTCACCCAAGCTGACCTCGTACTCGATCCACCCGGACTCCGGGAGGTTCATGTTGAGGTCCAGCTTGCGCATGGCGCCGTAGCGGTTCCAGTCCTTGTGCTGCGCGCCAGCGTCGTCGGACCGGATGTACTTGACCACCACGGAGTGGTCGTCAAATGCGTTGTCCCAGACCAGCAGGTGGTCGCCGTCCTTGACGAACGCCGCGGACCCGGCGCAGTAAGGGGTAACGCACAGGTCGCCGGTGTGCTAGTCGGAGAGGGAGACGGTGGAGGTGGAGGTGGAGGTGGAGGCGGAGGCGGAGGCGGAGGCGGAGGCGGAGGTGGTGGCGGAGGCGGGGGTGGCCTGCGCGACTACGGCCAGCAGGCCTGCGGTAGCGGCGCCGAGGAGCCTGGAACGCTTCTTCATCCTGGTGATCCTTGATCTGATGATTTCCACCTGTGACTGGCATTCCCAACAAGGGTTGGTGGCGGGCGAATTGAGGGCGATGGGATACCAGGGGACGAGTTGATCTCCAGCTAGAGGTGAGGGCCGATCTGTTGTCGGCCCTCACGCCTACGCAGCCTGGCCGCCCTCGCCGCACGGCTTCGGTCCAGTCCTCGGCCACCCGCCAATGACGACCGGCCCCCTTCACCCCGGACAGGACAGCCACTGCCCCGGCACCGATGCTTTCGCCGCATCGTCATCGAGCCCTTCTTCCTCAATCTGTGCACGGGCCGCCCCTTTCGCCCGGGCCTGTGTGAAGAGCACCCCACTGCCGAACTTCCCGGTGCGCAGGAGTGTTTAGGTCGTCCGCACGATACGGGCGAGGAAACACCCTCGCGCCCGCTGCCGACCGGCCATGCGATTGACTTGGGCCGGCTATGACCGAACGACGCGGAACTCATGGGGGCCACGCAGTGACGAACAACGACACTCCGCTGATACCGGACGCGGGGTGGCTGGAGGAACGGCTGGGCGAAGGCTCGCTCTGGCGACCGAACGAAGCCGGTCTTCCGACCGAGCTGACGCATGCCGGGTCGAGGGAGTTCCTGCTGACGGTTGGCTTTCCCGCCGTCCATCTCGACGTGGTGGAGATCGACACGAGGCATTTGCGGGACGAGAACGCGCTGGCCCCGTTCGATGCCGACGAGATCTACGGGGAGCGCTACCCCGACGACGACTCCCCGCCCAAGAACTTCTGCTTCTCCGTAGCCACCTGTTACGAACAGCACCTGATGCTCGACGCGGCGGACGGTGGCATTACCCAGTACGACCCCAACGGATGGGACCACGGGGCCGGGTGGAAGGGACCGGCTGCCGATTCCCTCCCCCGGCTGGCCGTGCTCCTCGGGCTCATCGCCGAGTCGGGCAATGCCCTGGAATCGGCTGACGACGCCGTGCGCGCGGCCGCCATCACCGATCTGCGTGAGCGCATGATCGGCCAGGACCTGTACGTGGACGACTCCGCGTTCTGGGACGCGATCTTCGAGCGTCTGGACTGAGAACGGGGGCTGGTGAGGACAGACGTCGGCGAAACGCCGTGCAGTCGATCGTCGACGCCGTCGGATCGTGTGCGCTGGGAACGCCTGACGGAAGGATTCACAAGGCATCGTCGGGCCCCGGGACCGCGGGTAGCAGACAGGTGCGAGAGTGCTGTCGTGTTGGATGCGATCGACGCAATGGGCCGGCGCGCCATACCGGGCCATCCCGACCGGTATGAACCGGCTCGTGCCGCCCGCGGTCTGCGCGCCCCGGCCGATGCGGCGAACCTGATCGAGGCGGCGGAGGCCGGCTCACTGCTCGGCGGCGGCGGAATCATCCATGGCCACCGCGCCTCGGTGCTTCCGGCGGCCGCGGTCGCGACCCCTCTGCTCCTGGGCATCGCTCAGCAGGGTCACCCGGCCGCGAGGGACACTGCGTTGGGGCTGTCGATGAGGCTCTGTCGTCCTGTCCCCACGCTGAGTACACGCGGGTGACGACGCTCTACGGCACAGCGGTCCCGATCCGCTGCGCCATCGCCCACCATCTCTTCGAGTCCGCACAGCTTTCCAGTTCTCACCAGTTCACGGGGCTTCCCTTCCCCATGTGTGCTGCATCCGTTCCGCGGAGCTCCTGCCTCGTCAACTGGGCTGGAGCTCGCGGCCGGCGAAGGCGAGGAGCCGTCGGTGGGCGGGGCTGCCGGTCGGTGCGAGGGCTTCGGGGCCGAACATGCCAGGGCGGCGGAAGGCGTCGAAGTCCATGCCGCGCATGACGGCGAGCAGGTCGTCGCAGAGCCGGTGGTCGACGAGGTGCTCCTGGTCGGTCACGACCGCGAGGTCGACGCCGTGGACGACGACCTCGGTGAGATGGATCAAAGCGGCCATGGGGCCGGGGACGGTGCCGAAGCCCAGGCGTACGGTCGAGGCGAGGGCGGCGGGCCGGTTCCACGCGGCGCGGTCGAGGGTCGCGGCGGTGGCGTACGCGGTCTGCGGGTCGGTGCCCACCCAGTCGGCGTCGTGGCCGGCTCCGGCGTCGGTCCCGCTCAGCTCGGCGGCGAAAATGCGCATGCCGCCGACCAGGTGGTTGAGCTCGTCGCGGACCGTCCACCCGGTGCAGGGCGAAGGCGCGGTGAGGTGGTCCGGACGGATACCGGCGACGATCTCGGCGGTCATGTCGAGGGCGCGGTCGATCCGGTCGATCACGTTGGTCATGGCTCTCTCCGATTCTGTGTATGCGCGGTGGGGGTCCAAGCGGCCGCGTTGCCGAGGAGCTCGTCGAGCCGGTCGTAGACGCAGGCAACATGCCAGGCGTTGGGCGCCCGCCTCGCAGTGGGCATTGGCTCCCGGGAACTGCAGTATCTCCTAATGCAGTTGATGGCTGCGTTAGGAGGGTAGAGGCTGTCACGAATAAACGCAACTAAAACTGCGTTAAGGTGGGGGCATGACGGAAGGGCAGAAGGCGCGGCGGCCCGGGGGGCGCAGTGCGCGGGTACGTGCGGCGGCGCATCAGGCCGTCACCGACCTGGTCGCCGAACGGGGATACGGCAACTTCACCGTCGGCGATGTCGCGGCCAGGGCCGGGGTGGCCGACACGAGCGTCTACCGGCGCTGGGGCACCCTCGAAGCGCTGCTCACGGACGTGGCGATCACCCGGCTCACCGCCGGATCCCCGATCCCCGACACCGGCAGCGTGGCCGGCGACCTGCGCGCCTATGCCACAGGTGTGGCCCGCGACATCAGCGGTTCCGACGGCCTGGCAGTCCTGCGCCTGGTCGTCGCGCTGTCCAGCGCCGGGGAAGCGGGCTCCGAGTCCCGCGACCGCTTTCTCGCCGAGCGCACCCGACAGCTCCAGGACATGCTCGACCGCGCCCGCGAACGGGGCGAGCGTCCACCCGATGCCCTGGAGGTGGTCGACCATGTCCTGGCGCCGTTGTACATCCGTATCCTCTTCGCAGCGGGCCCGCTCACCCCCGTCTACGTGGACGGGCTGGTCGACCGTCTGCTGTCATTCTCGGGCGCAGTTCCGGACGCCTCGGGTACACAGACACGGCGGCTGTGAGTACCTGACACCCCTACAGCCAGCCCTTACCGCGGTGGCGTGCCGCAGGGTTGGTCGCAGCAGTTCGCCCTGGGCGGCCGGCGCCTCGCACCTCCCAGCGCCTCGAGGGCAGCGTCTCCCGCACCTCCGCCTACGAGCAGGGCGACGGCCGGTGGGCATCCCTCGGCAGCGAGATGAACACCGTCAAGCCGTCGTCGGCGCAGCGCCGACGACGACCGCCGAATCATCCCGCGGGACGCGGACGGGCGGGATGTCGAGCTGTCGGGTTCGACGGTGGCGCTGGAGGTGGAGCTGCAGCGGCGGGTCGAGGCTGGGCTGCAGTCGAGGCTGGGCTGCAGAAGATGCTCGGCATCCGGTTCCTGGCGTCGGAGTACACGACCGGTCCGTGGCACCGGGGGCGGATCGACACCCTGGGGCTGGACGAGAATGGCAGCCCGGCGGTAATCGAGTTCAAGAAGGGCTCGAACAGCGGGGTGTTGTCGCAGGCCGTCTCGTACCTGTCGTGGCTGGGCTCGGCGCGGCACGAGTTCGAGGCGCTGGTCCGGAAAACGCTGGGCGCGGAGGCCGCTGAGTCGATCGACTGGCGTCGGCCCCGGATGGTCTGCATCGCGGCCGGCTTCTCCCACCACGACCGCGTCGCGGTGCAGTGGCTGCCCGAGCGGATCGACCTGGTGAGCTACCGGATCTTCGAGGGCGGTCTGCTGAACCTGCTCCTCGTGGACTCCTCGCTCGGCGCGCCGAGCGCCGCTTCGACCCGAAGGGGCCGGGAGCAGGACGCGGTGGTCGTCAGCACGCCCGCAGCACCGGTGGCTCCTCCGGTGGCGAATGTCGGCCTCGTGCCGGAATGCCAGCGGGTCCTGTACACGGAGCTGGACGACGCGCTCACAGCATGGGGCGAGGTCAAAGTGGCGCCGTTGCGGCACTACATCGCCTACCGGCGGCTGGTGAACGTGGCGTCGGTGATCTTCCGGCCGAAGCACGAGGCGATCCTGGTCTATCTCAGACTCGACCCGGACACGGTCGAGTTGGCGGACGGCTTCACCCGGGACAAGCGCGGCATCGGGCACCTGGGGACCGGCGACCTGGAGGTGCGCCTCTCAACGGCGGCCGACCTGGACAAGGCGGCGCCGTTGATCCGGCGGGCGTTCGAGGCGGCCTGACACAACGCCTGCAGATGGCCGGCTGGACCCGGAGCGGCACGATCCCTGACCGGCCTGCTGACCGTCTCGGCCGACACGGAGGAGGAACTTCGTTCCGCCTGCGCGATCGTGGAGACCGCGGCGGTCGGCGCCCGGCTCGACCTCCGGCCGCTCACCTGGCAGCAGGCCGAAGCGTTCACCGCCGTCTTCATCGGGCGCGATGTCCACGCGGAGGCGGCGTTCTGCTACGACCCTTTCTCGCTGTACAGCAGCGGCCGGATCGAGGGCTTCACCAATCCCAACGCCGTCCTGGTGGGGATCATCGGCATGGGCAAGTCCGCGCTGGCCAAGTCCATTGCCACCAGGGCGATTGCCCACGGCTACCGGGTCTACGTGCCGTGCGACCCCAAGGGTGAATGGACGGCCGTCGCACAGGCTCTCGGCGGCTGCAGCGTCGCCCTGGGACCGGGGCTACCGGGGCTACCGGGGCTACCGGGGCTACCGGGGCTACCGGGGCTACCGGGGCTACCGGGGCTACCGGGCAGGCTGAACCCCCTGGATGCCCCGGCCCGACCCGCCTCGGTGAGCGAGGACGACTGGTCGACCGAGGTCCGCAAGCGCCGTCTCCTACTCCTGGCCGGACTCGCGCGCACCGGACATCTGACCGGCGAGTGCCGCCGCGTCTGCTTCGGCCCGCACGAGTGCGGGTCCGGAAAGGGCGCGACGGCACTGCGGGTCTGTTTTCGGAGTCTCGGAGTCTCGGAATCTCGTAGCCTCTGGCCCACCAGGCCTCAGTTCCTCCCGCTGCGGAGGAATGAGCGCCCCTGCGCACGGTGGGGTGGCCGTTGATCGCCTATCTTGGCGCCTATGCAGTCCTACACGATCGGCCAGGCGGCGCGTCTGCTCGGGGTGAGTCCGGATACCGCGCGGCGGTGGGCGGACGCGGGCCGGGTGGCCACACACCGGGACGAGGGCGGACGACGCCTCATCGACGGCCGGGATCTGGCCGCCTTCTCGGTGGAACTGGCGAAGAGCGGTGGCGGCGATGAGGGTGCCTCGTACACCTCGGTCCGTAATGCCTTTCCCGGCATCGTCACGGCCGTGAAACTCGGTGATGTCGCCGCCCAGGTGGAGATCCAGGCCGGACCGCACCGGCTGGTGTCGTTGCTGACGCGGGAGGCCGTGGAGGAACTGGGACTGGAGGTCGGGGTGGAGGCCACCGCCCGGGTGAAGTCGACGAACGTGCACATCGACCGGACCTGAGCGCTGTCAGACCTGAGCGCTGTCGGACCTGAGAGCTGTCGGACCTGAGAGCTGTCAGACCTGAGCGCTCGGGTGGGCGCGTGTCAGGCGGCCGAGCTGTCAGGCGGTATCGCGGACGGCCCGGACCAGGAAGTGGCGGGCCGCGTCCTCGTAGCAGGTCAGGGTCCAGTCGGTGGCGCGCAGGGTCTGCCGGAGGCTCTCCTCGGCCAGCAGGTCGGCCGGGTCCAGGGGACGGCCGTGGGGGGCGGCTCGTTCGGCGCGGCCGGAGGGGTGGAAGAGCAGCGGGACGCCGCCGGGGACGGTCACCCGGGCCCATTCGCGCAAGGCCGCGGCAGGGTCGGGGACGTGGTCGACCAGGCCCGCGCTGAAGACGCCGTCCAACGGCCTTGCCGACAGCGGGAGTCGGCGTGCGTCGGCCAGCAGAAGGCCGGTGCGTCCCTCCCGGACGGCGGTGGTGAGCCTCGCCGGGGTGAGGTCGGCGCCGAGCACGACGCCCTCCGTGCCGGCCGCCGCGCGCAGTACGGGCAGGGCCGGACGCCCCGGCTCACCGGACACCCTCCGTCGTCGCCGGACTGATATCGCTCAGTGTCACGCCCACGAGGTGTAGCCGCCGTCCACGCGGATCGCGCTGACGCCGCTGATGTGCCGGGCGCCGCAGCGGTCCTGCGGCAGGACGAGGTGGGGTCCGGCGCGGTCGAGCGGGGTGTCGTCGATGGTGACCGCGAGGAGGACGGGCGCGCGCCCGAAGTCGGGGTCGATCTCCGCCCAGGACAGCAGGGCGTGGTGACCGTCCGCGCCGGACACCGCGATCAGGAAGCGCAGGCGGTCCTTGCGCCGGGCCGGGTCGAAGCCGGGGCCGGCGTCCGCGAGGACCTCGTGCAGCAGCGGTCCGGTGAAGCGGTGGTGCCGGACGCCGCTGGTGGCGCACTCGAAGGTCACCTCGGCCTGGTGCTGCGGCCAGCCGAGCAGGTCGGGCACCGTGAGCCGGGCCGGCCGGGTCAGATCACCGGCGAGAACGAGTTCCGCCGCCGGACCGGTAGCCGTACTGCTGGTCGTACCGGCGGCCGTACTGGTGGTCGTACCGGCATCCGTGCTGGTGGTCGTACCGGCAGCCATACCGGCGGCCGTACTGGTGGTCGTACCGGCGGTCGTGCCGGCAGCTGCGAGGGACTGGCTCACTGGCTACCACCTCCTGAATGACCGTACCCGGAGCCGCCTCCCATGCAAACGCACATGCCACCTCCGTCGATCACAGTTCCGGCTCATGCGAAGCGACAGAAGACTTTTCCCTCGAATCTGCGGCAGTATCATCAGCGCATGCACACCTACCGGATCGGGGACGCTGCAGCCTTACTCGGTGTGAGCGCCGACACCGTGAGGCGGCTGGTCGACGGCGGGAGACTCGCCGCCGAACGCGATGAGCTGGGCCGCCGGATCATCCCCGGGCCGGCCCTCGCGGCCTACGCCCGGCAGGTGCGCCGCGCGGAATGGGGGGCCACCGGCTCCTCGGCCCGCAACCGCCTCTCCGGCATCGTCACCGACGTGCTCCTCGGCGATGTGTCGGCGCAGGTGGAGATCCAGGCCGGACCGTTCCGGGTGGTGGCGCTGGTCAGCCGCGAGTCGGCCGAGGAACTGGAGCTGGAACCCGGTGTTCCGGCGGTTGCCGTGATCAAGTCGACCAACGTGGTCGTCGAGAGACCGTAGATGGTCCGCCAGGACCACACGTGATTGTGTCCGTCAGGACCAGAGGGAGTGGACCCGTGATGACCCGTACCGCGCGCCGGACCGGCCGACCGATGCAGGTGGCCGCCCTGGGAGTCACCGCGCTGCTGGCCCTGAGCGCCTGCTCGTCGTCCGGCGACTCCTCGAAGGCGAAGTCGGGATCCTCCGCATCCGCATCCGCGTCCGCGTCGGACAAGCTGTCCGGCACGGTCACCGTGTTCGCCGCGGCCTCGCTGAAGGAGAGCTTCACGACGCTGGGCGAGGAGTTCGAGGAGGCGCACCCGGGTACGAAGGTCACCTTCAGCTTCGGCGGCAGCGACTCCCTCGCCGCGAGCATCACCGGGGGCGCCCCGGCGGACGTGTTCGCGTCCGCCAGCCCCAAGACGATGGCGATCGTGACAGACGCGGGCGACGCCTCGGGGACGCCCGCCACCTTCGTCCGCAACCAACTGGAGATCGCCACCCTGCCGGGCAACCCCGACAAGATCGCCTCTCTCAAGGACCTCACCAGGTCGGGCCTGAAGGTCGTGCTGTGCGACAAGACGGTGCCCTGCGGCGCCGCCGCGCAGAAGGCCCTCGACGCCGGCAAGTTGAAGCTCACCCCCGTCTCCTACGAGCAGGACGTCAAGGCCGCCCTGACGAAGGTCGAGCTGAAGGAGGCCGACGCGGCCGTCGTCTACAGGACTGATGTGCACGCGGCGGGTGACAAGGTGGAGGGCGTGGAGTTCCCCGAGTCCGCCGACGCCATCAACGGCTACCCGATCGTCCAGCTCAAGGACACCGAGAACGCCGACGCAGCCAAGGCGTTCATCGCGCTGGTGCGGTCCGCCGACGGCCAGAAGGTCCTGACCGAGGCCGGGTTCCTCCAGCCGTGACCCTCCCGACCGACAGGTCCGACGTCGCGGCCGACGCCATCCGGGGTGGGCCGCGACCTCGGCGTGTCCGGACCCAGGTGCACGGCGTGCCGCTGCCCCTGCTGGTGCCCGCGCTGATCGGCCTGGCGTTTCTGGTCGTGCCGCTGACCGCCCTGCTGGTACGGGCCCCGTGGCGCAGCCTGCCCGAGCTGCTGACCAGCGCCGAGGTGTGGCAGGCGCTCCGGCTGTCGCTGGTCTGCGCCACCGCCGCGACCGCCGTGAGTCTGGTGCTCGGCGTGCCGCTGGCCTGGTTGCTGGCCCGCGTCGAGTTCCCCGGACGCGGCCTCGTCCGGGCCCTCGTCACCCTGCCGCTGGTCCTGCCGCCGGTCGTCGGCGGGGTGGCGCTGCTGATGGCGCTGGGCCGCAACGGCATCGTCGGGCAGTGGCTCGACTCCTGGTTCGGCGTCACACTCCCGTTCACCACCACCGGGGTCGTGATCGCCGAGGCGTTCGTCGCCATGCCGTTCCTCGTCATCAGCGTCGAGGGCACCCTGCGCGCCGCCGACCCTCGCTACGAGGAGGCGGCCGCCACCCTCGGCGCCTCCCGTTTCACCGCGTTCCGACGGGTCACGCTGCCGTTGATCGCGCCGGGCATCGCGGCCGGCGCGGTCCTGGCATGGGCCCGGGCGCTCGGCGAGTTCGGCGCGACGATCACCTTCGCCGGCAACTTCCCCGGCCGTACCCAGACCATGCCGTTGGCCGTCTATCTGGCCCTTCAGAGCGACCCGGAGGCCGCCATCGCCCTCAGCCTGGTCCTGCTGGCGGTGTCCGTCGCGGTGTTGGCGGGCCTGCGCGACCGTTGGATGACAGCGCGATGACCGAGCCCCGGGAGACCGAGCCCCAGGCCCAGGCCCAGCCCCAGGCCCAGCCCCAGGCCCAGGAGACCGCAGCAGGCTCCCGGTCCGTCCACGACGTCCGCCGCGCCGGCGCGTCCGCCGATGCGTCCACCGATGCGTCCGCGGACCGGCCCGACGTCCGCGCCGGCGCCCCCGCGGACGGGCTCGACGCCCACCTGGTCGTGGAGCGCGGCACGTTCCGTCTCGACGTGGCGCTGAGTGTGGCGCCGGGTGAGGTGGTCGCCCTGCTCGGTCCGAACGGCGCGGGGAAGACCACCGCGCTGCGCGCGCTCGCCGGCCTGACGCCGCTCACCGACGGCCGACTACGGCTGGACGGCAGCGCGTTGGAGGGAACGCCACCGGAGTCCCGTCCGGTGGGTGTCGTCTTCCAGGACTATCTGCTCTTCCCGCATCTGACCGCCCTGGACAACGTGGCCTTCGGGCCGCGCTGCCAGGGCGCGACCAAGGCGGAGGCCCGTGCCCAGGCCGCCGCGTGGCTGGACCGCCTGGGTCTGGCGGCGCACGCCGGCGCCAAGCCGCGCAGGCTGTCCGGCGGTCAGGCCCAGCGGGTCGCCCTGGCCCGCGCGCTGGCCACCCGCCCGCGACTGCTGCTCCTCGACGAGCCGCTGGCGGCGCTGGACGCACGCACCCGGCTGGGGGTCCGTGCCCAACTCCGCCGCCATCTGGCCGAGTTCGAGGCCGTCGCCGTCCTGGTCACGCACGATCCGCTGGACGCCATGGTGCTCGCCGACCGGCTGGTCGTCGTCGAGCACGGGCGGGTCGTCCAGGAGGGCGCGCCGTCCGACATCGCCCGCCATCCCCGTACGGACTACATCGCGCAGTTGGTCGGCCTGAACCTCTACCGGGGCGAGGCCGACGGCCACACCGTCCGCCTCGACGCCGGCCCGCCCCTCACCACCACCGAGGTCCTGTCCGGCCCGGTGTTCGTGGCGTTCCCGCCGAGCGCGGTCACTCTGTACCGCGACCGCCCGACCGGCGCCAGCGCCCGCAACCTCTGGCGCTGCGAGGTCGCGGGTCTGGAGACCCACGGCGACCAGATCCGCGCCGACCTCACCGGCGAACTCCCGCTCGCCGCGGACCTCACCACGGTCGCCGCGGCCGAACTCGACCTGCACCCGGGCGCGCGGGTCTGGGCGACGGTGAAGGCGACCCAGACCCACGCCTACCCGGTCTGAGCCCGCGCCGGGACCGGACGGGTCGGAAGCGGCGGGGGCGGGAGCGGCCGGACCACCTGGCTGTGGCGTCCCAGAAGGCGCCGGGGTCGCGGATGAGGGTGCTGTCGGGGTCGGCGGGGTCGGCGCCCTCGACCCGGCCGACGTACAGCTCGACCTGGGAGCGGAAGCGTTCGACCGAGGCGCGGTCGGACAGGAACCTTCGCGAACGCCTTCGCCGCCGCTGCCGCCGACAGCGACAGCGACAGCGACAGCGATGGAGATGGAGATGGAGATGGAGATGGAGATGGAGATGGCGATGGCGATGGCGATGGCGATGGCGATGGAGGCTGGATGGTCGCCGCTCTGGCGTCGTGGAGCCGGGCCAGGTGGGCCGTCGAGATGATGTTTGAAACATCAATCGGATGATCGTCGACTGCCGGCCCGTGCGTTTGACACTTCAAACGCCCTGGCTCAGCCGACCGCCGACAGCCGTGGCGGCGGGCCGTCTGTCGGGCCCGCCGCTCAGGATGCGGTGCCCGTCCAGGGGCCCGCTGCCCAGGACCGGCCGCTCAGCCGGCGGTCAGGGTGACTTCCCGCTCCTGCGCCGCGCGGAAGCGGGGCAGCGGCAGGTTGCCCTGGGGGCGGAGTTCCATCAGCGTGGCCTCGACGTGAGCGGTCCCGGGTACGAGGCCGGCCGGGGTGGCCTTGCCGGTGTTCTTCCAGGCGTGCTCGGCACCGTCACACACGGCACGCGTGCCGCCGATGCCGTGCCGGCCCTTGTCGGAACCCTGGCCGACCGAGGAACTCACGAAGACGGGACCCGTGTTGCCTACACAGCGGTAGGTGCCCGAGAGGGTGACGGTGCCGTCCGAGGCGATACCGCCGACCAAGTCGACGGTGACGGACTCCGACGGATCGGCCGTGGCCGTGACCGCCGGGGCGGCGAGCAGGAGCAGAACGGCACCGACGGCCGCGGAGAGGCCGGGACGCAACGACATGGGAGTACCTCCTGTTGTGAGGGGCCTCCACAGGTACCGGGCGGGCGTGCCCGGGGCGGTGATCGTCACTCCTTCGGTGGCGAGTCCACACCGGTCATCGACGAACCGTCCCGGAGTTGTCCTGGTGCTGTCACGCTTCCGAGCACCCTCTGGAGATGCCCGCGGGCCGGGCGCATGGTCTAACCATGGGGGCCGACCGGACGGCCGACCCCACCGACGTGGAGGTGCTCCATGTGTTCTCACCAGCTTCCCAGCGCTTCTGCCGACGCCCACCCGGCACACCTCGCACACATCGTCGCCGCCCACCCCGAGCAGGGCTGGAACCTGCTGTGCGACGGCACCATCGTCTTCGACGACTCCGGCGAACTGCTGCCCGACGGACGGGTCGTGGACCCGCACCGGGTGACCGCCGGACAGCTGGCCGCCGCCGCCTGACCTTGGTCATCAGGGCCGGCCCACCGATCACCTCACCGAAGCCGGGCGCTGAAACCGGTTACCCACCGGTTGCTGATGCCGGTTACCGAAGCCGGTTTCTGACACCGGTTACCGAAGCCGGGTGCTGATACCGGTTACCGACCGGTTGCTGATGCCGGTTACAGAAGCCGGTTTCTGACACCGGTTACGGAAGCCCGGTTACTGACACCGGTTACGGAAACAAGTCGCTGACATCGGTTACGCAAGCCGTCGCTGATACCAGTTACCGGCCCGATTCATTGGTCAAGTACCGCGAATCCATCCAGCTCCACGAGTGCCTGCTCGTCCCAGAGTCGTACGATCCCGACGACCGCCATCGCCGGGTAGTCACGGCCCGCCAGCTCCCGCCAGACTGCGCCCAGTTCAGCAGCCTTCTCGCGATACACGGCGACATCCGTGACGTAGACGGTGACGCGCGCAAGGTCCCTCGCCGTACCGCCCGCCGCCGTCAGCGCGGCCAGCAGATTCGTCAGCGCCCGGGTGAACTGCTCCGGCAGCGACTCCCCGACGATCTTCCCGTCGGCGTCGAGTGCGGTCTGGCCCGCCAGGAAGACGATCCGTCCGCCGGTGGCGACGACTGCGTGCGAGAAGCCGATAGGCGGGGAGAGTTCGGGCGGGTTGACGCGTTCGGTGGTCACCTGACCTCCAGGTCTGCGAGTTCGGCGTACAACTCCCGTGCGATGATGCCGCGTTGGACCTCGCTGGCCCCCTCGTAGATCCGCGGCGCACGCACCTCCCGGTAGAGGTGCTCGAGCAGATGGCCGCGACGCAGGGCCCGTGCGCCATGGAGTTGGACGGCCGTGTCGACGACGTACTGCGCGGTCTCGGTGGCGAACAGCTTGGCCATCGCGGCACGCTTCGGGACGTCCGGAGCACCGCTGTCGTACGCCGTCGCCGCGGCGTGGACCATCAGACGCGCGGCCTCCGTGCGCAGGGCCATCTCGGCGACCTGGTGGGCGACCGCCTGCAGGCCACTCAACTTGCCGCCGAACGCGTCCCGTCGGGCGGTGTGGGCCAGGGTCGCGTCGAGGGCGGCCTGGGCCATGCCGACGGCGAAGGCTCCGACGCTGGGGCGGAACAGGTTGAGGGTGCCCATGGCGACCCGGAAGCCGCGGTCGGGCTCGCCGAGCACGTCGTCCGCCGTCACCGGGACGGCGTCGAAGCGGAGGGCGCCGATGGGGTGCGGGGAGAGCATGTCGAGGGCGGAGCCGGTGAGGCCGGCACGGTCGGCGGGAACGAGGAAAGCGGTTACGCCACGGGCGCCGGCCCCCGGGGTGGTGCGGGCGAAGACGGTGTAGAAGTCGGCCTCGGGAGCGTTGGAGATCCAGCACTTCTCCCCGGTGAGCCGCCAGCCGTCCGGCCCGTCCCGCTCGGCGGCCAGGGACAGGGCCGCCGCGTCCGAGCCCGCGCCCGGCTCGCTCAGGGCGAAGGCGGCGATCGCGGTGCCGTCGGTGACCCGGGGCAGCCAGTGCTGCCGCTGGGCGGGGGTGCCGTGGGCGTGGACCGGATGCGCGCCCAGTCCTTGCAGCGCGAGCGCGGTCTCCGCCTCCGTGCAGACGTACGCGAGGGACTCGCGCATCAGGCACAGGTCGACGGCCCCGGAGGTGAACAGTCGCGGCAGCAGGCCGAGCCGGCCGAGTTCGGCGACGAGCGGGCGGTTGACGCGACCCGGTTCGCCCTTCTCGGCGAGTGGGCGCAGCCGTTCGGCGGCGAGGGCGCGCAGTTCGGCGCACCAGGCGGCCTGTGCCGGTTCGAGCGAGAATGCGGGCATCGCCTGTCCCCTCTGCCGTGCGTGACCTGCTGGACTTGTGCCGTGCGTGACCTGCTGGACTTGTCTTGGCGTGCCTGTCTCTGCTGCTCGTGTTTCCGCCGCACCTGTTTCCGACTTGCTGTTTCCGCTGCATCTGTTGCCGCCGGATTGTCTCCGCCGGGTCTTCTGCTCTGCCCGTTCCTGCCGTGCCCGTTCCTGCCGCGTTCCTGCCGCGTTCCTGTCGTGCCTGTTCCTGTCGTGCCTGTTCCTGCCGTGCCCGTTCCTGCCGTGCCCGTTCCTGCCGCGTTCCTGCCGCGTTCCTGTCGTGCCCGTCTCTGCTGTTCCTGTTTCTGCCGTGCCTGTTTCTGCTCTACCTGTTTCCGACGTGCTGTTTCCGCTGCGGCGGGCTTGCCGTAACCGTTTCTGACGTGCCGGAGAGGTCGCAGTCGCCGTGCCGTGTTCGTGCTCCTCATGTTCAGCCCGGCCGTTAGCGCCCTCCCCCGACGGTATCGCGGACCTTTGACTGTCGTCACCAACGCGCTACGCTCCTTGTGCGACCCCAAGACGACGCCCGCCCGGGCAGCCCAGCCGGACAGTCCATCCAGGCAAGGGGGCGAACGCCCATGAACGTCTCGGCCCACGTCGACACCTTCGCGCGCGACCACCTTCCGCCGCCCGGCCACTGGCCCGACCTCCGTTTCGAACTCCCTGAACTGGCCTACCCCGATCGGGTGAACTGCGCCGCCGAGCTGCTGGACCGCGCCGCCCCCGACCGGCCCGTGTTTCACACCGGCTCCGGGCCGTCCTGGACGTACGGGGAGCTGCGCATCCGCGTCGACCGGATCGCGCATCTGCTCAGCGGCGACCTCGGGGTCGTCCCCGGCAACCGTGTACTGCTGCGCGGCCCCACCACACCCTGGCTCGCGGCCTGCTGGCTGGCGGTGCTGAAGGCGGGCGCGATCGCGGTCACCGTCCTGGCCCAGCAGCGGCCGAACGAGCTGCGCACCATGTGCGAGATCGCGCGGGTGGAGCACGCGCTGTGCGACATCAGGGCCGTGGACGACCTCGCCAAGGCGGAGATACCCGGGCTCAGGATCACGACGTACGGCGGTGACGCCCCCGACGATCTGCTGAGGCGGTCGGCGCCGCCAGAGCCGTACCAAGCCGTCGAAACCGCTTCCGACGACGTGGCACTGATCGCCTTCACCTCCGGCACCACCGGCCGTCCGAAGGGCTGTCTGCACTTCCACCGGGACGTGCTGGCGATCGCCGACACCTTCTCGCGGCACGTACTGAAACCGCTTCCGGACGATGTCTTCGCCGGCAGTCCCCCGCTCGGTTTCACCTTCGGCCTCGGCGGACTGGTGGTCTTCCCGATGCGGGCCGGCGCCAGTGCGCTGCTGCTCGAACAGGCGGGTCCCCGGCAGCTGTTGCCCGCGATCGCCGCACACCGGGTGACCGTACTGTTCACAGCTCCCACCGCCTACCGCGCGATACTCGACGACCTCAACGACCTCAACGACCTCAACGGGCCCAACCACCCCGGCGCGTACGACGTCTCCTCGCTGCGCCGCTGTGTCTCCGCCGGCGAGAACCTGCCCGCCGCCACCTGGTGGGCCTGGCACGAGCGGACCGGGCTCCGGCTGATCAACGGCATCGGCGCCACCGAACTGCTGCACATCTTCATCTCGGCCGCCGACGAACGCATCAGGCCCGGGACGACCGGTGTCCCCGTCCCCGGCTGGCACGCGCGCGTGCAGGACCCGGGTGGCAGGCCCGTGCCCGACGGCGAGCCCGGACTGCTCGCCGTACGCGGCCCGGTCGGCTGCCGTTACCTCGCCGACCCGCGTCAACTGCAGTACGTGCGCGACGGCTGGAACGTCACCGGCGACACCTATGTCCGTGAGGCCGACGGCTACTTCCGGTACGTCGCCCGCGCCGACGACATGATCATCTCGGCCGGGTACAACATCGCCGGCCCCGAGATCGAGGAGGCGCTGCTGCGCCACCCGGACGTGGTAGAGGCGGCGGTCGTGGGACGGTCCGACGAGCAACGGGGGCAGGTGGCCGTCGCGTTCGCCGTGCTGCGGGCGGGCGCTCGGCGCGACGCGGAGGCGCTGCGCGCCTTCCTCAAGGAGGAGTTGGCACCGTACAAGTGCCCGCGCGAGTTCGTCTTCCTGGACGCGCTGCCCCGCACGGCGACCGGGAAGCTCCAGAGATTCAGGCTGCGCGCCCACGACCACGGCGAAGCCCACGCCGAAGCCCCCAGCCGGGGCCACGCCGAGGATCACGCCGGGGGCCACGCCGAGGAGCGCAGTGAGGATCACGTCAGTGATGACACCAATGGTGACCAGCAGTGATACCGAAGACCTAAGATGATCAACGTGTCCGACCAGCCCGCACCCCGGTCTCTCATCGTCACGCTCTACGGCGCGTACGGCCGCTTCGCGCCGGGCCCGGTGCCCGTCGCCGAGCTGATCCGGCTGCTAGCCGCGGTCGGCGTCGACGCGCCCTCCGTACGCTCCTCGGTGTCCCGGCTGAAGCGGCGCGGACTGCTGCTGCCGGCCCGTACGGCGCAGGGCGCGGCCGGATACGAACTGTCCGACGAGGCCAGACAGTTGCTCGACGACGGGGACCGGCGCATCTACGCCACGGCCTCGCCGCCGGACGAGGGCTGGGTGCTGGCGGTGTTCTCCGTACCGGAGTCGGAGCGGCAGAAGCGGCATGTGCTGCGGTCGCGGCTCGCCGGCCTGGGGTTCGGTACCGCCGCACCGGGGGTGTGGATCGCGCCGGCGCGGCTGCACGACGAGACCCGGCACACCCTCCGACGGCTGCGTCTCGACCCGTACGTGGACCTGTTCCGCGGCGAGCACCTCGGCTTCTCGCCGACCGTCGAGTCCGTCGCCCGCTGGTGGGATCTTGCGGCCATCGCCAAGGAGCACGAGACGTTCCTCGACGGCCATGCGCGCGTGCTGCACGCCTGGCTGCAGCGTCCGGACACCCCTCCGGAGGAGGCCTACCGGGACTACCTCCTCGCCCTGGACTCCTGGCGTCACCTGCCCTACACCGACCCCGGCCTGCCCGCCCGCCTGCTGCCCGAGGACTGGCCGGGGACCCGTTCCGCGGCCGTGTTCCAGGGACTGCACGAGCGGCTGCGGGACGCGGGAGCGCAGTTCGCGGGAGTGGCCCCGCACGCGCCATGAGTCACTCACACCGACAAGCCGGGGGTCGTGCCACCGAGGGCCGTCGCGCCCAAGACACAAAAGGCCACGGTCTGGCTCACGGGACTGCCGAGCGCGGGTAGGACGACGCTCGCCCGTTTCCTCGGAGGTCTCGCCGGCAACGGCGTCCTGTCCGTCGTCCCCGTGATCGCGCCCTACGCCGACAGCCGCGAGGCGGTGCGGCTCCGGCACGCGAAGAGCGGCACACCGTGTATCGAGGTGCATGTCCCGACCCCGGTCGAGGTGTGCCGCGAGCGGGACGTAAAGGGGCTGTACGCCCGGCAGGCCGCGGGCGAGCTGTCCGCGCTGACCGGCGTCGACGACGCGTACGAGGCGCCGGTCGGCCCCGAGCTCGTACGCACGACACAGGACCGGAGGCCGCCGGACTCGGCGGACGCGGTGTACGCGGCGCCGGCGGAGCGGGGGC
Organism: Streptomyces sp. NPDC060002; assembly: GCF_042737245.1. Taxonomy (NCBI): domain Bacteria; kingdom Bacillati; phylum Actinomycetota; class Actinomycetes; order Kitasatosporales; family Streptomycetaceae; genus Streptomyces; species Streptomyces sp. NPDC060002. The sequence goes on from NZ_JBHWUW010000020.1 coordinate 64,600, forward strand.
TGGTGTGAACGCGGCGTTCTCGGCACCCGGGGCAACTCCCGGACCTGCTCCCCGACTCTGTTCCCGGGCCTGCTCCCCGACCCTGCTCGCCGGGCCTGCTCCCCGGCCCTGTTCCCCGGCACCTCAACTCATGAGTGTCAGGCGGGGTTTCGGCGCGTCCGTGCGTCCGGTGCGCGGCGGCCGGCTGCCCGCCCGGTAGGGGGCGGGCCATTCGGCGCCCGGGCCGGTGTAGCCCTGCTCGGCGGCTGCGTGCAGGGTCCAGTTCGGGTCGTAGAGGTGCGGCCGGGCAAGGGCGCAGAGGTCCGTACGGCCCGCCAGGATCAGCGAGTTGACGTCGTCCCAGGAGGAGATCGCGCCCACCGCGATCACAGGCACTCCCAGCTCGTGCCGGATCCGGTCCGCGAACGGCGTCTGGTACGAGCGTCCGAACTCGGGCCGTTCCTCGGCCACCACCTGGCCGGTCGACACGTCGATGGCGTCGGCGCCGTGCGCGGCGAAGGCACGGGCGATCTCGACGGCGTCGTCGGCCGAGGTGCCGCCCTCGGCCCAGTCGGTGGCGGAGATACGGACGGTCATCGGCCGTTCCGCCGGCCATACCGCGCGGACCGCGTCGAAGACCTCCAGCGGGAATCGGAGCCGCTCGGCGAGCGAGCCCCCGTAGGCGTCCGTTCGGCGGTTGGTCAGCGGGGAGAGGAAGCCGGACAGCAGGTAACCATGGGCGCAGTGCAGTTCGAGCAGGTCGAACCCGGACCTGGCGGCTCGCTCGGCGGCGGCTGCGAACTCGTCGCGAAGGGGGGCGAGTTGGGCTACGGTGAGCTCGCGGGGCAACTGACCGTCCCGCTTGTACGGCAGCGGGGAGGCGGCCATGAGCGGCCAGTTGCCGTCGGGCAGCGGTTCGTCCATGCCCTCCCACATCGGCCTCGTCGATCCCTTGCGCCCGGAGTGGCCGAGTTGGACGCCGATCGCGGTACCCGGCGCCCGGTCGTGCACGAAGTCGGTGACGCGCCGCCAGGCGTCGGCCTGGCGGTCGGTGTAGAGGCCGGTGCAGCCGGGCGTGATGCGTCCCTCGGGGGACACGCACACCATCTCGGTCATCACCAGTGCGGCCCCGCCGAGCGCGCGGGCGCCGAGGTGGACGAGGTGGAAGTCGCCGGGGAGGCCGTCGCCGGCCGAGTACATGTCCATGGGCGAGACGACGACCCGGTTGCGCAGGGTCAGGCCGCGCAGCCGGAACGGGGTGAACATCGGGGGCGTGCCGGGCGGACAGCCGAACTCCCGCTCCACGGCGTCGGTGAAGTGGGGATCGCGCAGACGCAGGTTGTCGTGGGTGACGCGGCGGCTGCGGGTGAGCAGGTTGAAGGCGAATCCGCGGGACGGCTGGTCGAGGTAGAGGCCGATGTTCTCGAACCACTCCAGGCTGGCGCGGGCGGCCCGTTGGGTGGCGGCGACGACGGGTTTACGCTCCTCCTCGTAGGCGGTCAACGCGCTGTGAAGATCGGGGTGTTCGTGCAGACAGGCCGCCAGCGCCAGGGCGTCCTCGACGGCGAGCTTGGTGCCGGATCCGATGGAGAAGTGGGCGGTGTGGGCGGCGTCGCCCAGCAGGACGACGTTGCCGTGCGACCAGCGTTCGCTGACGACGGTCCGGAACGTGGTCCAGGTGGAGTTGTTGGACTTGAGTGAGCGTCCGCCGAGGGCGTCCGCGAAGATCTTGGCGCAGCGCTCGACCGACTCCAGTTCGTCGAGTTCGTCGAAACCGGTTGCCCGCCAGACCTCCTCGCGCATCTCGACGATCACGGTCGAGGAGTCGGCGGCGTAGGGGTATCCGTGCAGTTGCATCACGCCGTGCGGGGTCTCGGCGATCTCGAAGCGGAAGGCGTCGAAGGCGAAGTCCGCGGCGAGCCAGATGTAGCGGCAGCGGTGGCCGGCCACCCGGGGTCGGAACACCTGGGCGTACGCCTCACGGGTGGTGCTGTGCACACCGTCGGCGGCGATGACGAGGTCGTACTCCTCCGCCAGCCGTACGGGGTCCGGCGCCTCGGCGCGGAAGCGCAGGTCGACGCCGAGGGAGCGGCAGCGTTCGTGCAGGATCTCCAGGAGTCTGCGCCGGCCGAGGGCGGCGAAGCCGTGTCCGGTGGAGGTGTGCCGGGTGTTCCGGCGCACGATGTCGATGTCGTCCCAGCGGACGAAGTCCTGCTGGAGGGCGGCGTAGACCTGCGGGTCGGCGTGTTCGATGCCGCCGAGGGTTTCGTCGGAGAGGACGACTCCGAAGCCGAAGGTGTCGTCGGGGGCGTCGCGTTCCCAGAGGGTGATCTCGCGGGCGGGGTCGAGGCGTTTCAGCAGGGCTGCGGCGTAGAGACCGCCGGGGCCTCCGCCGATGATCGCGATGCGCCGGAGGCGGCCGGCGCTGTCGTGCGGCGGCGGGTCGCCGTTGGCCGGTCGTGGTCCTCGGTGGAGCCGCGTGTCGGCACCCGCCGGTGCCGTGGACGCCGGTGTCCCCGCGTCCGCTGTCATGGTCACCGCCCCCGCCACTTGGGCGGTCGCTTCTGTGTGAACGCCGCGTGGAACTCGGCGTAGTCCTCGCCGTTCATGAGCAGGGCCTGGGTGGCGGCGTCCAGTTCGACGGACGCGGCGAGCGGCATGTCCAGTTCGGCCGTGAGGAGCGCCTTGGTCTGGGCGTACGCGAGTGCGGGCCCGTCGGCCAGGCGGCGGGCGAGTGCCTGGGCGGCCTCGTCGGACCGGCCCTCGTCCGTCAGTTCGCTGATCAGGCCGATGCGCTCGGCCTCGGGGGCGCGGACCGGTTCACCGAGCATCAGCAGCCGGGTGGCGTGGCCGAGGCCCACGACCCGGGGCAGCAGATAGGCGGCGCCCATGTCGCCGCCGGAGAGGCCGACGCGGGTGAAGAGGAACGCGAAGCGGGCGCTGGGGTCGGCGATCCGGAAGTCCGCGGCCAGGGCGAGGACCGCGCCGGCGCCCGCCGCCACGCCGTGCACGGCCGCGATGACGGGGAAGGGGCACTCCCGTACGGCGCGCACGACCTGGCCGGTCATCCGGTTGAAGTCGAGGAGCCGGGCGGTGTCCATGCCGAGGGTGGCGCCGATGATCTCGTCGACGTCTCCGCCGGAGCAGAAGCCGCGGCCCTCGCCGGCCAGTACCAGGGCGCGGACCGACCGCTCCCGGGACAGCTCGGCGAGCAGGTCGCGCAGGTCGGCGTAGGCGCCGAAGGTGAGGGCGTTGAGTTTCTCGGGACGGGCCAGGGTGACGGTGGCGATGCCGTCGGTGAGCTCGACGCGCAGGTGGCGCCAGTCGGAGGTGCGGGCGGCGGAGCCGGTGAAGGGACTCATGAGGGCGGCCTCCTCGACAGTCACTCCCGAAGTTATCACCTTCTCGTGACTGTCGTCATGAGTACGCGATAGAAGCTCCGGGAAGACTCGCTGTGTCACCGCACGGCATGTTCTCGTCACACACGTCACCGGTCGTCAATAACGCGGTAACAACGGGATCAGGTGCGCGAGAGGGACCGTTGACGTGGGTAAGTCGCCGGCAGGGGCCGAAGGTCCCGTACGGCGCCCGACGAGCGCCTCTGCCGGAGGCGGCCGTACCATTCCTGAAGTTGAAAGCAGGACCGCCTGATGTCGATCATCGGACCCTGCGCCATGAACGGACTCGCCTTGTACGAACGCCCCTCCGAACCGGCCGCCTCCTGGCGTATCGCGCTGCCGCACTCCGCCGCGGCCGTGCCGGTGGCCCGCGCGCTGGTCCGAACGGCGCTGGCCGAGCTGAAGCACGGGGCGGACAGCGACACCGCGGAGCTGCTCACCGCCGAGCTGGTGGCCAACGCGGTGGAGCACACCGCAGGGGACGCCCCGATCGAGCTGGTGGTGGAGCTGCAGCCGACCGGCTGCCAGGTCGAGGTGCACGACCCCGACCCGGTACCGCCCGGCGATCTCACCCGCCCCTCCGGCGAGGAGCCCGACCCCTGGCAGGAGCACGGGCGCGGGCTGCTGCTCATCCGCACCCTCAGCTCGTCCTGCGGGCACCGGCCCACCGGCCAGGGCAAGGCGGTGTGGTTCAGGCTGGCCGCCGTTCCGCCGCAGTGGCGTCCGCACCCGGCCTGACCTCGGCCGACGGCCGACGCGGCCCGGCCCCGGCCGCGGGCCCCGGCGGGCGGGCCCCGGCGGGCGTGCCCCGCGTCGACCGCGAGCCCGCTGCGCCCGCAGGGGAGACAAGAGCGCGGGTCCGGTCCGCCCGCTCAGGCGAGCGTCGCCACCAGCACGGCCTTGATCGTGTGCAGGCGGTTCTCCGCCTCGTCGAAGACGACCGAGTGGGCCGACTCGAACACCTCGTCCGTCACCTCGAGGGAGTCCAGGCCGTGGGTCTCGTGGAGCTCGCGGCCGACCTTGGTTCCGAGGTCGTGGAAGGCCGGGAGGCAGTGCAGGAACCTGACGTCCGGATTGCCGGTGGCGCGCAGCACGTCCATGGTCACGGCGTACGGGCCGAGGGCGGCGATCCGCTCGCCCCAGACCTCCTTGGGCTCCCCCATGGAGACCCACACGTCGGTGGCGACGAAGTCGGCGCCCGCCACCCCCTCGGCGAGGTCCTCGGTGAGCAGGATCTCGGCTCCGGAGTCCTCGGCCAGCTTGCGGGCCAGCGCGATCACCTCGTCACCGGGCCAGTACGCCTCGGGCGCGACGATACGGACGTCCATGCCGAGCAGGGCGCCGGTGACCAGGTAGGAGTTGCCCATGTTGAAGCGGGCGTCGCCGAGGTAGGCGAGCACGAACCCGTCGTCCACGAGGCTCTTGGAACAGTGCTCGGTCATCGTGAGCACGTCGGCGAGCATCTGGGTGGGGTGCCAGTCGTCGGTGAGGCCGTTGAACACGGGCACGCCCGCGTGGGCGGCGAGTTCCTCGACCTTCTGCTGACTGGACCCGCGGTACTCGATGCCGTCGTACATCCGGCCCAGCACGCGGGCGGTGTCCTTCACCGACTCCTTGTGGCCGATCTGGGAGCCGGAGGGGTCGAGGTAGGTGGTGGAGGCGCCCTGGTCGGCGGCGGCGACCTCGAACGCGCAACGGGTGCGCGTCGAGGTCTTCTCGAAGATCAGGGCGATGTTCTTGCCGCGCAGGTGCTGGACCTCGGTCCCGGCCTTCTTGGCGGCCTTCAGTTCGGCGGCCAGCTCGATCAGGCCGCGGAACTCCTCCTCGGTGAAGTCCAGCTCCTTGAGGAAGTGGCGGCCGGCGAGGGCGGTCGGGACTGTCGCCATGGGGGTCGCTCCAGAAGTGCGGTGAAGAGTTGCAGTGCGCGGGACTGCGGTGGCAGGGACCCTCGGAAGTCTATACGACCCTTGGCATGTTTATACAGACGGATGTACGCCTATACGGCACTCCGTTCGACCGGGCAGCTCATACAGCGCGGGCCGCCCCTCCCCCGGCCCAGCTCGCTGCCGGGGATCTCTATCACTTCGATGCCCTGTTTGCGCAGATGGGTGTTGGTGGTGACGTTGCGCTCGTAGGCGACGACGACACCCGGCTCCACGGCGAGGACGTTGCAGCCGTCGTCCCACTGCTCACGCTCGGCCGCGTGGACGTCCTGGGTGGCGGTGAGCACCCGGATCTCGCTCAGGCCTAGGGCGGCGGCGATGGCGCGGTGCATGTGCTCCGGCGGATGGTCGGTGACCTTCAGCTCCTTCTCGCCGACGCCCGGTTCGATGGTGTACGAGCGGAGCATGCCGAGGCCCGCGTACTGGGTGAAGGTGTCGCCGTCGACCATCGTCATCACGGTGTCGAGGTGCATGAAGGCACGCCGCTTCGGCATGTCGAGGGCCACGATGGTCTCGGCCGAGCCTGCCGCGAACAGCTTGTGGGCGAGCATCTCGACGGCCTGCGGAGTGGTGCGCTCGCTCATGCCGATCAGCACGGCGCCGTTGCCGATGACGAGTACGTCACCGCCCTCGATGGTGGACGGATAGTCGGCCTGCCCCTCGGACCAGACGCGGAACGCCTCGCCGCGGAACAGGGGGTGGTGCCGGTAGATCGCCTCGAAGTGGACGGTCTCGCGCTGCCGGGCCGGCCAGCGCATGGCGTTGATCGCGACGCCGTCGTAGATCCAGGCGGAGGTGTCGCGGGTGAAGAGGTGGTTGGGAAGGGGGTCGAGGAGGAAGTCGTCGAGGTCCATCACATGGAAGCGCACGGAGGTCGGTTCGGGATGCGCTTCCAGAAACTCCCGCTTGGTCATGCCGCCGACGAGGGCCTCCACCAGTTCCGGGGCGGGGAGTGCCTCGAAGGCGGCGCGAAGGTGGTCGGTGGCGAGCACCCCGTACTCCTTCTCGTCGAAGACGCGGTCCAGGACGAGCGCTCGGGCCGCCGGGATCTCCAGGGCCTCGGTGAGCAGGTCGCCGAAGAGGTGTACGGCGACACCGCGGTCGCGCAGCACGTCGGCGAACCCGTCGTGCTCGGCGCGCGCCCGGCGCACCCACAGCACGTCGTCGAAGAGAAGTGCGTCCTTGTTGCTGGGGGTGAGCCTTTTGAGCTCGAGATCCGGCCGGTGCAGGATGACGCGGCGCAGCCGCCCGGCCTCGGAGTCGACATGGAAACCCATGACTCCATCCTGACCATCGGGGACCACCTTCACCCCCTGCTGGACCGTTTCCGCACGAGCTTGTTCCTCCCTGTGTCGCCCCCCGCCGCCTTCCATGTGTTCTCGTCCTCTTGACGACAAGAGGAAAGCGCGACTATCGTCTTCTTTATCGTCGTACTGACGAGAAATGGACGAGGGGGGCCTCTCATGGCCGACATCACCCGGCGCCTGGGCTGGCGCCACCTGCGCGGCGCCCCGACGGCGCACGTGCGCCACCACCGCTCCGGCAAGCTGGCGCACGACGGTCCCGGGCTCAGCTTCTGGTTCCGCTCGCTGAGCGCGGCGCTCTCCGAAGTACCGGTGGACGACCGCGAGTTGGCGATGACCTTCCACGCCCGCACGGTCGACTTCCAGGACGTGGCGGTGCAGGCGACGGTCACCTACCGGATCAGCGACCCGGCTGTCGCCGCCGCCCGCCTCGACTTCTCCGTCGACCCCGACACAGGCGTGTGGCGCAGTGCGCCCCTGGAGCAGCTCGGCACCCTGCTGACGGAGACGGCGCAGCAGCACGCGCTGGACGTCCTCGCGCGTACGTCGCTGGCGTCGGCGCTGATGGACGGCGTGAAGTCGGTACGGGAGCGGGTCGCGGCGGGGCTGGCGGCCGAGCCGCGGCTGCCGGCCACGGGCATCGAGATCGTGGCCGTACGGGTCGTCGCGCTGCGTCCGGAGCCGGAGGTGGAGCGGGCACTGCGCACCCCGGCACGTGAGCAGATCCAGCAGGAGGCCGACCGGGCGACGTACGAGCGGCGGGCCGTGGCCGTCGAGCGGGAGCGGACGATCGCCGAGAACGAGCTGGCCAGCAAGATCGAACTGGCCCGCCGTGAGGAGCAGCTGGTCGAGCAGCGCGGTACGAACACCCGGCGTGAGGCGGAGGAGAGCGCGGCGGCGGACAAGGTGCGGGCGGAGGCGGAAGCCACGCGGTCCGTACGGCTCGCGGAGGCGGAGGCCGCGCGGGCGGTGAAGCTGGCGGAGGCGGAGGCCGCGAAGCAGGTGCGGCTGGCGGACGCCGAGGCACAGCGCACGGAGCGGCTGAGCCAGGCGGAGGCGGCGCGCACGGTCCGGCTCGCGGAGGCGGAGGCGGCCAGCTCGGTCCAGCTCGCCCACGCCGAGGCGCAGGCGGCGCGCGAGGTCGGCGAGGCGCGGGCCCAGGCACAGGCGGCCTGGCTGCGCGTGCACGCGGACGTCGACGTGGCGACCCTGCACGCACTCACCGGGACGCGTCTCGCCGAGAACCTGCCGCGCATCGACAGCGTGACGATCTCGCCGGACGTCCTCACCGGGCTCCTGTCGAGGTTCGGCGCCGGGGAACGCGAATGAGTCTCGCCCCGCGGGCCGTGCTGGTCCACCGCACCACGGAGTACGAGGAGTTGGTGGCCCGGCACGGCACCCACGGCCAGGCCGCCTTCTTCCTCTCCTCGCGGGGCCGGGACATCGAGGAGGTCGCCGAACGCCACCGCCGCACCAGGCGGGCCATGGCCGAGGTGACGGCGGCCATTCCCCTGACCTGGCGTCAGACCCGGGTGGAGCGGGCGGACTTGGACCGCTTCCTCTTCGCACCCGAGGACGTGGTGGTCGTGGTCGGCCAGGACGGACTGGTGGCGAACGCCGCCAAGTACCTGGCCGGTCAGCCGGTGGTGGGCATCGACACCGACCCCGGCCGCAACCCGGGCGTCCTGGTCCGCCACCGCCCGGCGGACGCCCGGCTCCTCCTGCCCTCCGTGCTCGCGGCGGGCACCGGCACGGACGGGCTGACCATGGTCGAGGCGGTGGCCGACGACACCCAGCGGCTGCTGGCCCTCAACGAGATCTATCTGGGCGCCGCGGGGCACCAGACCGCCCGCTACCGCCTGGGCCTCGACGACGACGGGGGTGCCGTCGAGGCCCAGGCCTCCTCCGGGGTGCTGGTGGGCACGGGCACCGGGGCGACGGGCTGGATCCGGTCGGTGTGGCAGGAGCGGGGCGGCGGCGGTGATGCGGGCCCGCGCCTGCCGGGTCCGACGGAGGACCGGCTGGTGTGGTTCGTGCGGGAGGCGTGGCCGTCCCCCGCGACCGGCACCTCGCTGGTCGCGGGCGAGCTCGCGGCCGGCGGCCGCCTGACCCTCACCGTCGAGTCGGAACGGCTCATCGCCTTCGGGGACGGGATCGAGAGCGACGCGGTGGAGCTGACGTGGGGGCAGCGGGTCCGGGTGGGACGGGCGGAGGCGGCACTGCGGCTCGTCGGTTGAGCGGCACCGGCGACCTCACCAGCCGGGCTGTGCCTCGCCCAGCGGCACGCACAGACGAGGCGGCACTGCGGCTCGTCGGTTGAGCAGCACCGGCGACCTCACCAGCCGGGCTGTGCCTCGCCCAGCAGCGCGCACAGACGAGGCGGCACTGCGGCTCGTCGGTTGAGCAGCACCGGCGACCTCACCAGCCGGGCTGTGCCTCGCCCAGCAGCGCGCACAGGCGCCTGGCCTGCGGGCACGCGGTGGCCGTGTCGCTGGTGCGGAGAACGGGATACGCCCGCGAGTCGTCCATGGGCCGAACGGTCACCCGCCCCGCCCGCCCGCGCCACGCGTTTCGCAGCGGCGGGGCGGGCGAGCGGGCGGCCTCCGGGGCCCGGTCCGCGCCGGGGCACGGACCGGGTCACCGGTCTCACAACCGCGGGTCCACCGGCTCCGACTCCAGGGCCAGCACTCCGAAGACCGCCTCGTGGACGCGCCACAGGGGCTCGCCCTCGGCCAGGCGGGCCAGGGCCTCCAGGCCGAGGGCGTACTCGCGGATCGCCAACGACCGTTTGTGGTTGAGGAAGCGGCCGCGCAGTCGGGTGAGGTTGTCGGGGCGGGTGTACTCCGGGCCGTAGATGATCCGGAGGTACTCGCGGCCCCGGCACTTGATGCCGGGCTGGACCAGGCGGCCCCCGCCTCCCCCGCTCCCGGCTTCGCCCGATCGGGGGGATCCCTGCCGGACCAGGGCGCCCAGGGGCTTGACGACCATGCCCTCGCCGCCTCGGCCCGTCATCTCCAGCCACCAGTCGACACCGGCCTGGACCGACTCGGGGTCGCCCGTGTCGACGTACAGGCGCCGGGTCGTCTGGAGCAGGCCCGTGTTGTCGTGTTCCACCAGCCGGTCGAGGAGCGACAGCTGCTGGTCGTGGGGCAGGTCGGCGAGGCTGCGCCCCTGGACCGCGAGGATCTGGAACGGGGCCAGGCGTACGCCTTCCAGGCCGTCCGTCGTCCAGCAGTAACGCCGGTACGCCTCGGTGAACGCGGCCGCGTCGGAGGCGCGTTCACGCTGGCGGGACAGGAGTCCCCCGACGTCGACACCCCGTGCCGCCGCGCCCTCCAGCGCGGCCAGGGCGCCCGGGAAGACCGCGCGGGACGCGGCGCCCACGGCCGCGTACTGCGAGCGGAGCAGACCCGAGGCCTTCAGCGACCAGGGCATCAGCTCGGCGTCCAGCAGAAGCCAGTCCACCGTGCCGGAGGCGCTGTCGGGCGCGGCCAGCTCCGACCAGAGGCCCGCCTCGTCCACCGCCGTCCGTATCCGGCCGAGGATCTCCTCCGTCACGCTCTCGTCGTCGAAGAACGGCCGGCCCGTGCGGGTGTAGAGGGATCCGGTGGGGCCGTCCACTCCGAAACGCTTACGCGCTGTTTCCGCGTCCCGGCACACCAGGGCCACCGCCCTCGAGCCCATGTGCTTCTCCTCGCACACGACCCGCGCGACACCGTCCTGCGCGTACTGCGCGAACGCCTCCGCCGGGTGCTCCAGGTAGCCCTCGACGTGCGAGGTGGCCGTGGGGGCCATCGTCGGCGGCAGGTAGGGCAGCAGTCGCGGGTCCACCGCGAAACGGCTCATGACCTCCAGGGCCGCGGCCGCGTTCTCCTCGCGGATCGAGACACGGTTCTGGCCGTCGTAACGGGTTTCGACAATGCGTCGGCCGTGCACGTCCGCCAGGTCCAGCGGGCGTCCGTCGTGCCCGCCGGGTGCCTCGGAGCGCAGCGGCTTCGTCGGCTCGTACCAGACCTGCTCCGCCGGTACGTCGACCAGCTCGCGCTCCGGCCAGCGCAGCGCGGTCAGCTTGCCGCCGAACACGGCGCCGGTGTCCAGGCAGATGGTGTTGTTCAGCCAGGTGGCCTCCGGGACGGGCGTGTGGCCGTAGACCACCGCCGCGCGGCCCCGGTAGTCCTCCGCCCACGGGTAGCGCACCGGCAGGCCGAACTCGTCGGTCTCGCCGGTGGTGTCGCCGTACAGCGCGTGCGAACGGACGCGCCCGGAGGTACGGCCGTGGTACTTCTCCGGCAGGCCCGCGTGGCAGACCACGAGCCTGCCGCCGTCCAGGACGTAGTGGCTGACGAGGCCGTCGATGAACTCCCGTACCTCGGTGCGGAACTCCTCGCTCTCGCTCTCCATCTGCTCGATGGTCTCGGCCAGGCCGTGGGTGTGCTGGACCTTGCGGCCGCGCAGGTGACGGCCGTACTTGTTCTCGTGGTTGCCGGGAACGCAGAGGGCGTTGCCCGACCCGACCATCGCCATCACGCGGCGCAGGACGCCCGGGCTGTCCGGGCCCCGGTCGACCAGGTCGCCGACGAACACGGCCTGCCGGCCCTCCGGGTGGACGCCGTCCACGTAGCCCAGCTTGCCGAGGAGGCCCTCCAGTTCGAAGGCGCAGCCGTGGATGTCGCCGATGATGTCGAAGGGGCCGGTGAGGTGGGTCAGGTCGTTGTAGCGCTTCTCGGTGAGGACCGAGGCGTTCTCGACGTCCTCGACGCCCCGCAGGACGTGCACCTTGCGGAAGCCCTCGCGCTCCAAGTGGCGCAGTGAGCGGCGGAGTTCGCGGGTGTGGCGCTGGATGACCCGGCGGGGCATGTCGGCGCGGTCGGTGCGGGCCGCGTTGCGTTCGGCGCACACCTCCTCCGGCACGTCCAGCACGATGGCGATGGGCAGCACGTCGTACTGCTTCGCCAGCTCGATCAGCTGGCGGCGGGAGTCCTGCTGCACGCTGGTGGCGTCGACGACGGTGCGGCGGCCGGCCGCGAGCCGCTTGCCCGCGATGTAGTGCAGGACGTCGAAGGCGTCCCGTGTCGCGCTCTGGTCGTTCTCGTCGTCGGAGACCAGACCTCGGCAGAAGTCGGAGGAGATGATCTCGGTGGGCTTGAAGTTGCGGCGGGCGAAGGTGGATTTACCGGACCCCGACGCGCCGATCAGGACGACGAGGGAGAGGTCGGTGACGGGCAGCACACGGCCCTGCTTGGTGGAAACCTGAGTCTCGGTCATGCTGCCTTCGCCTCCTTCTCGGGCACGCTGCTCATGGTGAAAACGGCCATCTGGGTGGGCGGGCCGACCTCCGGGTCGTCCAGGCCGACCGGGACGAACTCGACGCCGTATCCGTGCCGTTCGGCGACCGCGGCCGCCCAGCCGCGGAACTCCTCGCGGGTCCACTCGAAGCGGTGGTCGCCGTGCCGGACGTGGCCTGCCGGGAGGCTCTCCCAACGGACGTTGTACTCGACGTTCGGGGTGGTCACCAGGACCGTGCGCGGGCGGGCCGCACCGAACACCGCGTACTCCAGGGCGGGCAGCCTGGGCAGGTCGAGGTGCTCGATCACCTCGCTGAGCACGGCCGCGTCGTATCCCTTGAGACGGGCGTCGGTGTAGGCGAGCGAGCTCTGGACGAGCTGGACGCGGGAGGCCTGCCGCTCGCCCATGCGGTCCAGCTTCAGCCGGCGGGAGGCGATGGTGAGCGCGCGCATCGACACGTCGACGCCGACGATCTCGGTGAAGCGCGGGTCCTTCAGCAGCGCCTGCACCAACTGGCCCTGCCCGCAGCCGAGGTCGAGGACCCGGGCGGCGCCGGACTCCGTCAGCGCCGTGACGATCGCCTCGCGGCGCAGCACGGCCAGCGGGGTCGGCCGGTCCTCCGTCTCGGCCTCCGGCTCGACCGCGTTGTCGATCTCCTCGACCTCGCTGTCGTCGGCCTCGGCGAGCCGGACCAGTTCCAGCCGCTCCATCGCCTGCCGGGTCAGCGACCAGCGGCGGGAGAGGTAACGACTGGTGATCAGTTTCTGCTGAGGGTGGTCGGACAGCCAGCCCTCACCGGCGCGCAGCAGCTTGTCGACCTCGTCGGAGGAGACCCAGTAGTGCTTGGCGTCGTCGAGGACGGGCAGCAGGACGTACAGGTGACGCAGTGCCTCGGCGACGGTCAGCGTCTCCGACTCCAGTACCAGGCCCACGTACCGCGAGTCACCCCACTCCTCGAACTCCGTGTCGAGGGCGACCGGTTCGGCGTTCACGGCCCAGCCGAGCGGCTCGAAGAGACCGCGTACGAGGTCGGCGCCGCCCCGGGCGGGCAGGGCGGGCACCTCGATCCGCAACGGCCTTGTCTGCGCCGGGAGTTCCGGCTTCGCCGTGCACACGCCGCGCATCGCGCTGTTGAAAACGCCGCTCAGGGCGACCGCGAGCAGCGAGGAAGCCGCGTAGGGGCGGTCGTTGACGTACTGGGCGAGGGCCGCGTCCGGCGCACCGCCCCGGCCCTTGCCCTTGCCACGCCGGACCAGCGCCACGGCGTCCACCTCCAGCAGCAGCGCCGCCGTGCAGCGCTCGGCACCGGCCTCGGGGTAGAGCACGTGGGCCTTGCCGTAGGAGGTGGAGAACGCCTGCGCGTTGTCGGGATGCTTGTGCAGCAGGAAGCCCAGGTCGGTGGCGGGGCGTTCGGGGGTGCCGGTGGTGCTGATCGTCAGGAACACGTGGGTGCCTCGGTAGGGTTCGGAAGGAGGAGCAAAAGCGCTGATCGTGCGCTCGCGCACCCCTACAACGTACAGAGAACGCTTCCGCGCCACTCGCGATTTTCCAAGTCGGCCGACACCCGTCCGCGCTGGTCAGACACCGGGCCGGACGCGCATCCGCTTCCGCAGGCATCCGCTTGCGGAATGCTTCTCGGACCTCGCGCCGGTCCGTCGTTCCGTCCCTCCGGCGGCTACTCCGGGGTGCTTCGCCACGGGCTGACGCCCAGTTTTCCGGTGGTGCCGAGGTCCAGGTGGGGAGTCACCATCACCGGCGCGGCGTCGGACTTGGCTCGCACCCTGACGTAGGGGACGTCGACCGCGGTGCCTGAGCCGGTGGTGTTGCGCCACATCAGGCCGGCGCTCGCCCGTTCGCCGGGTTTCAGGGTGACGGGCCGGGGCGGGTCGTCGAAGCCGGTGACGGTGGAGATGCCGCCGCTGCCCTTGAAGATCTCGACGCCGTCGACCGGCTCATGGTCCTCGTCCAGGAGGCTCACCTGCGGGTAGCCGTCCAGGGTGTAGTCCCGTTGTCCGCAGTTCTCCAGGACGAGCCCCACGACGCGCAGCCCCATCGCGGCGTCGCCGTCGTCGGCCGAGACGCGGATCCCTGAGTGCGGGCAGACCCCGGCCTCGGTCGGCGCCTCGTCCGCCGGGACCTTGGTCACCTCGCTGACCTTCACCGTCGTCATCGGGGACGCTCCCGGTGTGAGCATTCCCGGTCGGACGGTCCCCCGTACCGTCCGGCCGGCCCCCACCGAGCGCACGGTCACCGTCTCGTTGCTCATGACCTCGCCCGCGCTCGTCGTGAAGTCGAAACGGACGGTGTACGTCAGCTCTTCGGTACCGGAGTTGGTCACCTCGTAGGCGGCCGAGATCCCGGAGTCGGCGGCGAGCCCGGCCGGAAGGCGCTCGGCCTTCACGGGACCGCCGCCGGATGCGCCGGGGGTCGCGGAGGGGGAGGGGACGGTCACCGAGGTGATCCGGACCCCGTCCACGGCGGGCTCGGTGACCTGGGTCCGCGGCGCCGAGCCGCTCGCGCCGGCACCGCCGTTCCGCGTGCCGGCGTGTTCCGATCCGCACGCCGTGAGGAGCAGTACGGCGGCGAGGGCCGGGAGGAGCGGGAGGGGTCTGCGCATCCGGCCACCTCATCAGGGCCCGGCCATGCCGACTGTGACGGAGGCCACGCCTCCGGTCACAGCCGTGTCACAGCTGATCGGCGGCGTGTCCCCGTTGTCGGACAAGGAGGACAACGATGTCCAAGCCGGGCCGGCGCGCGCCGCCCTTCCACGTCCCCGGTCGCCGTATCAGGTCGTCAGCTGAGCCTGCACCCGGGAGGAAATCAGCTCCAGGTGGTCCAGGTCGTGCAGGTCGAGGACCTGGAGGTAGAACCGGCGGGCGCCGGCCTCGGCGTAACGGCCGATCTTGTCGACGACCTCGGCCGGGGAACCCGCCAGCCCGTTGGCCTTCAGCTCGTCGACCTCGCGGCCGATCGCGGCGGCACGCCGGGCGAGTTCCTGGTCGTCCTTGCCGACGCAGACGACAAGGACGTTGGAGAAGGTGATCGCGTCGGCCGCCCGTCCGATCTCCTGAGCGGCGGCCCGCACCCGGCCGAACTGGCGCTCGCTGTCCTCGACCGAGCCGAACGGCATGTTGAACTCGTCGGCGAACCGGGCGGCCAGCCGCGGCGTGCGGGTCGCGCCGGTGCCGCCGATCAGCACCGGTATCTTCGCCTGCGCGGGCTTGGGCAGCGCGGGCGAGTCGGTGAGGTCGTAGTACGTGCCGTGGAAGTCGTAGGTCTTGCCGAGCTCCGTCGCCCACAGGCCCGTGACGATCTCCAGCTGCTCCTCCAGCCGGCCGATCTTCTCCTTCGGGAAGGGGATGCCGTACGCCGTGTGCTCCTCCTCGAACCAGCCCGCGCCCAGGCCCAGTTCGACGCGCCCGCCGGACATCTGGTCCACCTGCGCGACCTGGATGGCGAGGACGCCGGGCAGCCGGAAGGTGCCGGCGGTCATCAGCGTGCCGAGGCGTATGCGCTTGGTCTCGCGGGCGAGCCCGGCGAGGGTGATCCAGGCGTCCGTGGGGCCTGGGAGGCCACTCACGTCGCCCATCTTCAGGTAGTGGTCGGACCGGAAGAAGGCGTCGAACCCGAGGTCCTCGGTGGCCTTGGCCACGGTGAGGAGGGTGTCGTAGGTCGCCCCCTGCTGGGGCTCGGTGAAGATACGCAGATCCATATCTCCATCCTGCACTCCCGCCCTCCCGTCAACCCCACCGGTCCCCTATCCCCTCCCCCGCCCCCCCCGTCCCCCTTCTCTCCCTCCGCCAAGCGCCGGGCAGGTCCGCTTTCTTCACCTCTCCGGCAGGGCGTCCTCCCTCTCCTCCCGTTCCTCCCGTTCCTCCCTCGCCGCCAGCTTGCGCAGCATCTCCAGGACCCGGTCCCTGGACTCGTCCGCCGCGTCGATGGCCTCCATGCACTTCCAGTACGTGCCCTGGTCGTCCGCCGAGCTCGCCAGACCGACGAGCGCGATGCCGACCTCGCCCAGCAGGCCGCTCAGATCGAGCAGGGCCCGGCGGGCGTCGTCCAGTTCGGTGAGCCGGGCGGCGAGCAGATCGCCGGGGCCGAGGTCCGGCGCGCCCAGCACACCGCAGCCTCTGCCCGCCAGTTCGGTCAGTCCCAGTGCCTCGCCGCGCAGTTCGGGCGGGCCCGAGACGGCGAGACGACTGCCGATCGCCTGCGCCAGGGCCTGCGCCTGCCACACCTCCGCGAGGATCCTCGCTCCTTCGCCGCCGCCCGCGAGCGCGCGCCTGCTCGTCAGGATGAGCCGCACCGCGTCCATGCGCTGCCCCCGTCTGCCCCGACGTGCTGCTCGCACGTCCGCCCGAACACCCGTGTCCACCAGTCCACTACCCAGAGTGAGGGTCTGTGGTGCGAAAAGCCAGAGGAAGACCGAAATCTGTGGACAACAAATCGATTTCGGTCCGCCGACTGACTGCGGAGAGTGAAAACGGACTGCTCGGCTCACCTCCGAGGTGCCGCTACGGCGCCGCCATGTGAGCGTTACGGGCGTCGCTACGGCGCCGGGAACCTGTGCTCGTTGCGGTCGATCTTCGCGTCCAGCGCCGCCAGCGGATCGACACCGAGCACTTCGCACAGCTGGAGCAGATAGGCGAGCACGTCGGCGACCTCGTCCGTCACCCGGTGGGCGGTGTCCGGGTCTTCCATCACGCGCCCCGACTCCTCCGGCGTCAACCACTGGAAGATCTCGACCAGTTCGGACGCCTCCACGCTGAGTGCGGAAACGAGGTTCTTCGGAGTGTGGAAGGGCTGCCAGTTCCGCGCGGCCGCGAACTCGGCGAGTCTTCGCTGGAGCCTCGCCACGTCGAGGTGTTGTTCTGTCACGGACCCAGGTGTACCACCGTCACTCCCTGCGTCACGGTGGCCCCGTACCCGTCGCCGACCGCGCCGACGCAGCGGATGTGCCCGCGCTCGGCCATCCGCACCGCCAGCCGCAGCAGTTCGGCGCGCTGTCGCACGTCGAGGCCACGGTCGAGGCCGTCCGCGAGCAGGGTGAGGGTCTGCATCGCGGCGGGCACCTCGCCGGCCGGGTCCACGTCGAGGACGCCCGGCCCGGTGAGCAGCACCAGGGCCAGGGCGACATAGCGCAGCTCGCCGTATCCCAGCCGGGCGAGCTCCGTGCGGCTGCCGTCGGCTCGGTGGAGCAGCGCGCGGACCGTGCCGTCGGCCAGCGGCTCGGCGCGCAGGTCCACGACCGGTCCGGTGGATCCGGCCGACAGCGCGGCCACCAGTTGCGCGTGCCGCCGTCCGCACTCCGCGCGGGTGCGCCACAGGACATCGGCGAGGTTGTCGCAGCCGGCGAGCAGTCGGCCGGAGCCGGTGGGGACGGGGACCCTCATCCAGTCGGGCTGCGGATCGCAGGCGAAGACGGACCGCAGGGCGACGACCATCTGTTCGGCGGCGGCGAGCACCTGCCGTTGTCCGTCGGTCTTGCCGGCCACGCGCAGCGGCAGCAGGGCGGTGCCGAGCCGGTCGTCGGGCAGCGGGGCGCGCGTCACCGGTGCGGAGCCGCCGGTGTGCCAGGCCGCCTGTACCGTGCGGCGCCCGGGATCGCGCAGCGCCGTCTCCAGCAGCACGACACCCGCCGCGCTCAGCCGCTCCCCCACGATGCGCAGCTCGGGCTCGGCCTGCACGGCGACGTCGAGCCGAACCGGTCCGCCGGGTCCGTCTGCCGTGCATCCGATGCGGAACCCCCGACGACGCTGGGCATCGGGCCGCGCCCCCTGCGGCACACACGCGGCCGGATCGGCGAACACCTCCCCCAGCGGGGCCCCGCCCCCGAGCCGCGCCAGTGCCTCGTACGCCCGCAGCGCGCTGCTCTTGCCGCTCCCGCTGGCCCCGACGAACAGCGTGACCGCCCCCAGCGGAAACCGGGCCCGGCGATGCCCAGCGAAGGCGGAGAGCCGCAGTTCGGTGACGCAGGGCCGGACGTACCGCACCTGGGCGGACGCCGTACGGGGACCCGGCGCGGGGGACGGAACCTGTCGCTCCGCCACTGAAGGCGCCTGCGCGGGCACGGTAGGGGCGGGCACAGCAGGGGCGGGCACAGCAGGGGCGACGCCGCCCCCGGACGGCCGCCCGTCGGACGCGTCGGACGCGTCGGACGCCGGGTGGGGTGAGAGCGCCGAAGAGACAGCGGAAGGGGCAGGAGAAGAGGCAAACGACGAGGGCATATCCGGACCGTAGGACTCCGCCGCCAGACGAACCGTTCCGCCCCGAAAAGCTTCCTACGATCGGGCGACCCCGACCCCGACCTCGACGCCGGTCGCGGAGCGCGACAAGCCGCGAGAGCGGCGCGCCGACGGGCCCGGGGGTCGACAAGCCGCGAGGGCGGCGCGCCGACCGGCCCGGGGGTCACCGAGCGCCGAGCGCCGAGCGCCGCGCTCGGCGCAGTCGCTCGACGCCCAAGGTCCGCTCAGGATCCGATCAGACTCCGGGGACCCCCGCCCCCTCCATGATTCCGCTGACCTCGGTGCCCGGTGGGGTCAGCAGAAAGACGTTGCGGTCGACCCGGTGCATGCCGCTGGCCAGGCCGAAGACGACTCCGGTGGAGAAGTCCAGGACACGCTTGGCGGTGTCGGTCTCCGCGCCCGTCAGGTCGAGCAGCACCGGGATGCCCGACATCAGCGTCTCGGCGACCTCGCGGGCGTCCGCGAAGACGTTGACCCGCAGCACCACGAAACGGCGCCTGGTCTCCGTCTCCGCGTCGGGGAGCGAGCGGTGGCTCACCGCCGACGGCCACGCGTCCCGGCCCCGCAGCGGAACAACCTGAGCGAGCCCTTCCCACTGTTCATCGGTGACGTCGTAACGGTTCACCGGCACCCCCCGAACTGACTCGCCTTCAATACCTGCACCAGCCATTCTTACGCCAAGTCACCCGTTCAGCCCAACAGCGACACGGACCGCCACCGTCTCCGGTGCCGCGCGGCGGGTTCCCAACGCGGCCACACGGGAATCCCCGCGTCCGGGCGCACCCCGCCCACCAGCGACGATTACGTTGCGAAACCATGTACTCGACAGAATCACCTCGGGTGACACCCGGCCGAAAAGCCAGAACCGGCGGCGTCCGCCCCCGCAGAGCCCACCCCGAGAAGTGACATCGCGTACTGACGCTGTCATCCGCTGTCATCCGCTGTCAGCGGACCTGGCTCGGCGGGGTCACTCCTGGCGACGCGGTACCAGGTCGGTTACTGCCTGATGGTGACGCCGTGGTGGCCGGCGGCCGTGCCGATCACCCTCCAGGCTCTGGCGAGCACGGCGGTCGCGGCGACGGGACACGCCAGGGCGACCTACGAACTCCGGCCGCCCGCAGGGAAGTCGACCCTGCGGGCCCGGAGGTACGGATCCCCTACTGCGGGCTTCCGCCTCGACACCGTGGACGCCGTCGAGGCGGATGTGGGCAAAACCCCGCGTACGAACATCTGCGTACGCGCATCTGCGCACGAACATCTGCGTACGAACATCTGCGTACGAACATCTGCGTCCGAACATCTGCGTCCGAACATCTGCGTCCGAACATCTGCGTCCGAACATCGACTGTTGCGTCAGGCGACGGCTCAGGCGACCGTGCGCGTGAAGCGGAGCGTGGTGGTGATCGTCGTCAGGCCGCCCATCATGCCGAACTGGTTCAGGGTCACGCCGAACTCGTTCCGGTCCACGGTGAAGGTCGCGTCCAGGGTGACCGCGTCGGCGTCCGCCCGGCTCAGGCGAGCGGTGAAGGTCTGCGGACGGCTGATGCCACGCACCGTCAGCTGGCCGGACACCTTCACCGCCCCGTCGGCGCCGAGTTCGGCGGCGTTCACCGCGAAGGTGATCTCAGGGTGCTTCTCGACGTCGAAGAAGTCCGCGCTGCGCAGGTGCGTGTCCCGCTTGGCGTTCTTGGTGTCGACGGAGGCCGCGTCCAGGACCAGGGTGCCGGTGACGGTCCCGTCGGCGGCCACCTCGCCCCCGCCGCCGACGGTGGCGAAGACGCCCTTGACGGGGACCAGGCCCCACATCGCCTTGTGCTTCAGGGCGACGGTGGAGGCGCCCGCGTCAAGCTGCCACAGTCCGGTTTCCACGGCGACGGTCATGGACGTTCTCCTTGGTGTTCCACATCTGGATAAGGGTCACGGCCACGCTAGCCGGTTATCCAAATCTGAACAACAGGGTCATGCAAATTTGGACTAGAGATAGACTCGAACCATGGCAGACTCCCCTGAACACCCCGCCGACCTGCCCGCTTGCCCGTCAGCGCAGGGCGCCGGGGCCGGTCTGCTGCCGCCCGAGCTACGGGGCTGGATGTTGCTGCTGGCCGCGACCGGCGCGGTGGAGCAGAGGCTGCGTTCGGTGGTCAAGGAGCGGCTCGACGTCTCGCACGACGAGTTCCTGGTCCTGTGCCTCCTGGCGGAGCAGCCCCAGGGCGGCCTCCGCATGACCCGCGTCGCGGAACTTCTCGGGCGGCCCAAGACCCGGCTGACGTACCAGATCGCCTGCCTGCAGCACGCCGGTCTCGTCACCCGCAGGTCGGTGTGCGAGGACAAGCGCGGTGTGGAGGTGGCCCTCACCGAGAAGGCCCGGGGCATGCTCCGGGAGGCCTCCGGCGCCCTGGCCGAGACGGTGACGGGGGCGCTGGCCCATGTCATGGGGCCCGAGCAGTGCGCCGCGATGAGCGGGCTGATGCCGAAGGCGGCGACGGACGCGGAGGCGGAGCCCGAGCCGGAACCCGTCACCGTGTCGGACTGAAGTCCCGAACGCCGCTCGGTCCTCTCCAGCACCCTGGGCAGCCCTCGGCGCATCGGGGCAACCCTGGGCACCGGGCACCGGGCACCGGGCACCGGGAGCTTGCCGACACCCGCCCGCTCTCGGCCCGACGGTCACCCGCTCGGCCCGACGGTCATCCGCTCGGCGCCGCGAGGAACTTGGCCGAGATGATCTGCGGGAAGCCGGACGCCCCACCGGCGGAGTTCCGAGAAACACCACGGTAGGGCGGGGCGGGGCGACAAGCGGGCGGGAGAGCGGGAGAGCGGGAGAGCGGGAGAGCGGGAGAGCGGGAGAGCGGGAGAGCCTACCGGGCGGCGGCGGAGTACTCCTCCGCGGCCGCGTCCTCGTCCGACCCCTCCGGGCCCTCCAGACCCTCCGACCCCGCCGTGTCCGCGGAGGCCTTGCGGCCGGGCAGGACCGCGAAGACGATCAGCGAGCCGACGGCCATGATGATCCCGCCGACCAGGCTGGTCTGGGCGACACCGTGCGCGAAGGCCTCGTGCACCGCCTCGACCAGGGCCTGCGCCTGCTGCGCCCCACCGGCGGGGTCCTTCGCGACCTGCTCGGCGACCGCCAGACCACCGCCCACCGAGTCCTTGGCGGTCTCCAGCGCGATGGCCGGGAGGTTGCCGCCGACCAGGTCGGTCAGCTCATCGCGGTACGCGGTGCCGAGGAGCGAGCCGAGGATCGCGATACCGAGCGAACCGCCCAGCTCCAGCGCGGTGTCGTTGGCGCCGCCGCCGACACCCAGCTCACTCTCCGGGAACGAGCCCATGATCGTGTCGGTCGCCGGGGACACGCTCAGGCCGATCGCGAAGCCCAGCATCATCATCGGCGCGAGGAAGTCCGTGTACGTCGAACCCGTGTCGACCCGGGTGAGCAGGAAGACGCCCGCGGTGCCGATCACCATGCCGGACACGACCATCGCCCGTACGCCCAGCTTCGGGGTCAGCCGCCCGGTCACCGAGGCGCCGACGAAGACCGCACCGGCCAGCGGCAGCAGTCGTACACCGGTCTCCAGCGCGTCGTAGTTCAGCACGAACTGGAGGAACTGCGTGGAGTAGTAGATCGCGCCGAAGGTGCCGAAGAAGAAGAACAGCACCGCCAGCATCGAACCGCTGAAGGAACGCAGCCGGAACCTGCGGACGTCCAGCATCGGATGCGGATGCCGCAGCTCCCAGGCCACGAACCCCGCCGACCGCCGCGCCGCCCTGCTCACCATCACCGAGTCGGGCGCCAAGGCCGTCGACGACCTCTTCCCCCGTCAACTCGCCGCCGAGGTCCGGTTGCTGGAGGGCCTCGGCGAAGACCGCGACTGGGTCCTCAGGGCGTTGGGGCGGCTGGTGGAGACGATGGAGGGACAGGGACGCCGCGACTGAACCCAAGCGCCTGCCGGGCCGGGCGAGTCGGGCGGGCCGAGCCGGACGGGCCGGACGGGCCAGGCGGGCCAGGCGGGCGGGCGGGCGGGCGGGCCAGGCGGGTCAGGCGGGCGGGCCAAGCGGGTCAGGCAAGCCGAGCCGGGCGAGTCGGGTGGCCCGAGCCGGGCGGGCCTCAACAGAACCGCCCGCTTCTTCGCGCGCGTCCTGCTCTACGGTGCCATGAGTCACCTACGACCGGGGAGGAACCGTGCAGCAGCCGAAGGCGGCACTCGCCGAACGCATCGCCGAGCGGAGAACGGGAGGCGACGACCCCCGTGCCCTGGTCGGCGAGATGAGACGCTCGGTCCTCCTGGTGCCGATGGCCGACGGAGGTCTCTGGTCGGTGCGTTCGGGCGGGGTGCGGTGGATCTGCGGGTTCACCGACGAGGCCGCACTGGCCCGGTTCGCCCTGCGCCACACGCGCGGTGACCGGCCCATGGACTACGCGGCGCTGCTGGGCGCGCGCATCGTCGACGAGATCGTGCCCGCCCTCGGCGAGCCCGGCGGTCTCGCCGTCGACATCGCCACCGAGGAGGGCTCGATGTTCTTCCCGCCGGTCGTCGGCATCGTGCCGGTGGCGGTCGCCGTCGACGCCGGTGAAGCGGGAGAGGGGCCGCGGTCATGAGCGGTGAAGGACCGGACCTCAAGCTCGACAAGGCGTCCGTCGCCAAGTTCACCCAGGGCGTGGGTGCGACCATCGACCAGCTCGGTGAACTCGGTGGCGCCACCGGGTCGGTGCTGGGAAAGGGGTTCTCGGAGCTGGCGATGACCGGGATGGAGGCCGGGCACCACGGCCTCGCGGTCGATTTCGAGGACTTCTGCGAGCGCTGGGAGTGGGGCGTGCGCGCCCTGGTGAGCGACGCCAGTGCGCTCGCGAACCGTCTCGGTCTCGCGGCGGGCACCCAGTGGGAGCACGACCAGTACGTCGCGGCCACCCTCAAGGTGGGCGCCAACTCCCTGTTCGGCGGGAACCCGCACGCCAGTGAGGAGGAGATCGCCCAGCAGAACTGGGGCGACATCTTCACGCCGGACTACCTGGACCCGGACTGGAGCGCCGAGTCGTTCGACAAGGCGGGTCAGGACATGGAGCAGACGTGGAAGGACACCGGTCGCACGGTTCTCACCGAGGGCCAGGGCGGCCGGCAGTCGCAGGTGCTCAACGACGCGCTCGGCATCTCCGACGACCAGTGGAACCAGGCGCTGGACGACACCTTCGGCCCTTCGCCGGAGGAACGCGCCCAGCAGGAGCAGCAACAGGGTGAGTCCGGGGGGAACTGAGGGTGGGCATCGGCGACTTCATCAGTGACATCACGCCCGACTCGGTCGAGGACGCGGTCGAGGACGGCGTCGAGTGGGTGGGCAACCGGGTCGAGGACGCGGGCGACTGGACCGCCGACCGGCTGGCGGACGTCGGCTGGGAGTCCGGCGCGGACTGGGTGCGCGAGCAGTCCCGTTCGGTCGCCAACCGGCTGGGCGCCGAAGTCGACGAGATGGACCTCGGCCAGACCGAGGACAAGACCAAGCTGATCTACGGCAGCCCGGACAAGATCACCTCCACCGCCACGAAGCTCCGCGCCTTCCAGTCGGCCTTCGACAACGCCGGCAACGGCCTCAAGGGCCTCGACTCGTCCCGGCTCAAGGGTGAGACGGCCGACGCGCTGCGCACCGCGGTGAGCACCCAGCCGCCCAAGTGGTTCACCGGTGCCGACGCCTGCACGAAGGCGGCCGGCGCGCTGGACGCGTTCGCCTCCACCGTCACCTGGGCGCAGGGACAGGCGCAGACGGCGATCGACAAGTGGAAGGAGGGCGTCGAGGCCTCCGAGGACGCCGCCGACGCCCACCGCAAGAAGGTCGACGACTACAACGGCGCCGTCGACCGCTACAACGCCCAGCCCGCGGACAAGCGTGACCCGGCCTCGCTGCCGCCGAAGCCCGCGGCGACGTTCGACGACCCCGGCAAGAAGCTGATGCAGGACGCTCAGGACCTCCTCGCCGAGGCTCGCAAGCAGCGCAACTCGGCGGCGGAGACCGCGCGCACGGCGGTCCGCGCCGCCCGCGACATGGCTCCGCAGAAGCCGTCCTACGCCGAGCAGTTGGGCGACGGGATGCAGGAGCTGCAGCTCATGGGCGACCACGTCGGCGGTGGCGTCATCAAGGGCACGGCGGGGCTGCTGAACTTCGTCCGCAGCGTCAACCCCATGGACCCGTACAACATCACGCACCCGGCCGAGTACGCCACGTCCCTCAACAGCCTGGCCGCCGGACTGGTCGTGGCCGCCAACGACCCGGTCGGCACCGGCACCCAGATGGTCAAGGACTTCATGAAGGACCCGGCCGAGGGCTTCGGCCGGCTGCTGCCCGACATCGCGCTGACCGTGGCCACCGGTGGCGGCGGCGCCGCGGTGAAGGGTGTGCGGATCGCCGAGGAGGCCGCCGACGCCGCCCGGCTGCGCCGGCTGATCGACGACGCCCCGGACGGGACCCACCGCCGTCCGGACGGGGAGCGCAGCACCGACGGCACGGACCCGGTGGACCTCGCCACCGGCCGGATGTTCCTGCCCCAGACCGACCTGCAGATCCCGGGCATCCTGCCGCTGGTCTTCACCCGCCGCACCGAGTCGGGCACCGCGACCGGCCGCTTCCTGGGGCCCGCCTGGACCTCCACCGTCGACGAGCGTCTGGAGATCGACGCCGTCGGTGTCCTGCACGTCACCGCCGAGGGACTGCTCGTCCCGTACCCGCACCCGGCACCCGGTTCGCCCACCCGCCCGGAGGCGGGCCGGGCCCGCACGCTGCTGGCCCGCGACACCGACGGCGGCTACACGGTCACCGCCCCCGACAGCGGCCTGACCTTCCACTTCACCGCCCCGTCCGGCGGCGAACCGGGGGGCGACGGCGTCGCCTGGCTGTCGGGCATCACCGAACGCAACGGCCACGCCGTCGACATCGACCGCGGCGAGGACGGACGGCCGCTGGCCCTGGTCCACTCGGCGGGTCACCGGGTGAACCTGTCCGTCACCGACGGCCTGGTCACCGGTCTGTCCCTGGCCGGCGCGGGCGAGGGCGGGGCGGACCTGCCCCTGATGAGCTACGGCTACCAGGACCGCGACCTCACCACGGTCACCAAGCCGTCGGGCGCCGTCACCACCTTCGTCTACGACGACCGCCGCCGCGTCATCGCCTGGATCGACTCGGGCGGAAGCCGCTACGACTACGTCTACGACGACCGCGACCGCGTCGTGGCGGAGGGCGGCGAGGCCGGCCATGTCCAGATCACCCTGTCGTACACCGAACCGGACGCCGAGACCGGTCACCGGACGACGGTCCTGACCACCGCCGACGGCCGGGCCACCCGCCACGTCATCGACGACCACTGCCGGGTGATCGCCACCACCGACCCCCTCGGCCACACCACCCGCTCCGCCTACGACACCCACGGCAACCTCCTCACCCGCACCGACCCGTTGGGCCGCACCACCCTCTACGCCTGTGACGGGGAGGGTCACGTGGTGTCCGCCACCCGGCCCGACGGGAGCGTGCTGCGCACCGTGCGCGGCCCGCTCGGCCTGCCGGTGGAGGTGATCGGCCCGGACGGGTACCGCAGGACGCAGGAGTTCGACGAACGCGGCAACCGCACGTCGGTCACCGACGAGGCGGGCGCCACCACCCGCTACACCTACGACCACGCCGGCCGGCTCACCTCGTTCACCGACGCGCTCGGCGGCACCACTCGCGTGGTGTGCGATGCGGCGGGGCTGCCCGTGGAGGTGACCGGCCCGGCCGGTGCCACCACACGCACGGAGCGCGACGCCCTCGGCAGGCCGGTCCGCATCACCGACCCGGTGGGCGGTGTCACCCGCCTGCAGTGGCACGCCGACGGGCAGCTCGCCCGCCGCACGGGCCCCGACGGCGCCACCGAGTCGTGGACCTACGACGGCGAGGGCAACTGCCTCACCTCCACCGACGCGGCCGGCGGGGTCTCCCGGTTCGAGTACACCCACTTCGACCTGCCGCTCGCCCGCACCGGACCCGACGGGGCACGTTACGAGTTCGAGCACGATGCCTCCCTGCGCCTGCGGCGCGTCACCGATCCGCACGGGATGAGCTGGGTCTACGAGTACGACGCCGCCGACAACGTCGTCCGCGAGACCGACTTCGACGGCCGCACCCTCACCTACCGCTACGACGCCGTCGGGCAGCTCGCCACCCGCGTCGACGCGCTCGGCGGGACCGTCTCCTTCGAGCGCGACCAGCTCGGACAGGTGGTCCGCAAGGACGCCGGCGGAAGGGTGACGATGTACGCCTACGACCGGACGGGACGCCTGCTGGAGGCAGCCGGACCCGACAGCGACCTGCGCTACCAGTACGACCGCCGCGGGAACGTCAAGACCGAACTCGTGGACGGCCGCCCCGTCACCTACGCCTACGACGCCCTCGGCCGCGTCACGCGCCGTACCACCCCCACCGGGCACGTCACCACCTACACCTACGGCGCCGACGGCACGCCCCTCCGCCTGACCACCGGCCCACACCACGTCGACTTCACCCACGACGCCGCCGGCCGGGAACTCGCCCGCGTCCTCGGCGACGCCGTCACCGTGACCTCCGCCTGGGACGAGGCCGGACGGCTCACCGGACAGCACATCACCGCCCGAGCACGTGCCGTCAACAGCCGCGCCTACGCCTACCGCGCCGACGGCCACCTGCTCTCCGTCACGGACCGGCTGTCGGGCGCCCGCACTTTCGACCTCGACCCGGTCGGCCGGGTCACCGCCGTGCACGCCCATGACTGGACCGAGCGCTACGCCTACGACGCGAGCGGCAACCAGACGTCGGCGGACTGGCCGTCCCGCCACCCGGGCCATGAAGCCACCGGACCGCGCGCCTACAACGGCGTCACCCTGACCCGTGCCGGAGGCGTCCGCTTCGAGTACGACGCCCTGGGCCGGGTCGTCCTGCGGCAGAAGACGCGCCTGTCCCGCACACCCGACACCTGGCGCTACGAGTGGGACACCGAGGACCGCCTCACCGCGGTGACCACCCCCGACGGGACGCGGTGGCGGTACCGCTACGACCCGCTCGGCCGCCGCACCGCGAAACAGCGCCTGGCAGCCGACGGCGAGAGCGTGGTCGAGGAGGTCCGCTTCACCTGGGACGGCCCCACCCTGTGCGAACAGACCAGCCACCGGCCGGATCTCCCGCACACGGTCGCCCTCACCTGGGACCACCGGGCCGACGTGCCCCTGGCCCAGACCGAACGCATCCTCACGGCCGACGACCGCCAGGAAGAGATCGACCGCCGCTTCTTCGCCATCGCCACCGACCTCATCGGCACCCCCACCGAACTCATCGACGAGACGGGCGAGATCGCCTGGCGCACCAGGAGCACGCTCTGGGGCACCACGGCCTGGTCCCGCGACAGCAGCGCCTACACCCCGCTCCGCTTCCCCGGCCAGTACTACGACCCCGAAACCGGCCTCCACTACAACTACTTCCGCCACTACGACCCCGAGACCGGCCGCTACACCTCCCCGGACCCCCTCGGGCTCGGCCCTGCGCCCAACCCCGCCACCTACGTCGCCAACCCACATTCCTGGACGGACCCGCTCGGGCTCGCCCCGTGCCCTCGGGGGGCGTGGGCGGACAAGGCCGATTTCTCCAGCCAGAAGGTGATGAGCAAGAAGTTCCACGCTCACGCGGGCGACTTCCTCGACAGTCCCGGCAATCTGAACAAGGCCAACCTGCAACGGTTCGAAGAGGCCATGCGCGAACACATGACAGCAGACGGAACGAAGATCTACCGGTACGACTACAGAAATCAGGGACCGGCGGTCGGGTTCATCGACCCGGCATCTCAGAAAATGGTCATGCTGCACGCCGATGGTAAGTTCTGGTCGGCCTGGAAACTCGGCGACAAGCAGTTCCAGGGAATCATCGACAAAGGGTTTCTGTGGTGACCGATCCAGAACACGGAAAGTCATCGGACCTGGGGGTCGTGCTCGATACGGACGGCACTTTCACCTCGTCCTGGCTGCTTGGGAAGTCCGTGGCCCCGGTGCCCGTGGGCGCTCGGATCGACGCGGCGCTGGCCCGCCGGATCACGGCCGGCTGCCGTGCCGTCGGGGCCTCGTACATCCTCGCCACGAGCCTCGCCGACCACTCCGGTGCCACATCCCGGCTTCCCGCCGACGCGGACTGCAAGGGCATCCGCCCACCGTTCGTGCTGCGCACACCCGATGTGCAAGGAGCCGTGCTCTTTCCGGAAGAAGGCTATGCGCTGATCGCGGGTACCGCCGCTTTCATGGCCGCGGCCGTCAACGAGGGCACCGACACAGCTCGCGCACGCTTCGGCCGTCATGCGCGCGCTCTCCTGGAACGGCACCCCGCACTGGCGGCCGTGGCCGCCTCTCACCCCCCCGCCCACAGGGCGTGGTCCCAGCCGGGCGACGTCGACCCGGCCAGTGCGGCAGCACGGCAACTGGCGCTCCTGGACTCCTTCACCGACGGGACGTGCGGCGCGCCGGACTTCGCGCATGGCTGGTGGGAGGCCAGGCGGGCTTCCCAGGCGAACGGGGAGCGCCTCCAGGGAGCGCTCGGCGATCTCTTCGACCAGGTGTTCATGATCCTCGAGGACTACTCGGTCGACCCTGACCTGGCGGAACCGGGCGA
This sequence comes from Streptomyces sp. NPDC060002, assembly GCF_042737245.1. Lineage (NCBI taxonomy): Bacteria > Bacillati > Actinomycetota > Actinomycetes > Kitasatosporales > Streptomycetaceae > Streptomyces > Streptomyces sp. NPDC060002. The sequence continues at coordinate 93,393 of NZ_JBHWUW010000020.1, forward strand.
TCTCGACGACGCCGGACTCCAGACCTCCGTACGCACGGTCTGGGACGCGTTTCGCCACGGCGGAACATGAGCGGTTCCCCATGGTCACCGACGCCGGGTGCGGAAACCGGCCTGCACCACAGCGATGAAGGTCAGGGGTCATGAAGGACCGCCGGGCACCGGAGTGGCTGGACGCCCTTGGACACTGCGGGCTCGAGGTGACGGGGGAGGCGGCACCTGACGGCCCACCCGTGAACGCCGCCGTCCATGCGGTCAGCGGATTCGAGGTGGAACCGGTCGCCACGATCCCCGCCGCCGACCGCCACACCGCCGACGAACCGGACGAGGCGTGGCATCACCGTGCTGCGCGGGCTTCGCTCTACGGGGAGAACGGGGAGTTCCTCATCCTCCCGCCCGTACCCGCTCGGCGGCAGTCCGTCGGACCCCGGCAAGCCGGTTACGCACGAGGACATCGTGGAGGGCAGGATCCCCGGCAAGTTCGGCAACCTGGCCCCAGGAGTGCAGATCAGATGAGGCAGGAAATGACCACGAAACTGTCGTTCGACGGCGACTGGCGCGCAACGGTGACGGACGATCCGCTGCACATCACCCCCCGCTTCGCAGGCGACTCCGTACGCGTCATGCGCTACACAGACGTGGTGGAGCGTGAGCAGTTCGTCGCGGACACCTTCGGTAGCCGGCACTGGCTGTGGGACACGCCCGACGTCTTCCGATTCGCCCCGGACAACCGGAAACTGGTCGGGGTCGAACTCCAGCTGCCGTACGTGTCCGCCGCCGCCGAGACCTCCACCCGCCTTCCCGTCATGCCCGCCGTACGCCAGGGCGGGCTCCGCGCGGACGAGATCCGGGCCTTCCGGCATGAGATGTGCGCGGTGCTGTGCCGCGCTCCCGGGGACGCCGTACTGATCTGTCTGCGCGATCTCGATGTCCTCGACGAGCCGTTGGAGGCGTGTATCGGCATCGCCCCCGACGTGGCACTCCTCGTCCAGCACCACACCATCGTCGGCTGGAGCCTCACCGATCCCGCGCAGTACCTGACCACCGCGTACGCCGACCCCGACCCCGACCCGCCGTCACCTGCCACCCGTCGGCTGCTCACCGAGTGCCTGGACCTGCTCACCATGCCGCTGGTCGACGACCTGGTGGACGGCGAACCAGCCGCCCTGACCCGCCTCCGGGCCGCCGACGAGACCCTGCGCAACCAGCGCGAGGACCGGCGCCGGGCCGACGCACTGCTCGACCTGATCGCCACTTACGTGGAGGACTACGCAACGTGAAGGTGAACCGGCTGGCAGTGGACGGTCTGCAGGGTGACGAGCGATGAGACTCGTCCTCGACGACAACTGGACCGCGACGGTAGCGGGCGATCCGCTGCGTCACACCCCGCGCTTCGACTTCCGGGACTTCCGGGTGCGGGTCGCGGAGTACGCGAACGTCGAGGAACGCGGCCGGTTCCTGCTGGACACCTTCGGCAGTCAGCCGTGGCTTTGGGACACCCCCGACGAACTCCGGTTCGATCCGGAAGGCCGGGACCTGGTCGGCGCCGAGTTCCAGGTCGCCGGTGAGTCCGCCGATCCAGAGGACTCCGCCCGCCTTTCCACCACCCCCGCCGTCCGCCCGGGCAGCCTTCGCGCGGACGAAGCCCTGGACTTCCGCCTGGAGGTGACCGCGGAGCTCTGCCGAGCCCACGGAGACACCGTGCTCACCTGCCTGCGCGACCTGGACGTCCTCGACGAGCCACTGGAGGCACGCATCGGCATCGCCCCCGACACGGCACTCCTCATCCAGGACGGCACGGTCGTCGGCTGGAGCCTGACCGACCCGGCCCGGTACCTGACCACGGGGTTCGCCGCCCCCGATCCCAACCCACCCTCTCCCGCCACCCGTCGGCTGCTCACCGAGTGCCTGGACCTGATCACCACGCCGCTGCTCTACGAGGTGAGGAACCGGAACCCGGCCACCCTGGCCCGCCTCCGGGCACTCGACAAGGCCCTCCGCAACCAGTGCGAGGACCGGCACCGAGCCAACGCCCTGCTCGCGCTCATCAGCAACCTGGTCGAGGACTACGCCGACCGGCCGACCGGGCAGAAGCCCTGACCCACCGGCCGGCTCCGCCACACTGGTCGAGGACTACGCGAACGGGTGACGAGGGCCCGGCTGGCGGCGAGTACACCTCCGAGGGCGAGGGGGCGGGCCTCCATTGCTCCACCACGGTGGGCGACGGCCAAGGGCACCTCAAGGACGCGATCAAGCAGCGGCGGAACCCGATGAACCCGACGGCGGCCCGTCATACCTGAGCAGATCCGTGGCTCGGTGGGCGGTTGCGTCAGCGTCCGGCGGAAGGAAACGGCTGGCCTTACCGCTCCACGTGACGGTGAGCTCGTCCCGTGCGCGCGTCGCGGCGACGAACAGCAGGGAACGAGACCGCTGTTCCTCTTGCCGGTAGCGGTCGGGATTCTCCAACCGGTACTGCTCGATTCGCTGATGCGGTACCTGCCCCTCACCGACGGAGGTGAGGAAGACGCGCTGGAACTCAAGGCCCTTGAAGCGGTGCATGGTACCGATGCGCACGGCTTCCCGGCCGGAACGGACTCCGTCTCTGCCGAGTTCGACGACCGGGATCGAGAAGGGCTCCCGGGCCAGAACGTGGGCGAACTCCTGCGCGGAGCTCCCGTCGGGGACACTCACGGCCATCGCGGAGTACGGCGTGTCGTGAGTGTCGTGGCGCTCCTTGATGAGCGTGGCCACGGCCCGCATCTCGGTGAGCCGGTCGGGGGCACGCCAGAACTGCGGGGCCAGTCCCGTGAGGACGGAGCGGTAGCCGTCGAGAGTGTCGGTTCCGGTGTCGAGGTCGTCGAAGGTGGCACCCGTGAGCAGACCATTGGCGCTGCCCAGGATTTGGCGAGTGGTCCGGTAGTTGAGGGTGAGACGCCGTGAAGCTCGGCCACGGATCTCGATGCCCTGGTGGCTGAGGACGACGCGGTTGGCGTAGATCCGCTGGTGGGCGTCCCCGACGACGAAGATGTCGTTCGGTCCTTTGCGGACCATGGCACGCAGCATCCGCCAGTGCGAGGCCGACAGGTCCTGCGCCTCGTCGACGACTACGTGGTGATAGCGGGGCTTGAGCCACATGCCGCTGCCGGCCTCTCGGTGGACCAGGTCGCGACCGCCCTGTTCCTCCTTGTACCGGGCTTGTTGCTCGACCCGGGCCATGCGGTGCTGTTCGAGTTCGGCCGCCTGGTCGGCGATGAGTGCGTACGTCGTCTGCCGCGGCGGGGCGTCCAGGTGGGCCCTGTATGCCTGCACCAGCTGCCAGACCTCGTGGCGCTGGGCCGTGCTGATCCGGGGTCGGCCCGAGCGGCCCACGCGTCGGTAGGCGTCCCACGAACCGCACCGGCCTGCGAGGACCACGTGTTTGAACTCGGTGTCCAGGAAGTCGGCGTCGTACTCGAAGAGGTTCGTCTCGGTGCGAACGGTGTGCCACAGGTTCATGGCCGCGTCGTCGTCCACCGGCCGGCCCAGTTCCACCCGGGCCTCCTGGACGATTTCACGAGCCAGCGCGTCGACGGACTTGACGTCGACGCGGCGCAGCAGCTCGTCGCCGCCCAGCTGGTGCAGCCGTTCCCTGAGATCCAGTGCGAGGTTTGTGTTGTACGTGGTGAGCAGAACCGGACGGGAATAGCCGGCCGACAGCCGGTCCACGAGGTGCCGCACGCGGTGGAGGGCCACGACCGTCTTGCCGGTGCCGGGACCACCCGTCACCTTGGCGGATCCCTTGAAGTCGCCGACAGCGAGGCGTTTTTGCTCCGGGTGGAGAAACAGCCGCCAGGCGTCGAAGCTCTTGCCGAGGGCGCCGAGTACGGCATCGTCGTCGGTCTCGGCCTGGGAGACGGCGCGCCTGGCCGCCCGGGACCAGTCGTGGGGGTTTACGTGCTCCTCGGGACGCCACTTTTCGGTGATGTGTCGCCGCACGTCGCGCGGCTCCACACGAGCGTGCAGTGCGAGGAGGACGTCACGGGTGAGTTCCGGGAGGTTGTGGCTGAGCAGTGCTTCGAACTGTTCGTCCGTGCAGACCTTCCGCAGGGCCGACAGAAGCGAGGGGACCACGCCGAGCTCGACGAGGACCTCATCGTCGTAGCGGGCGAAGAGCGAAGTCCGCAGGCTGCTGGTGATGGGCGCGGGTGCGTCGGTCTCAGCAGTCGGCTCGTCCGGCGAGGCGACGGTGGCGGCTCCGTCTGGAGTTGCTTCGTCTGCAGGGGCTTCTTCCGGACTGGCTTCCGCCCGATCCGGCAGAGCGACGACGTTGGCGCTGACCTCACTCTGGTCGACCACTTCGATCGCACCCGACACGGGGTTGATCTCGACGGTGAGCCGGGCGAGTTCGTCACGGGCCAGGGCTCCGTCGCGCACCGCGAGGACGCGCATCTCGTCCCCGTCGTCGGTCGACAGGAGCAGGACCATGCAGTGGGTGTCGGCGTGCGCGAGATACAGGTCTCCGTTGTCGCCCGCGGCCCGCAGGAAGGTCCTGCGCAGTGCCCGGTTGGTTCGGTCGGCGCGCAGCCGGTGGACGAAGGTGCCGACCGCGTCCCCCACGGCCCCGCCTCGACGCCGGATGTCCTCGTGGGCCTGCAGCCCCACCTGCACCCGTGTCCTGGCCCGGCCCGCCGGACGGCCCACCCCGTTGCTCATTGCGCGACCCCCTTCTCGCCCAGCAGGCGGGCGAGTTCCTCCACGTCCCAGTCACCCGGCGCGCGCACGTGCCAGCCGGCTGACGCGCACTGCGCCATGTACTCGGTGTCCTCGGCGTCCTCCGACAGGACAATGCCGATCTTATGGGTGGGCCAGGCGAATTCGACCGTGCGTGACACGCCGTCGACGTCCCAACTCGCCTTGCCCGCCGGAACGTCCCCGTGATCCGACAGGTGCTTGGCGAGCGCCGCGACCTGTGGGTCGCCCCACTTGGAGAGTTCTCCGAGGACCAGCTGCCAGGCCGTTCGCTCCACAGGAGTCATGTCCACAGGAGTCATGTCCCCGGGAGCCATGTCCGCGGGTGCTTCGGCTGCCTTGGCGGCCGCTTGCTCCTCGGGTCCCATGGCCTCGGAGCGGGCCGACGGACGGTCCTCTGCCTCGTCCAGGTCATCGGGCACGTTGAGCCCGGTGCCCGGCGCCTCGCCGCGCAGCGCGGGCAGCAGGCCGGTGCCCGGACCGGCGGTGACGGCGAGCAGGGAGGCGTCGAAGGTGTCGAGAGTGGTGCGGGCGAGGGCGAGTCCGTCGGCCTGGCCGGCGCCGGTGGGGTCGAGGAACTGAATGATGTTGCCCCAGCTCAGCCAGGCTTTCCAACGGCGCCGGTGCTCGGGCCGGTCGCCCTCGACCGCTTCGGGCCGGTCGTCGAGTACGGCGAGGGCGCTCCAGCGCAGCGCCTTGCCGTCGGCACGCCGCGCTCCGGCGAGGATGAGCGGCAGCCCTGAACCGTCCCGGAAAGGGAGCAGTTTGAGCCCCTGCCCCGTGACGGCCGGGCCGGGCTCGTCACGGACGGCGGCCTCGATCCACCCGGTCGCGGTGACCGGGTCCGCGTCCACGAGGTCCTTCCTGCGGAGGAAGGCGGGCGCGCTGACGGCGAGTTGGGCGAGCTGCTGCCATTTGTTCAGCCTGGGATCGCGCAGGAATCCCAGGAGGGAAGGAATCGCCCCGCCGTACAGGAGAGCGTCCACCTCCGAGGAATCGCGCTTGAGGTCCTTCCACTGCTTGCGCACCAGTGCGCCCGGGCCGGTGTCGGAGGTCACGTCGTACGGCGGCCAGGCCGCGTCGGCCTCGGGACCCGCGATGACGGGGGCGAGCGGATCGCGCGCCTCGTCCACGTCCGCCGGCTCGTTCTTGAGGGCCTTCTCCCAGGCCACGACGTCGTCCCAGGTGACCTGCCAGACCAGTGTTCCGTCGGCGCGCAGCAGGGCCCGCTTGGCCGCGTCGGCCGCGATGCGGTTGGTGCGGGAGGAGGCGTGCCAGCGGTAGCCGTCGAGGTACACGGCGATCGGCAGCGGAGGTGCCCCGTCGGTCGTGGTTTCCCCGGCGACGGGACGGAAGAGCAGGTCGGGCCGGGTGCGGTAGCCGTGCAGGTCCTTCTGGGCGACCACCTCCCAGCGGACCGGGCCGCCGTCCGGCCGGGTGAGGGTGAACTGTTTGCCCTGCCTGCCGGTCGGCGTCTGGTCATGGTCCGCCGGAGCGCCGTTCTCGGGGGCCGCGAGCCAGCGGTCGAGGCACTCGATGAAGCGGCGCTCCAGGTCGCTCTCCGCCTGGTCGACGAAGCGGAGTTCGGCGTCGGCCGACTCCTTGCGGACGTCCCACCCGCTCCGCCCGTCGGCGCCGAGCAGGTTGTCCAGCATCCACAGGGCTTCCTGCCGGTCGAGGTCCTTGTAGTCCCGTTCCGGGGCATAGCCGAGCAGGCAGCGGTGGCAGGCGCGGCGCGGGGTGTCCTTGCAGGGGCAGTCCCGCAGCACGCGCTGGGCGTCGGCGAGCACCTCGCGGAACTCCTCGCCCACGCGGTCCACCAGGCGCTGCAGATAGCCGGTCCCGCCGGGCAGGGCGTCGTACAGAACCAGGTAGTTGCGGGTGAGGTCGGTCTCCCGGTCCGGTTCGGTGGCGGGCGCGGAGCGAATGTGCGCGGGGTCGCCTCCGTAGCGCAGGGCGAGGCCGAGGTGCAGGGCGGCGGAGAAGGAGGCGAGGCGCTCGGGCACGTTCAGCGTGGCGGCGGGCAGCAGGATGCGCAGCGCCTCCGTGCGGTGCTCGGTGGCGGTGATCACCTGCACGTCTTCGGGTTTGGCCTGCTTGTCGCGGCGCCGGGTGGGGCACCACGGCCGGTGGTGTGCGAGCTCGGCCCGGCCGAGCAGGGACTGGCTGAGCGAGTCCTGGGTGGGTCCGTGGCCGGGCTCCCGGTCGGTGGCGCCTCCGCACCGCGGGCAGACGGTGAATCCGGTGGGGGTCGCCACCTCCGTACCGGCGAAGTAGGTGTCGTTGCGCCGGCCGTGCCTGGCCTTGCCGAGGTTGAAGCGGCGGATGACCGCCTCGCGGACGTGGTCCACGCCGAAGGTGGTCTTCTGGTGCCGCCAGGTCTCCTTGATGTCCTTGACGTCGACGTCGACGGCGGTCACGGTGCTGTACGTGGTCCGGATGCGGTTCTCGTGGTCGTCGACGATCCGGGCGTCGTCCCGCTTGTCGTGGGCGGTCACCTTGCGGGGAACGACCACCTGGAACAGGGCGTTGCGCCCGCCGATGCCGGGGCCGCCGCAGCGAGGGCAGGGCAGGGTGTCCTGCTCGGCGCGCGCACCGGTGCGGACGTGTCCGCACTCCTTGCAGACCCGCCAGGTCTGGAGCCCTACGGGGGCGCCGCCCGGGGTGTCCTTCCGGCTGGGGCCGAGGTCGAAACCGTCGACGACGTGCTTGTAGCCGCGTACGTAGTAGGCGTTGCCCGGGGCGAGTTCGGTGAGGGCGGCCTCCGCGGGCCGGTCGTAGACGCGCGGGTCGGTGCTCCACTTGGCCTTGGGAGCGTTTGCGCCTTCGGCCCCCTCGTCCGCCGTACGTGCCTTGCGGGCGGGCTCCTTGTAGCTGAGCATCGCCTCCAGGCGTACCCCGTCCTCGACGAGGCTGTAGTTGGGCAGCAGCCCGTGCTCGACGAGGAAGCCCTGGGCGTCGGACTGGGCCATCTGCTGGAGCCGTTTGGCCACGCCGGTCGCCTCGCGGGCCAGGCTCCGCTTCTCCCGTGCCTCGTCCTCCACGGCTTCCTGAAGTGCGTCCGCCGCTTCGTTGATCATGACGCGGCGCTGGGCGAGTTCGGCCCGCTCGGCCTCCCACGCCCGCTCCGCGTCGTCCAGGTCCTGGGACAGCTTGGTGTCGGCGAACCGTCGCAGCGCCTTGCGGGCGTCGGACGAGGCGCCCGAGCCGGGGACCCCGTCGATCTCGGGGAAGAGGCGCAGGAATTCGTTCGCGAGGTCCACCCGGCCGGCCGTGGCCTTGCGGAACTGCTGCAACCAGCCGGTACGGCCGACGAGTTGGGTGACCCGGTCCGGCAGCGGAATGACGCCCTCCAGCGCGCCCCGGGCCGCCCGGTCGATGAGGAACGCGGTGTACTGGCGGCACAGCAGCTCGCCGGCGGACAGGAAGCAGCCGGGCGGCAGGATGGGGCCCGCGATCAGGTGCCGCGGCTCGGCGAGGTGGTACAGGGCGCGGGGGCTGGTGTCGGCCAGCGACACCATGAAGGCGTTGCCGGTGGAGCGCCCGGCGCGGCCCACCCGCTGCACGTAGCCGGCCGTGGACGGCGGCAGGGAGGCGAGGATGACCGCCTCCAACTGGCCGATGTCGATGCCGAGTTCGAGGGTCGGGGTGCAGGACAGCACGTTGGGGTCGGTGTGCTTGACGCCGCGCCGGAAGCCTTTCTCCACCTCCTCGCGTTCCTTGCGCTTGAGCACGCCGGTGTGTTCGGCGGCGACCACGCTGTACGGCTTGGCCTCCCGGTACAGGCGCCGGTAGTAGTCGGAGCTGTGGTCGCGGGCGGCCCGGCCGCCCGCTTCTTTGGCGGGCCGGGTCAGGGCGCCCTCGCAGCGCTTCAGCGGACAGCGCATGCCCTGCCACACCGAGGCGCGCTCCGGCGGCACGGTCTGCGTCCAGCCGCACGCCGGGCAGGTGAGGACGGCGAGGCCGGTCTGCTCGTCGTCCAGCGGTCGCACGCGTACGTGGCCCGGGGTGAGCCCGTACACGCCGTGCTCGCGCTGTTTGTCGGCCGGGTTGGTCCGCCGCCGTGCCAGTGCGCCGATCTTGTCGTCGGCCAGCTGCTCGAACAGCGCGGCCAGGTAGGTCTGCGCCAGTTCCCGGTCCAGGCCGAGGCAGCGCTGGGTGAAGTCGACGTACCAGCTGTCCCGGGTGTCCACCCGCTCGAAGTCGGTTTTCCCGCTGCGGGCGCCGACCAGGACGAACGCGGGAGCCTCGGAGTGGCGGCCGAACGCGGGCATGCCCGGGGGGCGGCCCGTGGAGACCGGATGGCGGGTGCGGCCCTCCTCGTCGATGAAGCGGTCCAGCCAGGCGTGGTGGATGCCGCCGATCTGCCGGACGTGTTCGAGGAGTCCGCGGACATAGCCCTCGAAGTAGCGCAGCCGCTCGGGGCTGCCCTCGGCGGGCAGGGCGTACTTCGGCGCACTCGCGCTGTCCGTGCCCTGGTCTGCCGGACGCTGCTCGTCGGCGTCCGCTGCCGCGGCGACGGGCAGGAGCCGCTCCGAAGCGACACGGAACAGGGACGCGGCCGCCTCCGCCGCCCGCTTCGCGTTCGGCAGATGCACCTCGGCCGCGACCGTACGGGTCAGTTCGAGAGTGCGGCCCAGGCGGGAGTACAGACCGAACTCCAGCAGGGTGTTGAAGGCGAGGCGCTCGCCCACCAGCTCCCACGTCGACTCCGGGATGCGCTTCCTGCCCGCGAGCAGACGCTTGACCTGGTCCACGTCGTGCAGGTCGGGCGGTATGACGGAGGCGAGGAGTCGCTCCTCCGGCACGGCGGCCCGGCTCACCAGGGCGGCGATCAGCTCGTTGAGGGGGACGCCGTCGGCCGCGAACCCCGGGTCCGTGCGAACGCGCTCGGACAGCTGCTCGTGGATGAGCGAGCGCAGCGAGAACTTCCAGGCCCGGCTGGCCACGAATCCCGCGCGGTGGGCGGCGTCCTGCACCGAGTCGTTGAAGATCAGTGTTCTGCGGCGGTCCCGCTTCTGCTCGTCCCGGTCCGGCAGCTCGCCGCCGGTGAAGAGCTGGGTGACCACGACCGAGGCGAGCGGGGCGACACCGGCACCGAGGAAGCGGACGCCCTGGGCCTGCCCGCAGGCCGGACAGCGGTCCTGCTTGGCGTAGTCGCTCGCCTCCTGGTTGTCGAACCAGGCCCACACGAAGACGCCGTTGTCGGGGGCGGCGGCGATTGCTCCCCCGTCCAGGAGGACCTCGTCGGGATCCAGTTTGCGCAGCGCCTTGCCGTTGTCCTCCAGGACCATCAGGGTCGCGTCGTGCGCGGCGCCCCGGCGACCGCGCTGGGCGCGACGCGCCAGCGTGGCCCGGGCCTGTTCTGCGGCCTCCGCCGGGGTGGCCGCGATCATGGCCCGCACCCGGCCCTTGGCGGCGCCGCCCGCCGCACTGGCGCGGTAGATCTCGTCCGGCGCGTGCACCAGGTTCTGCGGATTGCGGTCGGGGCAGATCGCGGACCATCCCGATCGGCCGCAGTGCCGGCAGTAGGCGGCGGGCAGCCGTCCCGACGACCGCACCTTCCGCCGGCGCTCCACCTGCGCGGCCACCGCCACCGCCCGCCGCTCGACGTCATCGCGGTCCTGCGCGTCCAGGGCTGCCTGATCGGCGTCCGACCAGGAGAACACCGGTTCCGGCGCGACGAACCGCAGCACCCTGGACAGCGCCCGCAGCCACAGATGCGTCTCCACCAGCAGCAGCGGCCGCTCCTTGCCGGCGGGCGCCTTGGGGTCGCGGGCCACGGAGATCAGCGCCACGAAACGCGCCAGGGCCTTGGCAGCGGTCTCGGGGTCCTGCACGGCCACGGCCCGCCATGCCGAGGTGGCGTCGAACTCCTCCAGCACCTCCACGGCCGTAAGCGGCGCGTCCTTGGCGTGCAACAGGGCGTGGGTGAGCGGGTGGGCGAGCAGACGCCGGCCCAGCTCGCGCGGGTCGGCCGTGTCACACGCCACGGTGGCCCGCGCCACCGCGTCCATACCGCCGGGCGTCCGCACCGGGTCCGGCAGGTCGGCCAGCTCGACGGGGGACGGCAGGGGCAGCGAGCGATCGACCGGGGAGAGGAACTCGTCGATGTCCCGCCGGTCCTCCCCCACCACCGCGTCGTCCGGGAACCGCGTCCCGAACACCTGCGAGGCCACGTCCAGCATGGCCCGCGCCCCGCCCGCCGCGCCGTCGGAGCCGAGGGTCGCGGACGTCGCCACGGGACAGATGGACCCCAGCGGCCGCCCCTTCTCGTCGGCTCCGACGACGGCCGCGAGCCGCCGCAGCAGCATCGCCACGTCGGTGCCCTGCGCCCCGTCGTAGGTGTGGAACTCGTCGATCACTACGTACGCCACGTCGGCGTCCCGCCACAGGGAGGCGTCCTGCTGCCGCTGGAGCAGCAGATCGAGCATCTTGTAGTTGGTGATCAGGATGTCCGGCGGGTTGCGGCGGATCTCGGCCCGGTCCACCATCACCCGCCCGTACGGCGGCTCCGAGCCGCGCGCCGCCGACGCCTCACCGATGTACAGCCCCGCCGTGACGTCCCCGAGCCGGTTGTCCTCGTCGAGCTGCTCCCCGAGGCGGCCGGCCTGGTCGCCCGCGAGAGCGTTCATCGGATAGAGCAGGACGGCCTTGATGCCCGCCTTCCCGGCCTCCCGCTCCCGGCGGCAGTGGTCGAGTACGGGGATCAGGAAGGACTCCGTCTTTCCGGAGCCGGTACCGGTGGTCACCAGCGTCGGCTCGGGCCGGTGCCCGTCCTTGCTGGTCAGCCGGGCGAAGGCCTCCGCCTGGTGCGCGTAGGGCTGGAAGTCCCCCGGCCGCCAGTCCAGGTGCCGTTGCCAGCCGTCCGCCGCCGGGCGGAAGGGGCGCCGGATACGCAGATACGGCCCCCGGAACAGCCCGTCGGCCGGGTCGGTGAGGAAGTCCTCCAGCGCGTCCTGGGTGTCGGGCTCGGCCAGCGCGAACGTCGTCGTCAGATACTCGACCGTGGTGTCGCGCAGCGTCTGCGCGGCGAGTGTGGGTCTCATGACGCGCCCTTGCCCCCGTCTCCCGTGTACCGGCGTGCGATCCGACCGCCCCGGGCCAGGACAACTGACCGGGACGATCGCAATCGATCACGTTCCACTCTACGAGGGTGAACTGACAGTGCCCTCGGATTCTCCGGGATCGGACAGCGGGAGCTCAGGGAGCCTGGCGGTAGGCCTCGCGCCGATTGCCGACGGCCAGGACCCACACGATCAGCCGATCGCCCTCAATGGTGTATACGACGCGGTAGTCGCCGACCCTGAGCCGCCATCGGGCGCTGTGGCCCCGCAGGGCTTCGACGTCGAACGCCGCGGTGTCGCCCGAGTCCATGGCCTTCTGGAGTTCGGAGAGGCGATGCAGGATGCGCAGGGCGTCCGGGCGCGGGATCTTGAGCATGTCCCGCTGCGCATGCGGCGTGAAGCGCGTGACGTGCCCCATGGGGGTCAGCCCTGATCGGCGCGGAGCAGGGCGGCCATCTCTTCGAGCGAGACCGCCCCTTCCACACCTTCGGACTCGGCTTCGTCGGCCAGCCGGTTGAGCCATGCCTCTTCGGCGTCTTCGGCGATCCGGCGCAGGCGCTGGTACTCCTGGATGTCGATCACGACGGCTTCCTGTTTGCCGCGCCGCGTGATGATCGTCGGGGTCTCCTCCCGGCGGGCACGGTCGATGACGTCGGCGAGGTGGCTGCGGACGTCGGCCATGGATTCAACTACGGGATCACCCATGTCACGAATGTAGCAGTTGTACATGAAGCCCTTGGCTCTCAAGCACGTACTCCGCCCAGACCGTCTTGCCCGGACCGTCGGTCCGGAGGTGCCAGTCCCCGCGGGTCGCGAGTCCGGCGACGAGGAGGAGCCCCCGGCCGCCGGCGTCCTCGACACCTGGGGCGGGCAGGGCCTCCGGGCGGGGCGGCATGCGTTCGGCCCGGGTGTCGGTGACCTCGACGCGGGCGGTCCGTACGCCTGCGATCGCCTTCAGACGCAGATGGAAGTCCCGCCCGGGGACGTGGCCGTGCCGCACGGCGTTGGCGGCCAGCTCGGCAACGATCAGCACGATCACGTCGTGGTGGTAGGTGTCGTACGGAATCCCCCACGCGTCCAGCCGGTGCGCGGCCAGTCTCCGGGCGAGGCGAGCACCTCGGGGCGTGGAGGTGAAGCGCATCTCGAAGGTGTGGTCGAGCAGGGAGTGCGGGGCGATCAAGTAGTCGGTGGGGCGGGCGGGTTCGGTGGTACCGCTGGGGCTGCCGGGCTTGCTCGTCATGCCGACAACGGTCCCGTTGGTGGCGTAGCGTGACCAGTGGTGACGCACCGACGCGGACCGGTTGTACGCGCGGTGTCGGTACGGGTACGAGACGCGCGGCGTGACGACGCTCCCGGGCGAGCGTTGGGCCAGGGAGGCGGTAGTGGTGAGCGAGCGTGCGGATGCGGACGCGGGGGCCGTTGGGACGGTCGACGGGGCGACGGTGAGTTTCGGGGACGGCGAGGAGAACGACGACGGTGGAGGGCGGCGGCCCGAGGGCGAGTCCGGCCAGGGCGTGGTCACCGCGTTCGGGCAGAGCATGAAGACGCTGCGGTTGCGGGCGGGGATGGAACGCGAGGCGTTCGGCAAGCGGCTCGGGTACTCGGCCTCCAGCATCGCGTCGTTCGAGCAGGGCAGGAGGATTCCTTCGCCCCGGCTCATCGAGCGCGCGGATGAACTGCTGGGGGCGGACGGGCTGCTGACCGTATGGAAGGAGCAGGTGGAGCGGGCTCAGTATCCGGTCTTCTTCCAGGGGATGGCCGCCTTGGAGAAGAAGGCCATTGAGCTGCTCTCTTACGACACCCTTGTGGTCAAAGGCCTGCTCCAGACCGAGGAGTACATGAGGGCGCTGCTCGCCATGCGACGCCCTCCCCTGGACCACGAGACTATCGAGCAGCGCGTGAACGCACGGCTGGCCAGGCAAGACATCTTCGACCGGCGGCCCACGCCGTTGCTGAGTTTCGTGATGGACGAGGCGGTCCTGCGGCGCCGGTACGGCGGAAAGGACGTACTGCGAGGTCAGCTGGAGCACCTGCTCCTGATCGGCCAGAAGCGGAACGTCGAGATTCAGGTCATGCCGCTCGACTACGAGGAAAGCGCGGGCGTGGACGGACCGTTCACGGTCATCACGCGCGAGGACGGCAAGAAGTTCGTGTACACCGAGGCGCAGGGAACGAGCGCCCTGCAGACCGACCCCCAACAGGCGGCTCTCGCCGCCGCCCGCTATGGGATCATCCGATCGCAGGCTCTCACTCCGCGAGAGTCCTTGGAGTTCATCGAAAGGTTGCTGGGAGAGCTATGAACAACGCTGAGTCCTCGGCCGTCGCGTCCGACCTCGCCTGGTTCAAGAGCAGCTACAGCGGAGCCGAGGGCGGCGACTGCGTGGAGATCGCGGCCGGTACGGGAGTTGTACACGTCCGGGACTCAAAGGCCGTGGCCGGGCCGGTCGTCCGCGTTTCGCGTGAAGCATGGGCGGGGTTCGTCGGGGCGGCATCCTCGGAGCGGAGCGCCTGACGGTCGTCCCTACGCGAGAGCCCTGCCGGCCCTTGTCGGGCGGCAGGGCTCTCGCGTAGGGCGCCGGGTCAGGTGGCGGTGGCCTCCGGAGGCTGTGTGTCACCGGGCTCCCAGCCGGCCTCACGCAGACGGCGGGTGAACTCGGCGTGGGCGGCACGCATCTCGTCCTTGCGGTGGGCCCGGTAGAGGGGGCCGGTGTAACCGTCCGGGACGGTGTACTCGTTCGGGAATGCCTCGTGTGAACTCAGCTGCTTCCAGGCGTCCTTGGGCTGACCATAGCCGTGCTGCTGGTGTGCCTTGGCGATACGGCGGCCGGTCGCGTCGAACCACATGTTCTCCTCGTACTGTTGGCGCACGGGAAAACGTGTTTCATACATAGCTACTAGTTCAGCTGCGCTGATACCCAGCCAGACACCGACGAGCGCATCGATCTCAACGAGCGCTGCGCGACGAGCGAACTCTGTCCGAAGGGGAGTTTCAAGGCTCCAAGCGTGACGAATGCCGTCCGTGAGCGGAGGTGCATCATCCGGCCACACTCCTGCTCCGGCCCAGAGATCCTCTTGCCAGCAGGCGTCGTACAGCTCCTCCCAGAGCGGGGCGAAGACTGACGTCTGACAATTAAGCCGCAACGTTCTGAGTAGTAGGGCATTAGCAAGAGGGTGCTTGGGATCTGGCGCAGGGAAAATGCTAGCGTCCGAAACATCCATGTGCTCTCGGTTTGTAATGCGCTGCATATATTCCGCTGGCAGCGCCGCAAAGAAACCGGCAGCCAATGCCGTCTGCCGTTTCGAGATGAACGCCATACTGCGAACGGCATGTACGTGTGTGGGGCCCGGAGGGATCAGGCAAGCGTGCAGTACCCGCTCGTTTTTCAGCCGACTCATCTCACGCCAAGCCATGCGGAAAAAGTGTGAATATGGACGCGTACTGATTTTACGGAATCTCAGGTGTACCAGCGCGGCCAGGTCTTCCTCGGATAGTTCCGGGTGCTCCAGCAGAATGGAAGCGCGAGCGGATTCACTCTCAACCGGGTCCCTCATGAGTCGATCGTACTCTTCTTGATCAAACCACTGGTCCTGCTTGGCGATAAAGTCGCTAACCGCTTTACGGCGCCGGTAACTTGTACGGGGTATTGCATTTCCGGGTAGACGCACATGATCCCAAGGCTCCAAGTCACTGGAGATGCGTGCACCGTCAAGAGGCTGCTTGGCAAAGGGAGTGGCGGCCGTGAAAAAAGTTCCTTGAAGGATCACATCGCCCCAGCTGACCACCGGGCCTGCGTCCCAAGCGAAATACCCTGCCGCTCGGTCGATCTTTTCGTTGAAACCACTGCTGATCGGACGGCCAAGCATGCCAAGACGGTGAGGCCATCTAGCGAGTGCGGCAATAGCGGACTTTTCAGCCTCTGTGACAGGGAAGAGCAACTTCGCTTCCTCTACCGGTGGAGGGTTTTCCTCGCCGAGCAAATCACGCCAGTCGGCTAGCGTCGCCCGATCGATAGTGAGAATCCGCTGTTCATGAGGACGCAAATCCCATACAAACTTATCCTTCTGCGAATCATATCGCTTGATAGCTGGAAATTCGCCTGTTCCATCGTGAAGCAATGACTGTCGCAGCACCGCAGGGTGGAATAGCCAGCTAATATTCTGGAACGAGATGTCCCGAGACTCTCCGTAAATATTCACACTGAACCGGGTACTATGATCGACCGGAGGCGCAAAAAGGCGCAACTCGTTCACGAACTCAGCGTGCAGCCGAAGGTGTTGGTAAGCAACTCGACGGAGAGCCCCTTCCTCGGATCCTCGCAGATGCGTAGAAGGATGAATAAGCCCCGCCATCCCGCGCTTTCCAATTGCCCGCCAAGAAACTAGCATGAACGCCCGATACATATCCGGCCGTGTCCCCGCCAGCTCGGGATACGTATCGGTCGAGGAGAGGAACTCGGAGACGCCTGCCACGGTCTCCAACTCGGCTAGATAGAATGACCGATGTCCAGGCTTGCCGAGCGCATCTGCCACGTTCAATTCCCAATCGGCCTCGGCGTCCTTCCCGCCCAGCACGAACCACGGCTCGATCTCCGCGAGGACCCCGTTCTCGTCCCACTCCTGCCGTACCCACGGCGGATTCCCCACCATCAAGTCGAACCCGCCCTCCGCGAAAACGTGCGCGAAGTCCAACTCCCAGTGGAAAAAGCCCCGTTCGTCGGCGATTCGCTGAACCGTCTCGTACCACGGGAACGTGTGCCCGAGATCAGCGTGCCGGGACCAGGCAGTGGCCTCGGTCATCTTCTCGTCGAGTTCGTGCTCCTTCGAGTCGAGCTCGTCCAGGCTCTTCACACCCTCGAAGGACAGAAGGGAAGCCTGCTGCCCCTCCCCCGTGTCCACATCGACCCGCCCGACCACGGACTCCGCGAACTCAAGCCAGTCCTCCAGCGACTTGAGAGCGACCCGTCGGTCACCGTGACCCTTCGGGAGGGCGGTGAGGTCCTCGCCCTTCGGCCGGTACCAGAACTCGTCCGAACCGTCCAGCAGCCCGATCTCCTCCAGCGGCCAGAACCACAGCGCGCACCAGGCGTCCATGACCTGCTTGAGCCGCCAGTAGGGGGTGCCCTTCCGGTGCAGCGCCTCCAGCACGGCATCGCGGTCCATCGGGGGACGACCCTCACCACCGGGCCCCTGCCCCTGCCCGTCCCGAGGAACCGCCGCGCCCCACACGTCCACGTGCCGCGAGATCTCCTGCTCGGAGAGCGTCAGCCGCATCACGACCAGGTCCCACAGGTACTCGACGCGCCGCGCGAGGCCGATCAGACGTCCCGTCTGCGTCCTGGCCCCGGGCTCCTCGTCGTCCTCCTGCGCGGCCCTGGCCAAAGGAGCGGCGGCTGCCTTGACCCGCGAAGCACCGCTGCTGCCACTGCCGCCGCCGTCCCCCGACGACAGGCCCAGCGACGGCTGCTCCCAGATCTCCAGACCGAGATCGAAGGCACCCTGTCCCAGCGCCGCGTCCTTCTCCGCCTGCTTCGCCGGAGTCGGCGCGGCCTTGGTCTTCGGCGGGTTCCGCCTCGGATCCCCCTTCGGATTGCGTCGCATGGCCGAGCGCCACTTGCGCATCGCCTCGACCAGCTCGGGCTCCAGCCAGTCGACGACGTCGCCGTCGACCACGGCCTTGACCGTCTCCTCCGGCGTGCCCTTCTTCAGGGTCCGCAGGGACACCTTCTCGCCGATGGAGCCCCAGCCCATCGCGGGCAGCAGGAACTGGTGCACCTCCCGGGCCTTCAGCTTCTCCCCCAGCGGCACGTGCCTCGGCCGCTGTTGATCCTTCGACGTCAGCCAGCCGCCCTTGCTGAGGCTGTTGCCGGGGTACACCTTGCGCGCCGCGCCGATCAGGGAGTTGCCGCGGTGGAGGTGAAGGCCGTACCAGGGGGCCTTCATGCCCCGGTGCATGGTGTTCAGCCACAGGGAGATCTCGGCGAGTTCGACCGCCGTCTCGTTGAGGTCGACGCCGTACGCGTTGTGCAGGGCGATGTACGCCTTCGCCTTCTGCAGCTCGCGCTGGTAGTCCTCGGGGTCGATGTCGACGCCGCGTTCTCGCTGGGCGAGCTTCAGGTACAGCTCGGCGAGCTGGTTGACGGCCTCGTTGAGGAACGCGCCGGAGCCCAGGGCAGG
Source organism: Streptomyces sp. NPDC060002 (assembly GCF_042737245.1). NCBI lineage: Bacteria > Bacillati > Actinomycetota > Actinomycetes > Kitasatosporales > Streptomycetaceae > Streptomyces > Streptomyces sp. NPDC060002. The sequence continues at coordinate 111,359 of NZ_JBHWUW010000020.1, forward strand.
TTCGCAGACCCGCCACTTCAGGACGTCGGCGGCGTTGACCCAGGCCTTCTCCGGTTCCCTCGGGTCGACCTCGCCCTTCTCGTCGAGGCGGAAGCGCAGGGTCTGCTCGACGGTGGCCTGGGTGAGGGACTCCGGCGTGTAGTAGGAGGCGCTGGTCTGGCGGTCGCGGCCGGCGAGACGGTAGACGTACGAGTCGACCTTGTGCGGCAGCGGCACCCGCTCGTTGGTCTCCGGATTCACCTCCGTCTTCACGAACACGCTGTCGTCCGGGCCGTCCGGGTACCGCCCCGAGGACACCTGGCTCGCCCGGATCAGCCAGGAACCGCCGCTCGGGTCACCGCCCTTGGCGACCTCGTACAGCGGCTCGTCGGCGATGAACCCGGTGTAGGACATCAGCCCCTCGTACACCGCGCCCAGGTGGTTGATGCTGAGGTTGGCGTACGAGATGAAGCCGCCGCGCCCGCCGCGGCCCCGGCCTTCGACGACGGTCAGGTTGCGCAGCACCTGGTGCAGGACCTTGTTGCGCAGGCGCAGGTCGAGGCGGCGGGCCGTCTCCGGGGCCGTGCCGTCGGGGGCGAGGTCGTCGGGGGCGAGGTCGTCGGGGTGGGTGATCTCCTGGTCGACGAGCTTTATCGACTTCGGGTCGAAGAGACGCGAGCGCAGGGCCTCGATGCGGACGCTTTCGTAGCCGTCCTCCTCGGACAGCTCCGGCGTCTCGCTGTCCGTGGCGGCCGGAAGCGCCTTGCGCGAGGTGACGGTGTCGGCGACCGGGTGGCCGGTGAAGACCTTCTCGAACAGCAGGGCCAGGGAGTCGTGGAAGTGGTGGCGATCGCGCGAGGCGCTGGACAGCTTCTCCTGGACCACCAGCTCACGCAGCCGGGCCACGCTGTAGCCGGAGGCGTACTCGGGGCTCTTCATCGGGAGAATGTCCAGCTCCGGGCGGGCCTCCGCGTACAGCAGGAACAGAATGCGGTACAGGTAGCGGAGCGACTCGTTGGTGAGCAGACGCGGCAGCGCGCCGGGCTCCGCGAGGGCGCCCGGGAGCCACTCGGGAAGGTCGGCCGGCCTGACGCCTCGCCGGCCGGCCAGTTCCAGCACCTCGTTGGCGACCAGCTGGACCGACTTCTTGAGGCCCTCGCGCAGATCGGCGGTCACGCCGACCGAGTGATCGCGGGACTCCGCCACCAGGCGGGCGATGTCGTCGTCCCCGCCGTCCTCGGCCGGACGCAGCGACTGGGCCCCGAACAGGGCGGCGATCACGTCGAGTTCGCCCGCCGTCGCGCCCTTCATGCCCTTGCGGGGCAGTGCCACCTCCAGGCTGACCGCCAGGTTACGGCCGCGCGCGTAGTTCTCCCGGTCGGCGAGGACCAGCACTCCGCCGAACAGCAGGAGCGCGTAGCGGGGCGCGTCGTCGGCGGACAGCAGCCAGGCCGCCAGGTCCGTGACCGTGGTGAGGGTCTTGCCGGAGGCGACGCGGACGGGGACGGCCAGGCGGTTGGCGGAGCCGTCGGCGCGCGTGGCGGCGATGTCGTCGGCGAAACCGCCGGTGAGGACGGCGATGCCCGGTTCGCTGTGGGCCACCGGCACCGCGACCGGGCCGGCGGCGCCCTGCACGGTGAGGTGTCCGGGGCTCGGGGTGAAACCGAGGGCGTGAAGCACGCGTCCGTGCCAGGCGGCCAGCCCCGCACGCCACGCGCCTTCCGGGCTGTCGTCGTACGCGCGGGGTGCGGTGGCGGGCTGGAACGCGGGCGGCTCGTCCGCGCCCGGGTGGGCCTTCAGCGCCTCGGTCGCCGTCTGCTGGGCCGCGATCGCCTCGGCGTCGGGCAGGACGTTGTACTTCTCTGCCTCGCCGCCCACCTTGAGCCGTACGTCGAGGTAGGGGCCCGTGAGGTCGCGCAGTCCCTGCCGAGGTGTGGGCCGGCCCTGGCGCTCCTCGGCCGTCCACTCCTTCAGGCGGCCGGTCTTGAGCTGCTTGGGCAGGATCTCGTCCAGGTAGAAGGGCGGGAAGTACTCACCCTCGTTGGTCAGAGCGTCGAACTTCACGCTTGCTGCTCCTGCCGGATCGCGTCGGTCGTGGAACGGAAAGTGGTCATGAGCTGGGCTCCAGGACCGCCAGCACCCGCACCATCGGGTCGCCGGTCGTACGGAGCCGGGACGCTGCCTCTTCGAGGTTCTCGGCAACGCGCTCGCGGGCGGTGCGGCCGCCGCTGAAGCCGGGAAGCGGCTGCTCGCGCCAGCGGCCGACCCGCTGCTCGTACTCCTTCAGCGGGCGGTCGATGAGGTCCTCCACGTCGGCGCGCCGCCGGTCCATCTCGCGGCGGGTGGCCGCCACGGCCGCGGGCACGTGCTGCCGGAGCGCGGCGGGGTTGCCGTCGGCGAAGTGGTCCGGCATGTCCGGGCCCAGCCCCAGCTCGGCGAGGAGGGTGCGGGTCAGTTCCCTCACCCGGGGCTCCTCTCCGGGACGGCCCAGCCGGTCGACGGCCAGCCACGCGACGACCGTCGGCCGGCCGTCCTTGTTGGACCACACCCCCTGGGTGAGGAACACCGGATCGGGCACCTCGGTGCGGTCCACCTGGATCACCGGTGCCTGCTGGCGGCCCAGCTGGACGAGGACCTTGTCGGTGATCCACTCCATGACGGGGTGCAGTTCGCCGACGTAGTGGGCGTCCGGCCACAGTGAGGACGAGTCCGCGTCCTCACGGGCCCGCTTCAGGGAGTCGGCCGCGTCCCTTTTGCTGAAAGTGAGCTTCATCCGCTTGGTGATGCCCTGGTCGCGCAGGTAACCGGCGGGGAGCACGTCGAGCCGGTCGGCGAGGTCCTCCGGGGTGTCGAAGCTGAGGTCGGTGCCGTGCACGGTGGTGTCCAGCCGGAAGGGCTCCAGGTCCGCCAGTTCGTCGAGGCCGGCGAGAACGTAGTCACGGCGGTCCGTGAACAGGCGCAGCTCGTCGACGAAGTGGAGCGGAGCCAGGGCGTCCCTCGCGCCCGGGGCTTCCTGCGCGGGTGTCTCCACCGACGGGTCGGCGGTCTCCGGGGCGTCGTCATCGAAGTCGAAGCCCGCTTCGCCGTCGTAGTCCATGCCGAAGCCGAAGCCGGCGTCGTCGAACGGATCGCCGTCCGCGCCGAACTCGGCGTTCAGCTGCTGCGCGAGCGGCAGGTCCGCCGGGGCGGCGCCGTCGTCGCCCAGTGGAACGGCCTCCAGGTCTTCCACGGCCTGCTGCGGCGCCTCCCCCTTGAGGAGCGCCTCCATGACACGCTTCTCTTCCAGGGCGCCGTCGTTCTCCTTCGTCGCCGCTTCGACGGCGCCGAGGATGGCGTGCACCTTCTCCTCGCGGGCGAGGACCTTCTCGGCGATGTCGGTGTCGTCGAGCGCGCCTTCGACAGCCGATTCGAGGATCATCGCGCGGAACTCGGGCCGCTCGGTCTGCCCGTACCGGTCGATGCGGCCGTTGCGCTGCTCGACCCTGATCAGGCTCCAGGGCAGGTCCCAGTGGATCAGGTGGTGGCACTGGCGGTGCAGGTTGACGCCCTCGGAGGCGCCGTCGCCGGTGAGCAGCAGCCGTACGTCACCGCCCGCGCGGGCGAACTCGTCCACGTACTCCATCTGCACCCGGTCCGAGACACCGGTGCTGTGCAGCACCTTGACCGCGGCCTTGGCGTCGTCCTTCTTCTTCCAGCCCAGCAGTGGGGGGAGCACCTCGCCGAGCCAGTCGAGGGTCTCGCGGCGCTCCGAGAAGACGACCGCCCGGGGCACGTTGCCCGCCCCCACGCCGATACGGCGCAGCTCCTTGACCAGACCCGCGAGCTTGGAGGTGACGGTCAGCCCGCTCTCCCCGCCGGCCGCGCGGTCGATGGCACGGGCGAGCTCCATGAGACGCAGCAGGGAGGCGGCCTCGGGCGTGCGGATCTCGACGTCGGCCGGAGGCGCGTCGATGATCTTGTGTCCGTCAGGGAGGCGGTGTCCCGTCTTGGCGAGTCTCTGGCGGACGGTGACGAACAGGGCGCGGTGGGAGGAGAGGAACGACTTGAGCAGGACGTACGGGAACAGGCGGTCGTCCGTACCGGCGTTCTGCTGCGGCTGCTTCAGCCATTGCTCCGCGAGCTCCTTGAAGACCTCCTCCTCCAGCTCGTTCGCCGCGCAGCGCACGGGACGAGATTCCCCGCGCGGCGCCCAGTGGTCCTTCAGCTGCTTCGCGACCTCGGTACTGACCTTGGTGCGGCGCAGCATCAGGTGTTCCAGCTCGTCGGCCTTCGGGTTCCTGGGGTCCTTGACCGCCATGGGGTCGAGGAGGCGGATCAGCCCTGTGAAGGCGGGCATGTCGCCGTTGTGCGGGGTCGCGCTCGCCAGCACGAGGGCGTCCGTGCGCTCCGCCAGCAGATCGGCGAGTTCGCGACGCTGGCTGCCCATGTTGATCAGGTTGTGGGACTCGTCGATGACGACCGCGTCCCAGTGGATGGGCTCCAGCCACGGACGGTAGCGCTTCTGGTTCTTGAGGGTGTCCATGGAGATGATCACGCGCTTGAAGTACGTGAACGGATTACGTCCCGCCGGGATCTTCCGCTCGATCCGCGCGATGCCCGCGCTGTCGAGCCGCACCAGCGGCAGGGAGAAACGCGTCCACAGTTCGTGCTGGAACTGTTCGAGCACGGGAGCGGGCGTGACGACGAGGATGCGTTCACCCCGGCCGCGCCGGATCAGCTCACTGAGCAGCACCCCGATCTCCAGGGTCTTGCCCAGGCCCACGACGTCACCGATCAGCAGACGTGGCCGCAGCGGATTGGCCAGCGCCTTCTGGGCGGGCCGCAGCTGGTAGTCCATACGGTCGAGGAGGAACCCGTCGGCGAGGGCCAGGCGGCGTTCGGTCTGCGGCAGCGGGGTCTTGCGCAGCACGGCCTCCAGGAACAGGCGGCTGCGCCGGAAGTGCGGCGACCGGTCGCCGAGGAGGTCGGTGTCCTCGGGGCGCAGAACGCGCGGCCGGTCCATCGTGGGCACGAGGAACCGGGCCTCCTGGCCGCGTACCAGGTCGGAGGCGCCCACCGCCTCGATCAGGAACTCGCCGGCCCGCACCTCCCTGCTGCTGCGGACCATCCACTCCTCGTCCCGCACCTCGATCATCGTGCCGGCGGGCGGAGCCCCCTCGGATACCGCCGTGGCCCGAGGGGCGGGGCGGGCCTCGGTACTGCCGGGCACTGCGTCGGACATGGCGTGCGGTTCCTTTCGGGTCGTACAGGAGTGCGCTACGGCGACGAAGCCGGTGCGGTGACTGATGCCGCAGGTGGCACGGGCACGGGTTACCCCGAAGCCTAGGCTCCGGTGAGGTGGGGCGGGACCTCTTGAAAAACGGCGACCGTGGAGTACACGGGACCGGGCAGGAGGGCGAAGCGGGCTTGCGACGGCGTGCACCGCGCCCTTGACGCTCCGTCCTACCCCCTCACGGGCTACAGGTCCCGGCTGTGCGCATACGCCCGCCGCAGGCGCTCCGCGACACGCAGGGCGCCCCGGGGCGGGGCCGGCGGCGGGACGGGAGGCGGCGGCCCCTCCGCCTGCCGCGGGGGCTGAAGGGGGTAGCTGGTGGCGGGAGTCGGTTTCGGCTCCGCCTGCGGCGTGGCATCGGCGGGCTCGGGCGGCGGGGCCGGTTCCGCGGGCTGCGCCTCGGGGGCGTCGACCACCGTCGGTGTGTAGCCCCCCGGTACGGCTGCCTCGGCGGCTGCGTCCTCCGCCCTCTCGATCTCGTCGGTGTCGACGATGCCGAAGAAACCGGCGCCACCGTCCGAGAGGTCGTTGGCGGCGCCCTCACCCCACGGAGCGTCCGGTGCGGCGCCCTCGTCGACCGCCTTCTGGGCCAGGTCCCGCACGGCCGGATCGGCGTGATCGGCGAGGGCCCCCTGGGGCAGCTCGGGGACCAGACCGCACGTGCCCACCAGCGTCCTGAGCTGCTCCGTCGCCAGCTCGGGCGTCAGGTCCGCTTCGGCGAGCAGGGTGAGCAGACTCGTCTCGACGGCGTCGAGCTTCGGGCGCTGCCCCGGCGCGGCGACGAGTATCTGGGCGAGCAGCGGAAGGAACGTCGTGTCGATCCCGTCCCACTTGGGAGATGACGGCAGCGGGACGTCCGGATACGGCGGCCTCCCCGTCAGCGCGAAGAACAGGGTGGCGCCGAGCGCGTACACATCAGCGGGTTCCTTGACGTGCTTGGTGTCCCGGAGCTGTTCCAGGGGCATGTAGGGGCGGGTGCCCATGCGGTCACCGGTCTTGGTGAGCGCCTGGCTGGACTGCCGCTCGACCAGGACCGCGAGGCCGAAGTCCAGCACCACGGGCCCGTCCGGCCCCAGGACGACGTTGCTCGGCTTGAGGTCGCGGTGCAGCAACCCCGTGCCGTGGATCGCGCGGAGGGCGTCGACGAGGGCCAGGCCGAGCGCGGCATAGGGACCGACGGCGAAGGTGCCGGACTTCTTCACCATGGTGTGCAGGTCGGGGCCTGCGATGTAGTCCATGGCGAACCAGGGCTCGCCGGCCTCCGGGTCCGCCGCGACCAGTGCCGGAACCCGGTCGCTGACGACGGCCCGTACGGCGTCGATCTCCATGGCGAACCGCTCGCGGGCCTGAGCCTGGTCCAGCAGATGCGGCTGGATCATCTTGACCACGGCGAGCCCGGACTCGGCGGCGTCCGCGCCCTCGTCGGGCTCGACCAGGTGATACGCCGCGGCCAGCTCGTCCGGGAGGCCTGCCAGGGGAATCCTGCGGGCCAGGTAGGCGACGCCCATGCCACCCGCCCCGAGCCGCGCCAGAAGCTCGAACGGTCCGACCACAGGCGGATCGGTATCGCTGTCCAGTGGCTTCATCGGCGCTCTCGTACCCCCACGCTCACGTCACGGCTCCCGCCCCGGCCGTGCTGCTGTTGATCAGTTTATGGCGTTGCGCCACGCGACAGGAGGTGACCGGAACATCAGCAGCAGCGATTTTCAAATCCCTTACTCAGCAAGCCAGTTGACTACTTGCTGCGATAGGGTCACGCTACGCGATCATGCGTGTGTTCATACGGGGAGGGGCGGAATGCGGGCCTGGGTGGTACGGGCGGGAGCGAACGGGGAGCGGGAGCAGGCGGCCCTGGAAGAGGGCATGCTGCTGGCCGGGTGGGTCGAACTGGGGGATCTGACCGGCACCGCGACACGGGACGACATCAAGGCGGCGGTGGCCGCCGCCTACGCCGACGAGGGCCCGTACACGGTCGGGAACTGGACCGGCCAGCTCTACCGCTTCGTCCATGAGATCCAGCCCGGGGACTTCGTCGTACTCCCCCTGAAGTCATGGAAGGTGGCCGTCGGCCGCGTGGCGGGCGACTACGAACACCGCGCGGACGCCCCCGAGGGACTGCGTCACGTCCGGCGGGTGGAGTGGCTCGTCAAGGACGTCGACAGGCAGTCGATCCAGTCCGACCTCCAGAACAGCATGGGCTCGCTGCTGACCGTCTTCGAACTCAGCAGGTTCGGAGCGGCGGAGCGCATAGCCGCCTTGGCCGAGGGCAAGCCCGACCCGGGCCGCCCCGACGCCGACGAGTTCGCCGCCGGCCTGACCGAGCCCACCAAGCTGTACGAGGAGGTGCGCCGCCGTGCCTCCGACGAACCGCTCACTCTGTCCATCCGGGACTTCCTCGCCGTCTGGGGCGTTCAGCGCCGGTATCCGGCCGCCGTCGAGCAGATCAGGAACGACCTCGACGAGCGAGGTCTGGTGACCGTGCCGCCCTTCACGGAGGGCAGCATCGACAGCAAGATCGCGGTACTGGCGGGCGGCGCCGAGCCCGACGAGGCGGGAACCAGCGCGGTGACCCGGCTCACGACGAGCACCACGGCCGCGTCGCACCTGTTGGGCGATGCGTACGACGCCGTGAAGCGCCTCGTCGACCGGGACGGCGGAGAAGCCGAGACGCAGGCCGTCGCGTACCGCGTGAGCAACCTCGAATCCGCGAACCGCATGCCCGAGTCGGTGAGGGTCGGCGACAGCCTCAACACCGCCATGACGATCATGGTGTTGCGCGGCTACAGCCAGCTCCCCGTCCTCGACGCGGACGGGCGGCTGCAGGGCGTCGTCAGCTGGGAGTCGATCGGACGCGCCCACATGGCCGATCCCCGGGCGAACCTCGAAGCCGCCACGGTCAGGGGACAGGAGGCGGACCGGTCGGACGACCTGCTCGACTGGATCGGTACCGTCCAGCAGTCCGGATATGTCCTCGTGCGCGACCATGACCACAAGGTCTGCGGCCTGGTCACCGCCTCCGACCTGACCGTCCAGTTCGGCACCCGCGTGCGCCCGTTCGTCCTCGTCGAGGAGATCGAGCAGCGTCTGCGGCGCGTGGTCGACCGGTGCATCCCGCTCGACCGCATCCGTGCGACGGTCCCCCCAAGGCGTGCCTCCCAGGTGAACTCGGCCGCCAATCTCACGTTCGGGGCGTACAAGCACCTGTTCCTGGTTCCCGAGAACTGGGCCGCCCTGGGCTGGGCCATCGACCAGGAGCACTTCCTGGCCGCACTGGAGGAATGCCGACAGTTCCGCAACGGCCTGATGCACTTCAGCCCGGATCCCGTCACCGAGGACCAGTTGCTGCCGGCCCAGGGACTGCTTGAGCTACTGCGCTCCATGGATCCCCATAACTGACACCAGGGTCGACAGGTTCGACAACTCGAACGCGGGACGATTCTGCGTCGGGCTCCTCCGGGACCGGAGAGCTGGGCGGTCTTCGGCGCGGAACCTGCTGGGGGACGAGAGTGGGGGCGACGACGGGTGGGGTGGCGTGAGGAGATCGCTACGGCCCTGGGCGAACTGTTGGCGATCATGGGGGGTACGGGTAAACGGCCGCGCTGGCAGCGGGTCGGGCGCGCAGTCCGCACCGGGGAGGACGGCTGGTACGCAGTCGACCTGCGCGGCTCGGACATCGGGCCGGACCAGCTGGACGGTCTGCGACTCGCGGGGCCGGAGGCGGACGGCATCGAGACGAACGGCTTCTCCGTCTCGGAAACGGTGCAGAACGGCTCCCTGCTCACCCTGAAGGTCGCCGAGTTCGCCGACGTCACGGACGCCTGTCTGTGGATGCTCAAGCAACCGCCGACTTTCCTCGTCGAGGCTCTGCGCGACGGCATCGCGGGGCTGGGCGAGGCTCCGCTGGCGAGCGCCCTGGCCGGCGGCTCCATCGGCGGTCCGTCCTCGTCGGATCCGAACCCCCCGGGGTTCCACCCCGCACAGGCCGATGCCTACCGCACCTGCCTCGGCGAGGGCGTGCATCTCGTATGGGGCCCGCCGGGCACCGGCAAGACGACCGTGTTGAAGCGCGCCATCGGTGACCTGATCAGCCGTGGCGACCGGGTCCTGCTGGTCTCCGCCACGAACATAGCGGTGGACAACGCGCTGTTGGGTGTGGTGAAGGAGAACCGGCACGGCCCCGGTGACATCGTCCGCGTCGGCCCTCCGCAGCTGCGGGAGGTCGCCGACAACCCTGAGGTGTCGTTGCCGCTCATGGTTCGCGAGCGCCTGGCCGAAACGGCTGAGCGCCGAGGCGGGATCGAGGCCGCGCTGGTGGACATCCGGACCCGCGCGGCGGAATTGACGGCACTGGACGCTTCTCTCGTGCGCTTTGATCCGGCCGGGTACTACGACGCGCTGAAAATCCTCCGCACGCCCGGGCAGGACGCGGCCTCGCTGCGTGCCCGGGTGGCGACGGCAGCGGCCCTCGTGGAGGAGGCAGTGGCTGTACGGGAGGCGGCAGAGAGGGCAGCGGTGGCGGCGCAGCGGCGCAGGGATGCCGCGGAGGAGTCACGCCGGAAGTGGACCGAGGTCGACACTCTCCGAAAGGAACAGTCACGCGTCCTCAGGGCGGCCGATCGCAAAGAAGCCGATGCCCTCATGGCCGAGAACTATCTCCGCGATCTGCAGGACGATTTGCGGCAACTCGACGCCAAGGGGGCCGTAGCACGTTGGCGCACCCGTGAGGAGCGGCAGGAGCTCCGCGAGCAACTGGCCATCACGGAGGAGGACGTAGTCCGGGAACACCGTGCGGCACGGGCCGCGCGCACCACCGCGAACGCTCACGTCACCGCACTGGAGAAGAAGCTGACGGAGCTGATGGCCGGTATCGCCCACACCCCGCGGCAGATCACCTCCTTGGAACAGGCACTCGCCTCGGCGCAGTCCGCCTACCGGTCGGCGCTGGAGCTCGTGGCCAACCATCGCAAGGAGGTCACCGAACTGGAACAGGCTGTGGCCCGCTCCCAGGAGGCGACGGCGCTCACCGCCCTCGCCGAGCGGCAGGACTGGCCGGCCCGCCACGCACGCGCCGATCGTCTACGCCCGCAGGTGACCGCCGACACCGCCCGCCGGTCAACGCTTGAGGAGGAGTTCCAGCAGGTCCAGGAGGAGTACGAACGCCTTGCCCGCAATGCCCAGGGCGAGATCATCAAGAGCGCCCGGCTGGTCGCGACAACTCTCGCCCGGTTCCGCACCAACAAGGCGGTCTTCGAGGGACCGTACGACGTCGTCCTCGTCGACGAGGCGGGCGCGGCAACGCTTCCCGAGGTGATCCTCGCGACGGCGAAGGCGATCCGCACTGCCGTTCTGCTCGGTGATTTCATGCAGCTCGGCCCGGTCATCGAAGAGCAGCTCAAGGATCTCGACCGCCCCGACGTCAAGCGCTGGCTGCTCCCGGACGTCTTCCAGCACTGCGGCATCCGGGACCCGGGAGACGCCCAACGGCATCCGGCCTGCGTCACCCTCACCGAGCAGCACCGCTTCGGTCCGGCGGTGATGCGGCTGGCCAACGCGCTCGCGTACGGAGGGATCTTGCGAGGTGGCAAACAGACCGCGGCACCGAGACCACCCGACGATCCCGAAATCGTCATCGTCGACACCGACGGACTGCACGAACTGGCCAGGCCCCATCTGACGGGCCGCCGCAGCGGCTGGTGGCCGGCCGGGTCACTCATCGCCAGGGCGCTCGTGGAGTACCACCGCGGAAAGGGCGAGGAGACGGGCATCGTCACGCCCTACGGCGCCCAGGCGGAGGCGACCCTGGAGGCGCTGCTGGACGTCGAGAGCGACGGCGGCCCGCTGGCGGAGGTGGGCACGGCGCACCGCTTCCAGGGCCGGGAGTTCCCGGTCGTCGTCTTCGACACGGTCGAGGGCGCCGACGGCAAGGACCTGTGGATGTCGCTGGCGCACCGGGAGCCGGGTGCCTCGGACTGGGCGCGGAACGGCGTGCGACTGTTCAACGTCGCGGCCACCCGCGTCCAGACCCGCCTCTACGTCATCGGCAGCTGGGAGCGCATCCAGGCCGCCAAGGACGGCAGGGTCTTCACGCACCTGGCCGGGCTGGTCAACACCCCTGGCGTACGGCGGCTGCGAGCCAGCCACCTGATCACCCCACCGCACGAGGATCAACGGGCCCTCGGCGGTTTCGGCTCCGCCCTCTCCGACGTGCTGGCCCGGCATGTCGAAGTAACAGGCATCGACGACGAGACGACCTTCTTCAGTACGTTCGACAACGAGATCCGCAAGGCCCGGGCTTCTCTATGGCTGTGGGCGCCATGGGTGGCGAACCGGGTACGAGGCATCCTGCCGCTCCTGCGCGACGCGGCCGAACGCGGCGTGCGGGTCAGTGTGTTCATCCGCGACGACACCGACCAGCTCCAAGGCCGCCCGGACAATCAGAGCCTCATCGCGGACCTACGGTCCGTCGTCGACACCGTCACCCTGGTGAACGTCATGCATCAGAAGATCGCGGTGATCGACGAGCAGACGGTGATGATCGGCAGCCTCAATACGCTTTCGCAGAGCTGGACCCGCGAAGTCATGCTGACGATGCGCGGCGGCCACTTCGCCCGCAAGCTCCTGGAGCACGAGCACGCCGAGCTGTTCACCCGCCCCCCGAAGTGCGCCCGCTGCGGCGGCACGAGCATCGAACTGCGCCGCCGAACGAACGGCACCTGGTTCTGGCGCTGCTACGACAACGTCTGCAAGACGGGGGCGAACGGCAGGAGCAACGCCTGGAACAAGGACATCCGGTTGGGCGGTGGCAGGCGTTGAGCGTATGGCGAAGACCCAGCTGAACGTACGCGTCGACGAGGGCACGGCCCGGGCCGCGCGCGAGTGCGCCACGGCCCGCGGCATGACTGGCCGACCGCACCTTCCGACCGGGCCCGTTCCCCGTCCGTCGGCTCCGCCCTGTGCGAGACGGGCCTCCGCTTGACGAAGCGGAGCCTGCCTCCGGGACATCGACTGATCACGGTCGGGCGGGATCGGATCTCCAAGCTGCCTACGATGCCGACCAGGACAGGAGCCAAGAAGTCAGTAGGTAGGAAAGGGGTCAGCAACGGGGGCGAAGGGCGGACACCGGCACCGTCGCGACGCGGCGCCGGCCGCCCCGCCAGCCAGGAACTCACCTGCCGGCCGCGAACCTGTCCCATGTCCGCTCACGAGGCACCCTCTCCGACCATTCCGGTGGTGGTCATGACCGGGCCGGCTTCGTGAGGCGCGGGTCGAGGCCGTACTGCTCATGGGCGCCGAGGTTCTCGCGCAGGGTGGGGCCTTCGCAGTCGTCGTGGAACAGGCCGCGTTCCTGCAGGATCGGGACGACCTGGTCGACGAAGGCGTCGAAGCCGTCGTGGTAGCTGTCGATGGCGATCGAGAAGCCGTCGCAGGCCCCTGCCTGGAACCACTGCTGCATGTGGTCGGCCACGTCGGCGGCGGTGCCGGCGACCACCGGGTGGTAGTCGATGACTCCGTGGGCGAGCACGTCGCGCAGGGTCCAGCCTTCCCGGGCCACTTCGAGGGCGCGGGCGGAGCGTGGGTCGTGCGGGCCGGGTACGGCGTCGGCGAGCTGGTCCGCGGTCAGGGGCTCGTCCAGCTGGGCGGGGTCGAGCGGGAGGCCGATCATGGCACCGAGGTAGCGGACGCGTTGGTTCAGGTCGACGACCTCGTCCAGGAAGCGGCGCCGTTCCAGGGCGGCCTGTCGGGAGGAGGCGATGGTCGGCATGAAGCCGGCGAGCATCTTCACCTCGTCCGGGTCGCGTCCGGCGTGCCCTGCGGCGTCCCGCAGTGCCTGGCGCTGGGCCCGGGCGTCCTCGACGGTGTACGGGTTGGCGTAGACGCCGCTGGCGTAACGTCCCGCGAGTTCCAGGCCGTAACTGCCGCCGCCTGCCTGGAAGATGACCGGCTGGCCCTGCTCGGACGGGGGGATGGGCAGCGGGCCGCGGGAGGCAGCGTGCTTGCCCTGCAGGTTGACCGGCCGGATCTTGTCCATGTCGGCGAACCGCTTGCCGTCGATATCGAGAAGCCAGGCGTCTTTCTCCCAGCTGCCCCACAGCCCCTGCACGATCTGGATGACCTCGTGGGCACGCTCGTACTTCTCCGCGCGCGGCGGGATCGTCGCGCCGAAGTTGGCCGCGGCGGCGGGGTCGGAGGTGGTCACCGCGTTCCAGCCGGCCCGGCCGTGGCTGATCACGTCCAGGGCCTTGAACTGGCGAGCGAGATTGTAGGGCTCGGTGAACGTGGTGGAGGCGGTGGTGACCAGGCCGATCCGCTCGGTCTCGCGCGCGAGGACGGTCAGGATCAGCAGCGGGTCGATCATGTGGTGCGGGGCATGGTGGTCGAGGTCGACGTCCAGGACCGGGGTGTCCGCGATGAACAGCAGCTGGATCTTGCCGCGCTCGGCGGCCTGCGCGTACCGTACGAACTGGTCCATGTCCGTGTAGCTGTTCAGGTTCGCACCCGGCAGCCGCCAGGCCCCCGGTGCGGCCCCGTATCCGCCGCTGAACTGCATTCCCAGGACCATCTGCCGGCTTGTCACGGTTGCTTCTCCAGAGGCTTGCGGATGCTCGCAGGCAGCGGCGTGCCGAAGCTGCAGTCCGCAGCGCGGGGGACCGTGCGCTCTTCGTGTTCGTCTTCGTTCGTGGCGGGCCGGCGGTGCCGCTCTCGTGTCCGTTGCGTGCACGAGTGCCGCGTCGGGTGTCTCAGCGGTGGGCGGCGCGGTTCATCTCGACGACGTCGTCGACGGTGGGGTTGGCCGGGAGGGCGGCGAAGCGTTCCGGCAAGCTGTCGCGGATGCGGGCGTCCTTGACGCGGTCGGCCGCGGCCAGGGCCGCGGGCAGCTCGTCGAGGGTCAGTTCGGTGCAGTAGGCGGGGCTGTTCGGCTGCTGGCGCCAGGAGTCGGCCAGTGTGCCGGCGTCGTAGGGGTCGAAGCCGGTGTCGTCCACCAGGCTCATGGCCACCTTCCGCGCCTCCTCGGAGTCGCCGGCGACGGGGATGGCGAGGCGGCCGGGCGTTCCGGCCGGGACGCCCTTGGTCCGCTGGGTTTCGGCCAGCGCGGCGTTCCACGCCTTGACCACGGGGCGGCCGAGCAGCTCGGCCGTGTACACGCTCTCCACCTGGCCGTTGTCCACCGCCTCGATCGGCTCGCTGAGCACGCCGGGGTAGTAGTTCGAGGTGTCGATGACCACCGTCTCCTCGGGCACCGACGCGAACAGGTCCACCAGCTGGCCCGCCACCCCGAACGGGATCGACAGGACGATGACGTCCCGGCCCTGGACGGCGGCGTCGGAGAGGTCCGCCGCGCGGGCCCCGGACTCCAGCACCTCCGCCCGGACGGCCTCGGGGCCGCGGGCGTCGGCCACCTGGACGTCGTGACCCGCCGCGCTGAGCTTTGCAGCGAGGTTCCCGCCGATGGCACCGGCGCCAATGACAGTAATTTTCATGATTTGTCCCTTGCTAGGTTGTGCCGCCCCTGAGGGCAGCACGATGTGATGGATGGGTGGTGGTGCCGCCTGGTGTCGCGGGGGGGCGGAGCGGGGTGCCTGGCGATTTACGCCTGGGTGTCCTGCTGGCGGTAGCCGCTCGCGATGAGTGTGCGGAGCCGGTCGAGCGACTCCTCCTCGGTACCGGTGCCCTTGATCCAGGCGATGGAGCAGGCCGCGAGGAACAGGTCGTTCCCCCGCACCGACGCGCGCACATGCCCCGCGCGCTGCGCTGCTCGCACGTACTGGTCGGTGGCGGTGATGAGGATGTCGCAGGGAATGGTGAGCGGGTTGTCCGGCTCCTGCGCCCGGGCCGCGGCCATGAGCGGGTCCGGCAACCCGCTGAAGGCGCTGAAGTACTCCTCCATCGCCCGCAGCCACTGCTCCAGCGCCTCGGCCGGGTCACCGAGTCGCTCGATGTCCGCCTGGCGGGCCACCAGCTCCTCGGAGCGCGTCTGCAGCACGGCCGCCAGCAGCGCCTCCCGGGTGGGGAAGTGCCGGTACAGGGTGCCGGGCCCTACGCCCGCCTCCTTGGCCACCGCTTCGAGGGAGGTGCCGACCCCGTGCTGCAGGAAGTGACGCTGCGCGGTCTCCAGGAGGGCCGCGCGGTTGCGCTGGACGTCCGCGCGGGGCTTGCGTCCCCGCTGTTCACCGGCGCTCATGCGCCCTCCTGCCTGCCGTGATCCTGCTGCCGCATCAAAACGGATGCTGCCTCCGTACGCATTCGAGAGTAAAGCGGAGGCAGCGTCCGGTCAAATGGGCGGCCTGAGCGCGGAGCCCGGACAGCGCAGGGGGCCGACATATTTGGCCGTAGCGCGCAGAGCAAAAGCCGTGCGGGCTGCACCATTCCAGGGTGCCCATGGCCGGCCCACCCCGCGCCGAGCCCGGCCCGGTCCCGGTCCAGGACGTCAGGGGGTGAGCTGCTGGTGCCCTATGACGGAGAGCAGTTCGAGTTTGCTGTGGCTCTCCGTGCCGGGGCGAGTGGTCAGCACCACCAGGGTCTGGGCGCGGTTCTCGGTGTACAGGAGCTGGGCGTCGACGTCGATGCGGCCGAGTTCGGGATGGAGGATGGTCTTGCAGTCGTCGTAGCTCTGTGCGACTTCCTGAAGTTCCCACATGCGGACGAACTCGGGGCTGTGTTCCTGGAGTTCGGCGAGGATCCGGGCGGCTCGGGGGGTGTCGCTGCCGGCTGTCAGCGCGGCCCGCAGGCGCGCTGCATGGGCGCGGCCGTGGTGTTCGTGGACCTCCTCGGGATACACCAGACGCTCGGCCGGGTCCATGAACCAGCGGTAGTAGCCGCTACGGGCCAGACCGGTGATGGGGGTCCCCCCGCTCGAACGAAGTCGAGAGCGAGGAAAGGTCTGGTCGCCGAGCAGCGCGACGGCCAGCGGGTTCATCGCGAGGGTGTCGAGCAGGTCGGTCTGCACCAGGGCCGGGGTGTCGTCCAGGCGGTCCAGGACCCGCATCAACGTCGGGCTGACATGCTCCGAGCGCAGGAAACGGGCCGGGGCGTTGTGGCCGATGAGGACGAAGAGATGGTCGCGTTCGTCCAGCGTCAGCCGCAGTGCCCGGGCGAGAGCCGTGGTGACCTGGACGGAGGGCTGCGGAGCACGCTGCTGTTCCAGCCGGGCGTAGTAGTCGGTGGACATGCCGGCGAGCTGGGCGACCTCCTCGCGGCGCAGCCCCTGCGTACGCCTGCGCGGACCCTCGACCAGCCCGACGTCGCGGGGCCGCAACATCTCACGCCGGTGCCGCAGAAATTCCGCCAGTTCCTTCTTGTCCATGCCACCCATCCTCGCCGCATCCCACCCTGCTATCCAGAGACCGCCGGTCCATGGCTGAGCAGTCCTCTCCCACCCGCGCGAAGCCGCTCGTACGGCCGACGCGAGGGCGCGCAGCGAGACGACCCGATGATCACCTGCCCCTGCATGACCCGCTGGGAAATTCACCGGCTGTCGGCGGTACGCCGCAGGCCGTCGGCATGGAAGACGGCCTGCGGCGACGGTCCCCGTCGAGGACGCCTGACGCTTTGGACGAACCCCGAACCTCGTCGCCCGGCCTGGCCTACACGACGAGGTTCGCCGTGTGACGGCGCTCGCGTGCTGTTGCTTCCCGTCGGAAATAACAGGTCGGTCAGCTGTTGGTGATCATGGCGAGGACGTCGTCGTAGGAGCCGTTGGCCTGCGCGTCGCGGATGAACCTGGCGCGCTCGACGACAATCTCCTTCGCGTCGGGCTTCTCACGCAACAGGCCGAGAGCCTCGGTGAGGAAGTCGTCCAACGGCATGGCGTGGTCGCTGTCCTCCTGGCCCAGCAGGGTCGTGCGCACGCCCGGCGGTACCACCTCGATCACCTGGACGCCGGCGTCAGCGCCGGCGAGCTGGATGCGCAGGCTCTCGGAGAAGGAGTGCAGCGCGGCCTTGGTCGCGCCGTAGGTCGGGGTGCTCTGATACGGGACGAACGCCAGCGCGGAGGTGACGTTCATGACGACCGCGTCGTCCTTGCCCACGAGCAGGGGCAGGAAGGCGTACGTCATCCGGATCGTGCCGAGCAGATTGGTCGCGACGTGATCCTCGGCGATCGGGAGTCCGGCCGGGTCGAGGAGGTTCTCCCGCAGCATGATGCCGGCGTTGTTGACCAGGACGTTCAGCCCCGGGTGGCTCGCCGCCACGGTCTCACGGGCCCGGGCGATCGAGTCGAGGTCCGCGACATCGAGGACGAGCGCGTCGATGCCCGGGTGCTCGGCCGTGATCTCGTCGAGAAGTTCCTTGCGCCGGCCGGCGACGATCACCTTGTTGCCGGCCTCGTGCAGACGCAGGGCCAGACCGAGGCCGATGCCCGAGGTGCCGCCGGTGATCAGGATCGTGTTGCCGGTCGTCTTCATGAGGGTCTTGCTCCTTCGGTACGGCGGGCCGGTGAGCGCCCGCAGCCTCGACCGTAGGGACGCCCGCGCAGGGGCGGGAGAGGACGGCTTATCCATGGATCGGCGGTCTCTGCCTGGTGGAGTGGTCCCACCCAACGGATCCGGTGTCGCTTCGGCGTCGCGGCATCCGAGGCCGGCCCTGGACGCGCCCACACTGGCTTCCCCTGCTGACACAGGGAACTGAACGGTCCAGCCGTCACGCGGTGCCGGAGTCGACCCGGTAGACGATCTTCCCAGAAAAGCCCTGGTCAGAGCCATTTTATCGACTCATCGCCCTTCATGCAGACACCCGGAGCGTCAAACGAGCGTCAAGGCCGAGAGTCCGTCCTGCCCAGCGCTGAGCAGACTGCAGCAACCAGTTCACCGGGGATCCGCCCCCGCTCCGGACGTCAGCTCGCACATCATGCCCCTCGCAACGTCTCCGGCCGCCATAATGGAGTCATGCCCTCCAGCACACAGCACCCCGCACCCGCCCCGAGGGACATCTCGGGCGCGGACGCCGAGGACCTCGCGCTGTACCGGGAGAAGTTCCGCGGCCGTCTGCCGGAGTCGCTGGACGAGCTGCACGGACCGATCCACGGTGTCGTGGATCTGCCGCTGCACATGGCCTGGTCCGGGATGACCTCATACGACCTGGGCAAGCCGCGCCAGCGTATGGGCTTGTACCGCACCGTCCTGCACGAGGGCCTGCACGAAGACCTGCCCCGCTACCTCAACCAGGACCTGCTCCTCCAGCTGTGGCCGGTGCTGCGCACCCTCGTCGGCCGCACCGTGCGCGCCGTATGGGAAGACGCTTTCCCTCAGCTCGCCTCCCGTACCCGGGCAGCCGCGTGACGGACATGCCGGAGCTGCACACACGGCTCTTGGCGGATGTGATCGCGCTCGGTTCCCCGTACCCCCTGGTCCTCACCGGCGGGTACGCCGTACGGGCGCACCACCTCGTCAGCCGCCCGAGTCAGGACCTCGATGTCGCCACCGAGAACCCGGCACCCATGGCAGACATCGCGGCTGCGCTCCGCGCCGGCCTGGAAGCCCACGGCTGGAAGGTGCACGCGCTGGAGACCGCTCCGCTGTCCGCCCGCTTCACCGTGACCGACCCGGCCACCGGGCAGGAATGCGAAGTCGACATCCTCAAGGAGATCTTCTGGCGGCCGGTCGCCCAGAGCCCGTACGGGCCCGTCCTCGCGGAGGAAGACGTGATCGGGACCAAGGTCCGCGCCCTCGCCGACCGCGGAGCGCCCCGCGACCTGATCGACGTGTTCGCTGCCTCCCGCCGCTGGACCAATGCCGAGCTCGAGGAGTTCGGCCGCCGCCATGCCCGCGGCCGCTTCGAGCGCGAGGATCTGCAGGCGAACCTCACGGGCGCCGAGTGGACCGACGACGAAGCCTTCGCCGCCTACGGGATCGATGACGCCACCATCACCGCTCTCCGCGCCTGGGCTGTGGAGTGGGCCGACAACCTCGCGACCCGCCTCCTCGAAGAGTCCGACGATCCGCACATCGACTGATCGCATCCGGACCGGATCAGAGACTCAAACGATTCGAGCAAAGCCGAGAATGAGCAGGTGGGAAGCACTCAGTCGCGAGCTGGTCGCGCCAATTACACCCGGCGAACTGCCGCCCCCTCGGTACGGGTGATGAACTGAGCTCATTCCTCGTGCGTCCCTATGGATCCAGCCTCCAGGGCCTCGGCCGGAGGGAAGTCGGCGCGAACAGGGCAGCGCGCGCCGATACGTATCGCCCGGACGACGGTCAGCCGGACGGGCCCGTCAAAGGACGGCCCCAGCGCAGAACTGTATCCGCCTGCCCTCGAGACCGCATGGCCCAGAATGTAACTCGCCATGGCTGGACGGTTACCGGCAAGGCGACCGGCCGCCCGGACACACGGGCGGCCGGACTGGCGTCCTCACTGTCACAGGCTTGGCACCACGCACTGGTGCAGCACCGGTTCCAGGCGCAATTGGGTGTTGTCACTGTCGAGAACCTGCAGGGTGTCGAGGCAGTTCACGATCCACCGCGCCTCGTCCTCGTCCTCGTCCTCGATCTTGAGCGCCACAGCGGTCACCGCGCCCTCCAAATCGAACGGGCTGTTGAACTCGTCATCGAGGGCCCGGTATCCAGCGGCAAGCAGCGGGTCCGCGTACTCGCCGGTCGCCTCGGCGAAGGTGCGAGCCTCGGCGCGGTCCGTGCGGAGTCCTGCCAAGCGGCGCAACACCTCGTCGGGGTCGCCCAGTTCGCCGTGCAGGCTGTGGGCCCGGTCGACCAGGAGCGGCCAGCCGCCGGTGAGGTCCTGGAGACGGTCCAGGCGGTCCTCCGTGTGGAACATGTTGACACGCTGGGCCCAGCCGCGCAGGCTGCGGCGGTCATGACGGCGCAGCACCACCGGGGCGGCCGAGGTGGGTTCGGTTCCGGTCAGCAGGGCGTGCCACAAGGCTAGTTGGGTGGGGTCGGTGACAAGCACGACCGCGCGGGTGACCCCCGGGGTGGCCGGCAGCAGCGCCTCGGCCTGGTCGACGGCGTCCCGGCAAGCCTCCGGCCGCACCGAATCTCGGTAGTTGACGAAGTCACTGATGAC
The DNA here is from genome assembly GCF_042737245.1 of Streptomyces sp. NPDC060002. Taxonomy (NCBI): domain Bacteria; kingdom Bacillati; phylum Actinomycetota; class Actinomycetes; order Kitasatosporales; family Streptomycetaceae; genus Streptomyces; species Streptomyces sp. NPDC060002. Next base: position 131,625 of record NZ_JBHWUW010000020.1, read on the forward strand.
GACACGTCGTTCGCGGGGCCTTCCGCCGACGAGCTCCTGCTTGTAGACGCTGGGCCTGCCGACGGGCGGCAGCGTCCAGCCGTCGATCGGTCCGGCGATCGTACGCAAGGTGTGGGCGACGTCCTTGACTCCGGTGGCGGAGGTGCCGAAGACGACTCTGGTCCGGTTGGACCGCTCGCCCAGAAGGTCGTCGAGCTGGGTGTTGGTCAGCGGAGCCGGCCGGCCGTCGGGCAGCTCGAGGCGGCCCTCCTGCACGATGCTCTCCTGGAGTTCACAGTCGTGTTCGGCCCTGAGCAGACGAGCCTCCACCTCGTGGGAGGTACCGATCATGCGCAGGGCCTTGGGGCCGCGCAGGTGCCAGCCCAGGCCGTCGTGGTTTGGCGCGAGGATGCCGAGGCCGACCATCTCGGAGAAGCCGGTGCCGAGGGATGCGTCGTCGGCGAGGGGCAGATCGACCGGGTCCAGTTCCTCTTCCGGCTCCGATGGCGCGGGCCGCGTGGATGTCCATCCGCGTCCAGCCGGGGCCAGGGGATCTCCGGGTGTTTCCGCAGCACCGGGATGATGGGAACGCCACACGCCGCCGCCCTCGAAGGCGTCGTCGACAGTGATCCGGGAGCCGTTCTCGAACAGGCCCTGGTCGCTGTCGCCTTGGACGACATCTGCGAGCGCCACGTTCGCCCTGCACACTGCCGCGGCGTACCCCACTCCCCTGAGAAGTTCCGTGGCCCCAGGGAACCGGCGAAGCCTCGGTCCGACCGCTGTGTACACGGTGATCGGAGCGGTGAGGCCTTAAGCCGCCTCGCCGGGGTGGCCGCGCGCGTTCCACCGCTGCCGCGAGGGACCTGAGGTCATCGCCGCCCAGCGGCCCGGTGTCCCGCCAGCAGTCTGCGAGGGAGGTCCGGGTCATGGCGTAGTGACCCCATGTGCGCAAGGCAGCACTGGAGTTGAGCACGCCCCGCACCGTGCCAAGGAGGCCGAGCAGCCCCGGCCGCAGGTCGTAGGGTCCTTCGTGCGAACGGAGCGTCAAACGGGCGTCACGCCCCAGGGCTATGTCCTGGGGTCGGTCATTGCTGGGGATTTCAGGACCCCTGCCAGTACAGCCGGCCTTTGGCCTCCACGGCCCAGCGGCCAGACCGCCCGACGAGCGAAGTGGTCAGCTGTCGGGTTTCTTCGAGCGCCACGGGGCGGCGGCCTGGGTGGGGCGAGCGCCGGCCTCGATCTGCAGGGCGTACACGGCGTTCGTCACGAGCTCGCGCGCGTATGCCGCGTCCAGTCGGCCAGGGCGGAAGAGGATGCGGTACATGATCGGCGCCACGACACGGTCGATCAGCAGTTCCGTCTCGGGTACCGGCTCCCCCCGCTGCACCGCACGGGCCAACACGGCGTCGATCTGCTCTGCGGCATACGCCGAACACTGACCGGCATTGGTGCCGTCGGGGTCGCCGAGCAGGGCGTCCCGGATGTAGGCACGCCCGGGCGGCGAGGCCATCTCGTCGAGGAACTGTTCCGCCCACGCGTCGAGATCGGCCCGCAGGCTTCCGAGATCGGCCGGATCCGTTTCCGGGCGCAGTCGTTCGACGGCCACGTCGGACAGGAGTTCCTGCAGGTCGCCCCAACGACGGTAGATCGTGGAGGGGGTCACGCCCGCCCGAGTGGCCACCATCGGGACTGTGAGCGCGTCGCGGCCCACCTCCCCTACGAGTTCACGTACCGCCGCATGGACGGACTCCTGTACGCGTGCGCTGCGCCCGCCGGGGCGGGCCATGGGCCTGGGACTCATGACCTCCACCTTAATGCGAATTTGTTGCTTCTAGCCGATGGCCGGCGTCGGCGACCCGCAGGGCTACGTATCCGGGTGCCCGAGCACGGCGGACGCCCCTGCGGCGACGCAACCGCATGTCGGCTGGAACGCCCTCCCTCAGGCAGCGAGGGGAGCAAGGCGCCCCGCGCCGGCCACCGACTCCTCGTAGACCCGGCCCACACGGAGCACCGTCGCGTCGTGGAAGGGGCGCGCCATCAGCTGCATACCGATCGGCAGTCCGGCGCGGTCGTGACCGACCGGCAGGGTGAGGGCCGGGAGGCTTCGACCAGCGACAGCTCAAACGGTTGCACCGGCGTTCTCCTGCCCGGCTCGGCAGGAGGACGCGGGAGGGGTCTCGCCGAAATCGAGCTCGCGCAACGTGCTGATCACGGAGTGGATGTAGTTGGCCGTCATGGCCACTTCTTCATGTCGGCCGTCCCCGAGGGGGAGCCTCGCCCGCAGCGCCCCTCGGGCTGCCTCTTGAGGGGTGAGTTCGCCGGTCATGGCTTCCTTCCGGATCTGTGCGGCGCGACCGGCCGGGGCTTGTAGAGGACCTCCGACCACCGTAAACGCGAATCATTTGCTTTAGTCGATCGCAGGACCTACGGTGCCTTAAAGCAAACCAATCGCTTTTAGTGCGGGAAGGAGCCTCATGCAGAGCGTCCCCGCGGGCCTCACGCCTCCCCGCACCTCCCCATCCGGACGCCTGCCGTTCGCATTGCACACCTCGATCCTCATCGCGCTGCTCGCCGCATCCAGCGCGCCGACCCCGCTGTACCCCCACTACCAGGCTCAGTGGCAGTTGTCGGCCCTCGACATCACGGTGGTCTCCAGCGCCTACGCTCTGGCACTCCTGATCGCACCGCTGACGACCGGAGGTCGCCTTCATAGCACTGTTCGCGACGGCCGACGGCCCGACCACCCTGATCGGCGCCCGCGTGCTGCAGGGCATCGCGACCGGCGCGGCGACCAGCGCAGCAGGTGCGGCTCTCCTCGACCTGGACGACCCCGCCCGGCCGGGGCGCCCCGCTCTGGCCAACAGCATCGCGCCGGTGACGGGCATGGCGGCCGGCGTCCTGGCAGCCACCCTCATGGTGCGCTTCGCCCCCGTTCCGGCGATCACGGTGTACGCGGCCCTGATCGCCGTGTTCGCCGCGCAGGCCATCGCCCTGGTCTCGACGTCCGAGACCGTCCGCCGCCGTCCCGGAGCACTGCGCTCGACGCGGCCCCACCTGGCGCTGCCGTCGGCGGCCGCCCACGCTCTCCTGCTCAACGGCGCCGGCGTCGTCGCCGTCTGGGCACTCGGCGGCTTCTACTCGTCCCTGGGGCCGGGCTTCACACGGCTCATCTCCTCCGACGGACCCGAATACGCCGGCTGCCTGGTCTTCTTCACACTGACGGCCGTCGCCGCCCCGACGGTGTACTTCACGCGCAGGATGCGTCCCGACGTCTCCGCTTCCTCTTGGGAGCTGCGCGGTGATTCCGGCAGCCGTCCTGACCCTGGGTGCCCTCAATCTCCCCGTACCTGTCTTCACCGGGGCGGCGCCGGCCGGGTTCGGCTTCGGAGTTGTCTCCCAGGGTGCGCTGCGCGCGGTCGTCGACTCGGTACCGGCCCGGGAGAAGAGCGGCACACTCGCCTCCTATTACGTACTCAGCTACTTGGCGATGAGTCTGCCCGCCATCGGCGCCGGCGCCCTCACCGCCGGCTTCGGACCGCGTGCGGCAGCACTGGCCCATGCCGGCTGCGTGGCCGTACTGGCGACCGTCGCAGTCTCGACGCTGACCGCGCCGCCGCGCAGTCGGCGCCGGACACCGTCTGCGGACGACGCCCACTCCCGCCCGGCAACGAGCAACTAGACATCCGCCTCACCGGACACACCCGCCCCGGACATCTCCGTCCTCGCGACCCATCACAGGTAAGGAAGCTCTTCGTGTTCACCTCATCGCAAACGACCAGGTCCACTACTCCCCCCGCCTCTTCCTGGACGGTGGGCAACCACACCGTACGACGCATCGACGAAGTGGTCCTGCCCGCCCAGACCGGTCCGTGGCTGCTGCCCGGGGCAACCACCGACCTCGTGAGCCGGACTCCCTGGCTGAGCCCCGAATTCGTCGACGAACAAGGCGTCCTGCGCCTGGCGAGTCACAGCTTCGCCGTCGAGGTGGACGGCATGCGGGTGCTGGTGGACACCGGCATCGGAAACGGGAAGCGGCGCTCCAACCCCGCCTGGCACAACCTGAACAGCGACTACGAAGCACGGCTACGGGCGGCGGGCTTCGCGCCGGAGAGCGTTGACGTCGTGGTCCTGACCCACCTCCACGCCGACCACGTGGGGTGGAACACGCGTGCCGAGGGCGACGCCTGGGTGCCCACCTTCTCGAACGCGCGCTATCTCACCTCACGCACCGAGTGGGACTACTGGGCGGGTGTCGACATGGAGGAGGCGCGTCGACAGATGTTCCGGGACTCGGTCCATCCCGTCCGGGAAGCAGGTCTGTTCGACCTCATCGATGTCGCGGACGAGGGCACGGACGTCGCGCCGGGCATCCGTCTGCTGCCTACCCCCGGCCACACACCGGGGCAGGTAGCGGTGGAACTGAGCAGCCGTGGCGAGACCGCACTGGTCACCGGCGACAGCATCCACCACCCGGTCCAGATGGCGCATCCGGAGCTCTGCAGCTGTGTGGACGTCGCTCCCGAACTCGCGGCCAGGACCCGGAACCAGGTGCTCGGCTCACTGGCCGGTACGTCAACTCTCCTGCTGGGGAGCCACTTCCCGCCGCCGACCGCCGGACACGTGCGACGCGAGGACGGCGGGTACCGACTGGCCCCGGCTCCCTCAGGGGTCACGCCCATCGGCGGCTGAAGAGGATCGGAGCGCCCGGGACGGCCGCGCACGAGTCGCGCCGAGTCCGTGCGGGTGACGTCCTGGGCGTCTGCGACCGGGCGGCCCGGGAGTGGCTGTGAGACTCCTCCGGCATGCGCTCCGTCGTCACCGATGGGGGCCGGAAGAAGTTACGACCGATCACCGGCTTGCGCCCTTTGCGTAAGCCGGCTGCCGGCTGTCCCTCGTGGGCGACAGTCACGCCGACGCCTCGCGAACGAGGGCAAACCCGCCGGCCCCACTCGCCCCTGGCGGGCCAAGCAACGCGACCCTGCTTCAGTCTCACGAACCGAGCGTCATTCGAGCGTCAAGAGTGGCGAATGCACGTCGCCGACATCAGGCGTACGAACCCCGCCACACCCTGTAACCGCAGGTCAGGCGAGTTTGAACAAGCAGTGCGTCTGCCCGACCCTCTACACAGAGGAAAACAGGTCGAGCGACCCACCCGGACTACAAAACAGCAGGTCAGACACCCTTGTCCGCAGGCTCCAAAATAGCCACGCACTCCACGTGATGCGTCATCGGGAACAGGTCGAACGCCCGCAGCATCCGCACCTTGTAGCCCCCGTCCCGGAAGTACGCCAGGTCGCGGGCGAGGGCCGCCGGGTCGCAGGCCACGTACGCGATCTTGCGCGGCTTCAGGGACGCCAGGTGCTCGACCGTCTTCTTGCCCGCTCCCGCGCGCGGCGGGTCCAGGACGACGAGGTCGACCTCGGTGATGCCGGTACGCGGGAGTACGGCCTCGACCTTGCCCTGCTCGATCCGCACCCGCTCGAACCCGGCGAGGTTGTGCCGGGCGTCCTCGACGGCGCGCTTGCCGGACTCGATGCCGAGGACCGCGCCCTTGTCACCGATGCGGTCGGCGAGGGCTCCCGCGAAGAGGCCGACGCCGCAGTACAGGTCGAGCGCCATGTCGCCCTTGCGCGGCAGCAGGCCCTGCATGACCGCCTTGACGAGGGTGTCGGCGGCCTGCGGATGGACCTGCCAGAAGCCGCCGCTGCCGACGCGGTGCGTCCGGCCGTCGGCACGCTCGCGGACGAACCCCCGGCCGTGGACACGGTGGATGCCGCCGTCGTGCTCCTCGACGCGCATGACGGAGACGGGCTTGTCGAGTTCGACGAGGGGGAGGCGGGCACCGGGCCGGGGCTCGAGGATGACCATGCGGTCCTGGGAGCCCGTCGCGGCGATCGCGTCGACGGACACCATCCCGGACCAGTCGCGGTCCTCGATGCCCAGCTCGCTGATGCCCGGCGCCGCGATCATGCAGTGCTCGATCGGCTCGACCTCGTGAGAGCGGTGGCGCCGCAGGCCTGCGTTGCCGTCGGCGTCGACCGCGTACTGGACGCGGGTGCGCCATGCGGGCACCTGGCCGGGCGGCAGCTTGTCGCCCTCGGCCGGCATCACGGTGCCGTCCCAGCCGGCCTCCTCGGGCGTGAGGCCCGCGAGCCGCTGCAGCTGCTCGGCGATCACCTCGCCCTTGAGGCGGCGCTGGGCGCCCGGCTTGGCGTGCTGCCAGTCGCAGCCGCCGCAGCGGCCGGGTCCGGCGTACGGACAGGGTGCCTCGACCCGGTCCTTGGACGGCTCCAGCACCTGCACCGCGTCCGCGCGCAGGTACCGGGCCCCCTCCTCGCCCTCGGTCACCCGGGCCACGACCCGCTCGCCGGGCAGCGCGTGCCGGACGAACAGCACCTGGCCGGCTTCCGTCCGGGCGATGCAGTGGCCGCCGTGGGCGACGGGGCCGATCTCGACCTCGTACTCCTGCCCGACGAGCGACACCGCCTGCGACTTCTTCGGTTCTTCCTGCATGGCGGGGTGACTCCACAACGTCGAACGAGGAACGGCCGGACAACAGCCCACCAGTCTACGTGGCTGTCGTCCGGCCGTTCACCATGCGCCGGGGCGGGGGGGCGAACGCCCGCCCCGCGCGAGGGTCAGTTCTTCGCGTCCGGCTTCGAGGAACCCGGGGCGCTGCCGGAACCGGAGCCCGACGATTCCTTCGGGCGCCCCTCCTGCAGGGGACCGCGTCGCACCGCACCCGGAGCGTTCCACTCCTGGCGCCTGCGGGCCCGCTTCTTCGCCACCTCGGAGGAGTGGAGCTGGTAGGGGACGGACGTGACCATGACGCCCGGCGTGAACAGCAGCCGTCCCTTGAGCCGGAGTGCGCTCTGGTTGTGCAGCAGGTGCTCGTACCAGTGGCCGACCACGTACTCCGGGATGATCACCGACACCGCGTCGCGCGGCGACTCCTGGCGCAGGCTCTTGACGTACTCGATGACCGGCCGGGTGACCTCGCGGTAGGGCGAGTCCAGAACCTTCAGCGGTACGTCGATCCCGCGCCGTTCCCACTCGTCGCGCAGCGTCTTCGTCTCGGCCGGGTCGACGTTGACGGTGAGCGCCTCGAGGGTGTCGGAGCGCATCAGCTTGGCGTAGGCGAGGGCGCGCAGCGTCGGGCGGTGGATCTTGGAGATCAGCAGCACCGAGTGGACGCGCGAGGGCCGGACGGTGTCGTCGCTGGGGCCGTCGGGAGCGGCGATCTCCGCGGACACACGGTCGTAGTGACGGCGGATGGCGGTCATCGTCCCGTAGAAGATCACCATGCCGAGCAGGGCGACCCAGGCGCCGTGCGTGAACTTGGTGACCAGGACGACGACCAGGACCAGGCCGGTGAAGAAGGCGCCGAAGGTGTTGATCGCGCGGGAGCGGACCATGTGGCGCCGCTTGAGCTGGTCGGTCTCGGTCGCCAGGAGGCGGTTCCAGTGCCGGACCATGCCGATCTGGCTGAGCGTGAAGGACACGAACACGCCGACGATGTACAGCTGGATCAGGCGGGTGGAGTCGGCGCCGTAGATGACGACGAGCAGCATGGCCGCCCCGGCGAGCAGCACGATGCCGTTGGAGAAGGCGAGGCGGTCGCCGCGGGTGTGCAGCTGGCGGGGCAGGTAGCGGTCCTGGGCGAGGATCGAGCCGAGCACCGGGAAGCCGTTGTAGGCGGTGTTCGCCGCCAGGAACAGCACCAGGGCCGTGGCGGCGGCGAGCACGAGGAAGAGGAAACTGTCCTTGCCGAACACGGCCTCGGCGACCTGGGTGATCACCGGGTTCTGGACGTATCCGGCGCCGACCGCGGTGCCGTCCTTGAGCAGGTCGACGGCCGGGTTCTCGGCCATCCGGACCTTGGTGAACAGGGCCAGCACGATGATGCCGCAGAACATGGTGACGGCCAGCAGGCCCATCGCCGCGAGGGTGCTCGCCGCGTTCTTCGACTTGGGCTTGCGGAAGGCGGGGACGCCGTTGGAGATCGCCTCCACACCGGTGAGCGCGGCACAGCCGGAGGAGAAGGCGCGCAGCAGCAGGAAGACCAGGGCGAAGCCGGCCAGCCCCTGGTGCTCGGCCTTGATCGTGTACTCGGCCGTCGGCGCCCGCATGGTGTCGTCGAGCACCAGCCCGCGGAAGGCGCCCCAGGCGATCATGATGAAGACGCCGGCGACGAAGACGTAGGTGGGGATGGCGAAGAGCTTGCCGGACTCCTTGACGCCGCGCAGGTTCATCAGCGTCAGCAGCACGATCACGGCGACCGCGCAGGCCACCTTGTGCTCGACCACGAACGGGATCGCGGAGCCGAGGTTCTCGATGCCGGAGGCGATGGAGACGGCGACGGTCAGGACGTAGTCGACGAGCAGCGCGCTCGCGACGGTCAGGCCGGCCTTGGGGCCGAGGTTGGTGGTGGCCACCTCGTAGTCGCCACCGCCACTGGGGTAGGCGTGGACGTTCTGCCGGTAGGAGGCGACCACCGTGAACATCAGCACGACGACCGCGAGGGCGATCCAGGGGCTGAAGTGGTAGGCCGACACGCCCGCGATGGACAGGACCAGCAGTACCTCCCCGGGCGCGTAGGCCACGGAGGACAGCGGGTCGGAAGCGAAGACGGGCAGGGCGATGCGCTTCGGCAGGAGCGTTTCTCCGAGCCGATCACTGCGCAGTGCGCGCCCGATCAGAATCCGTTTGGGCACGTCGGTCAGTTTGGACACAACAGAGGATCGTAGGCCTTCGAACACGGGACCGCCCACCCTCCCCCGGCCTCAGCCGGGTGATGGCGTGCCACGTCTGCCTCCCGGGTGAAATCGGCCATGCCCGCGCTGCGGATTCCGCGACCGCGCCGATCCCCATGTCTATATGACAATCCCCGCCCGCTGCCGCCCCCTTGGAGGGTCCATGCACACGACCGCGGAGATCATCGGCGCCGTCGGCACCCTCGTCGGCCTCGGAATCCTTACCTTCCTCAGTCTCTGGAGCATCAGCCGCCGCTGATCACGCAAAGCGTGCACGGGGGTGCCCTGCGCCGACCGCACGTGTGTAGCTTGGTCGACGGTCTGAGACCCTGTTCAAAGCCAGGCCAGAATTTTTATTGACTTCTTGACTTCTTGACCTCGGAAGGACGGTCGTGCACATCGTCATCATGGGCTGCGGCAGGGTGGGTTCCGCCCTCGCGCAGACCCTGGAGCAACAGGGGCACACGGTCGCCGTGATCGACCAGGACCCCACCGCCTTCCGACGACTGGGCTCCGGTTTCGGTGGCCGGCGGGTCACCGGAGTCGGCTTCGACCAGGACACCCTGCGCGAGGCGGGCATCGAGGAGGCCGGCGCCTTCGCCGCCGTGTCCAGCGGCGACAACTCCAACATCATCGCCGCCCGGGTGGCCCGTGAGATGTTCGGCATCGAGAACGTCGCCGCCCGCATCTACGACCCCCGGCGTGCCGAGGTCTACCAGCGCCTGGGCATCCCGACCGTCGCCACCGTCCGCTGGACGGCCGACCAGATGCTGCGCCGGCTGCTCCCCTCGGGCGCCGAGCCGCTGTGGCGCGACCCCACCGGGGGCCTCGAGCTCGCCGAGGTGCACGCCGCCCCGTCCTGGGTCGGCCACAAGATCAGCAAGCTTCAGGAGGAGACGGGCGTCCGCGTGGCGTTCCTCACCCGCCTCGGCGAGGCGATCCTGCCCACCTCCCAGACGGTGCTCCAGGAAGGCGACCTGGTGCACGTGATGCTGCGGAGCGACGAGGTCGAGAAGGTCGAGGCCTCGTTCGCCGAGGGCCCCAAGGAGGACGGTCACTGATGAGGGTCGCCATTGCCGGAGCCGGCGCCGTCGGCCGCTCGATCGCGGGCGAGCTGCTGGAGAACGGCCACGAGGTCCTGCTCGTGGACAAGGCACCGACCGCCATCTCGGTCGAGCGCGTCCCGCAGGCGGAGTGGCTGCTGGCCGACGCCTGCGAGATCACCTCCCTCGACGAGGCCGCCCTCCAGCGTTGCAACGTCGTGATCGCCGCGACCGGCGACGACAAGGTCAATCTGGTCGTGTCGTTGCTGGCCAAGACGGAGTACGGCGTCCCGCGCGTCGTCGCCCGGGTGAACAACCCGAAGAACGAGTGGCTCTTCAACGAGTCCTGGGGCGTGGACGTGGCCGTCTCCACCCCGCGTCTGATGTCGGCCCTGGTCGAGGAGGCGGTGAGCGTCGGTGACCTGGTCCGCCTGCTCCGCTTCAGCCACGGCGACGCCAACCTCGTCGAACTGACCCTCCCCGAGGAGTCGGCCCTGGCCGGCACCCAGGTCGGCGACGTGGAATGGCCGGAGGACACCTCGCTGGTCACCATCATCCGCGGCACCCGGGTCCTGACCCCCACCCGCGAGGACTCCCTCGAGGCGGGCGACGAACTGCTCTTCGTGGCCGCCCAGGCGAGGGAGGAACAGCTGGAGGACCTCCTGTCGGTCCGCAAGGCGGACACCGGCAGCTGAGCCACGAGGGACGCACGCGTGAGGGGCGCGCCCGGAGATCCTG